>CAZORB010000101.1:0-16390 GCA_964581825.1 uncultured Bordetella sp.
TGAAATGGCGATTGATCGCGTTGCAGGCGGTGCTGCCTTCGGATCGGTTATTGTCTGGGCTATTCGCAGCGCGATAGCGACAGGGAGAAAGCAGATGCAGCGAGTCGTCAAACAGCAACGGGTGGGCCTGCTGGTGCCCTCATCGAATTCAACCCAGGAGCCAGAATTCGCGGCAACGCTGCCTTCCAGCGTTTCGCTTCACGTCACCCGTTTGGGGTTGGCAAGCGTTGATCCCGAGTCCACCCTGAAAATCGTGGCTGAGCTCGAGAAAGAAGCGAGGAAGCTTGCAGATGCCGATGTCGATGTCATTCTGCTGGCGGCTACTGCTCCTTCAACCCGTATGGGTAAAGGCTATGACGCCCAGCTGATCCAGCGAATTCACGATGCCACCGGCAAGCGCGCCACCACGGCCGCTACCGCGATGATCGCTGCGATGGGCGCCTATCAGGCCAGGCGTGTTGCGCTGGCCGGGCCCTGGTCATCGCAAACGAATCAGCAGGTAACCGATTTTCTAACCTCGCACGGTATTGAAGTGCTGACGCAGGAGGCGGCCGAGATCTCGCGCAACAACGATATCGGTCGCATGCCGCCGCAGACGGCTATCGAACTGGGTTTGAAAGCCGATCGCCCGGATGCCGATGTCCTGTTTCTCGCGTGTGGCAACTGGTGGACGCTGCCCATCATTGAAGAGCTGGAGGCGAAGGTCCGCAAGCCGGTGCTTACCACGAACAACGTCGCGATCTGGCAAGTACTGAAAATGCTAGGCGGACATTCCAGCGTGCCGGGCTTTGGTCGCCTGCTGCGTGAGATGCCCGATGTGCCCGCTATAGTCTCCGAAAAGGCGGCCTGATTCGATTGGGGGATATCGATCTCTCCGGCGCGGATGTTCGTAAACTTTTGAGCTGAGTCGACCTGCGTTTTATTCCGGGACACTGAACATGACGATGGCAGTAGAAGAGCAGACCGAAGTAGCCGCCGCGACGCGTTGGCTGGAGTCATTTGCTGCGGCCCTTGCCAAAGCGAATGTAGGTGATGTCACAGCACTGTTTCGTACCGACTCGCACTGGCGCGATATGGTCACCTTCACTGGTGAGATCCGCACGCTCAGCGGAGCCGGGCTCATCGCGCAGACCCTTTCCGCCGCCAGTCGAAATGGACATCCCAGAGCGTTTGTAATCGATACGCAGCGTTCTGCACCGGCTCAGGTCTTGCGCGCGGGATACACCGTCATCGAGGTGTTTTTCCGGTTCGAAACCGATACCGCGCGTGCCCGTGGCATCGTGCGCCTAGACCCTCAGTCTCTGGATGGTGACGCACCCAAGGCCTGGACGCTGTTTACCGAAGTCGACGAATTCAAAGGTCATGAAGAGACGATCGGCGGTCGGCGGCCGCGTGGCGAGGTCTATTCGCGAGACTTCAGCGGACCCAACTGGCTTGACCGGCGTCAGCTTGACTCTCGCTACGACGATCGCGACCCGACGGTCCTGATTGTTGGCGGTGGACAGGCGGGGCTTTCGATTGCGGCGCGTCTCAGGCAACTTAATGTGGATGCGCTGGTGATCGATCGCTATGCACGCATTGGCGACAACTGGCGACTCCGGTATCACGCGCTCACGCTGCACAACCAGGTGTACGCGAACCACCTGCCTTACATGCCTTTTCCGCCCAATTTTCCGACGTACCTTCCTAAGGACAAACTAGCCAGCTGGTTTGAAGCTTACGTCGATGCGATGGAAATCAACTACTGGACCAGTACTGAATTGCTGGGTGCCGAGCGTGATGAGGCGAATGATTGTTGGATTGCGCGGTTTCGCCAGAACGGCGTTGAACGCACCATGCGGCCACGGCATATCATCATGGCAACCGGGGCAAGCGGCACGCCGATCATGCCGAATCCACCGGGCCTTGATTCGTTTCACGGTTTGGCGGTGCACTCAAGCCGCTACGAAGACCCCAAGCCCTGGAAAGGGCGTCACGCGGTCGTAGTTGGAACCGGTACCAGCGGCCACGATGTCGCGCAGGATCTTCACTCCAACGGCGTGTCAGTCACCATGGTGCAACGCAGCCCTACGCTGATCGTGGGGGTGGAGCCCGCAGGGCAGCTGCCTTACACCCTCTACCATGAGGGTCGCACGCTCGATGAATGCGATCAGATCGCCGCATCGATGCCGCTCGCCTGGTTCGAAAAACTGCATCGTATGCTCGCGGTGCAGGCGCGCGAAATTGATCGAGATCTTATTGAGGCGTTAAAGCGGGCGGGCTTCCGCATCAACGAGGAAGATGAAACCGGCTGGCAGTTCATGTACCTGAACCGCGGCGGTGGCTACTACTTCAATGTGGGCTGCTCGAATCTGATTGCTGAGGGCAAGATTCCGGTTCGCCAGTACGACGATATTGACCAGATCGTTGCCGATGGAATCAGGTTTCGCGATGGCAGCGTTCTACCAGCTGATCTCATCGTATTTGCTACGGGATATCACGGCCCCGAGCACCTGGTCGGCAGGCTGTTCGGCCCAGAGGTCGCTGCCCGGGTAGGCCGGGTCTGGGGTCTTAACCCCAAGACACAGGAATTGAACTCGGTATTCAACCGGACCGGTCAGCGAGGCCTCTGGTTCATCGCGGGCAGCTTCGCGCAGTGCCGGATTTTGTCCAAGTACCTTGCGCTACAGGTAAAGGCCTTCGAGGCTGGGCTTACAACCAACGCTTCATGACTTAGAGCGGCTGTAGCTCGAGCGCTTTCCATCTGCGCTCGAGCGCTCCGCCTTGCGCATCCGCAAGCGATGCGGTCAGAAGCGACGCCATCGCTTCGGCTGCGTCGGCGCGTCCTTGAAGCTGCTCAGCCGCACGCATCAGCCGGTCGAAGCGGGTGAGGCCTCGGGCGTGCGTGTCGCTGTAGCCCTTGATGGCTCGCCGGCAACGTATCAGTTCAACCGCGAATCGGTAGTCATGTTCGAAGGCGCGCGCCACCCGAGCCAGCCAGTCGTCAAGGTGCTGCTGCTCGAGATGGTGCCGTAGGCTAGCGCGTCGCATGAAGCGAAGCGATGCCAGCCCATGCAGCATCAACTGGCCACTGATCGTGTGCGAACGCACACGCCGGCCCTTGGACAAGCGACGCTCAATCCAGCTGCGTAGGCCCTGAGAGCGTTCGAGTCTTTGCGCGATTCCCCGCGGCAGCATGGAGAGAACTTCTTCGAGGCGAGGATGAAAGTATTCGGTGGTGCCCACCACCTCAGACTCACCCGCGCCGACCTCACGGCGGATACGAACAAATCGCTCCGCGCGCGATTTCAGGTCGGCTACGCGGATGATGTCATCGTAGGCCATACCCACAGCGATCCATCTCGCCGCCTCGATCGTGCCGATGTGCCCATACGATTCCCCGCCCGCTGCGGCAGCTCGCTCATGCACTTTGGCTACTCGGTCAAGGTATTCGTCGCCGTAGGCGAGATCTTGATATTCGAGAACCCGCTGAAGCCCAGCCCCCAGCATGGGGTGGGCGATGGAGGGGAACCCGCTCACGATTCGCTGTCGGAGACGCTCAACCTCGGGGGAGGCCGCTCGTGCGGGCAATGGCGGCGGCTCGCCAGGCAGCGGTTGGGAATCGGCTGCCGCGCGGATTGGCTCGCGAATCGCGTTGCACCCTACCTGCCACGCGCGCAGGCTGGGCTCCGCGCCGACCCCTGCACGTCGGATGGTGTCCTGGTACGCATCGTCCGAAAACGGTAGCTCCCCGCTTCCGGCGAGCGCGCCAAACAGCGCCGCTGAGATCACGCTTCCCTCTCGCCGTGCGAGATGCTGCATATCGTCATGAAGAAATCGGCGGGCATATCGATCGCCCGCTTCGAGCACTGCCGCAGAATCGGCGATGCCGTTACCAGGCACCACTTTTTCGAGTGTGCCGAAGTCGCGATGTGTGGAGGCGATTAAGGTCGTACGTTCCTTACTGACCAGGCCGCGCTGAATCGCTCTGCCTGCTTCCATTAACTCGGCTGCAATGACGATATCGACTTCGCCCGGTACTGGCATGAGCGCGAACACCGGTTGCGCGCGGCGCGACTCGGCATGCGCTGCAGCCAATAACTCAACGTAATAGATGGTGGCACCGGTGCGTTGTGCGACGCCTGGGACAGAAGTTGATTGGGCGAGGTAGCCGTTGTTCTCGGCCAGATCGACGATCCAGTCGACGAGCACCCCGCCGCCCTGACCACCCATTGCCATAATGGCGATCGTGATCGGGTGCGATGCGTCTGCGCCTCGAGCAACTGCGGGCTGGGCGGTCATTGTGCTGCCTCGACAATCAGCGATCGCGCCGCGAGCGAACGACTTCGACGCGCCTGGAGCCATTGGGTGACCCCCCGTCGTATCCGATCGAGCCGACGCTCCGTGCCAGTTGCGTTTCGCACCCACTCGATCCGGTAAAACGACGGGCAAAGCACTGCAGCATCGGCAACCTCGCCACAGTGCCCGCAGGCAACGCAGCTATCGTCGACGGCTGCGACCGGATCGGGCTTGAGCGGATCGCCGCTTGGCTTGAGCGATAGCGATGGGCAGCCCGATACGCGCATGCAGGCGTGATCACCGCTACAGACTGCTGCATCAACTCCAAACTTTTCCTTGAGCACCCGCTCGCCGCGCGCTGTAGCGGCCGCCTTTTGCGGGCGTTCACGTCGCTGCCGATTCAGCATGCATTCGCTTTGGGCAATAACAACTTTCGGGCCCTTGAAGTCGGTGGTGAGCGCCTCTTTGAGCGCATCTCGCATGGCTCTCACGTCGTAGGTGTCATGGATGGTGCGTACCCACTGAACGCCGACGCCGCGGACAGCAGCTTCGATTGGATGGTAGGTGCTGCGATTGGGGTTATCTGCCCGTGACGACGGAATATCCTGACCGCCGGTGGCTGCCGAGTAGTTGTTGTCGACAATGACAATGACACCGTCGGACTTATTGAAAACTGCGTTTGCGATTCCGCTCGTGAGCCCGTTATGCCAGAAGCCGCCGTCGCCCATGATGGAGATTGCGCGCTTGGAGCCAGAGATTCCCAGCGCCGCGGCACTTGACGCTCCCAGCCCGTAGCCCATGGTGGAGGCGCCCAGGTGGAACGGGGGCATAGCCGCGAACAGATGACAACCGATATCGCCAGCGATATGGTGCTCGCCAATGTCCTGCTGAGTCAGTGTAAGCGCGGAAAAAATCGGTCGTTCGGGGCAGCCCGTGCAGAAACTGGGTGGCCGGGCCGGAACGACATCATTGAGTTCGGGCGCCGCGCGGCGGGCGTTGACACTTGCCGCAGCGGCGGCGGTGGCTGGGCGATCGCGCTTGATCGAGATCGGTACGGGCGCAGCAACCGCTGACGGTCGATATCGCGTTGCGAATGCCCGCACACCTGCGCGCAGTTCGGAAACGGTGTATTCACCCGCCATCGAAAACAGATCTTTGCCATGAACGATCGTGCCAAGCCCCGCACGGCTTAACACAGCGCGAATTGCCTGCTCGTGGTAATCGGGCTGGCCCTCTTCCACGATTAGCACTGCTTTTTTTCCTTCGCAGAAGCGCAGCACCTCGGCATCAATCACGGGGTAGGCAACGTTCATGACATACAGCGGGATGCGCGATCCGCCGTAAAGATCGGCCAGGTCCTCGTGCATGAGCGCACGCATGGTGTTGTTGTAGAGACCGCCCAGCATGATGACGCCGAGTTCACTGATATCGCCATCGAAAAACTCGTTCAGCTGGTTCTGCTCGATGTAACGGACTGCTGCCGGCCAGCGGTCGAGGACTTTTTCATGTTCGTGCATGAAAGCTGCGGGTGGCAGCACAATTCGGCTGGTGTCGCGGCGTGGCGCGTCGAGAGCTTGCCGAAGGCTGAACGCAGGGGGGCGGTTTTCTCGTGTCACGAAACTACCGTGGACATGACAGGCCCGGATGCGAAGCTCCAGCATCACGGGCGTATTGCTTGCTTCGGACAGCGCGAAGCCGTGATGAACCGCGTTGACGATAGAAGGAAGATTGGGACGTGGATCGAGCAGCCAGATCTGCGACTTCATGGCGAACGCGTGGGTGCGCTCCTGCATGATCGACGAGCCTTCGCCGTAGTCTTCTCCAACGATGATCAGTGCACCTCCGATGACGCCGCCCGACGCGAGGTTGGCCAGTGCGTCGGACGCGACATTGGTGCCTACCGTGGATTTCCAGGTGACCGCCCCACGGATGGGGTAGGTCATGGAGGGCGCTAGCGTGGCAGCCGCGCAGGCCTCGCTGGCGCTGGACTCGAAGTGAACGCCAAGCTCATCGAGAATGGGACGGGCATCGGCCAGTACGTCCATCAGATGCGAGATGGGCGCGCCCTGATATCCCGCTACATACCCAACGCCGCATTCGAGAAGTGCCTTGGTGACAGCCAGGATCCCCTCACCGCTGAACACTGTGCCGGCGGGCACCAGCAGTTGTTCGACTTCCTTCTTAAATGAACGCTCTGCCATGATTCTTCATCCTGCTTTAACCACCGAGCGCGGTGTTCGCCCGGCTGCGAAATCAACCAGACATCCTAAACCCTCTCTGGCGATTGCATCGAAGCACTCGTCGGTCCAGCAGAGCGAGTGAGGCGTCACGATCACCTGATCCATGGACAACAGAGGATTGCCGGGGTCGACGGGTTCCTGTTCGAAAACATCAAGTCCGGCGCCCGCGATCTGACCGGCCCGTAATGCGTCGATCAGAGCCTGCTCATCGGCGACCGGCCCGCGTGCCACGTTGATGAAAAACGCCTCGGACCTCATTTGAGCGAAGCGGGTTGCGTTCATCAGATGCCGAGTGTGCTCATTCAGAATGCAGCATGCCACCACGAAGTCCGAGCGCTCGAGCAGCTCGTCGAGAGAAACGGGTTGGCCATTGAGCGAGCCGATGACCTCAGGCGAAACGAACGGGTCGTGAACCAGCATGGTCCAGCCAAACGGGGCGGCCAGCGATAGGATCTCTCGACCGATCCCCCCTGCGCCAATGATGCCCAGGGTTCGCGTCGTGAGCCCAAGACCCATGTGGCTCGTGCGTTCGTGCCACCGCCCCGAACGTGTAAGCCGATCTTTCGTAAACAGGCGGCCAGCCAGTGCGAAGATCAGTGTCAGCGCTGCAACGGCCACGGGCCTGCGTACCGCAACAGGCGTGTTGGTGAGCACGATGCCGCGCTCGGCCAACGCGGCGGTGTCGACCGAGTCGTACCCCACGCCATGCCTGGCGACAATCTTTACCCGGCAGTCGGCTCGCGCAACGCTGGCTCGCGTGACCCGTGGCGCGTTGACATACAGGCCGTCATAGCGCGCAGCAATATCCGGGGTGATCTCAGACAAATCTTCTGGAATGACTTCCCAGACGATGCCCGGCGCGCTGTTCAGTAACTGCAGCGGCGCTCGTCCGAAAGACGGTTCGCCGTCGGCCTTTATCAGGTCTTTTGTCAGTCCGATTCGAAACGTCATCAGATCAATCCTTCATGCGACTGGCGTATGCGGTGAGCTCACTTGTTGCTGCCCCCAGCAGACCGACATCGGTACCGATCGCAAGCATGTTGTAGCCCATCTTTCGAGCCCGGTCGATCCAGGCGCGGTCTGTCGCCATAAACCCAGCGGCTTTGCCATGCGCCCGTGCGACCTGCGCGATTCGACGCATGGCGGCGTCAAATTCGGGATGGTTGAACTGCGCCGGAATGCCCATGAAGTTCGAAAGGTCGAAATGACCCAGCCAAAGCACATCAATACCAGGCACTCGGGCGATGTCATCGAGGCAGGCGAGGCCCCGCTCGGTTTCGATCTGTGCGATGACGGTTGTGCGCTGGTTGGCGATGGTGATCTTTTGCCCAACGTCGCCACCAAGATAGTCGCATTGCGCGAACCCAAACCCAGCGCCGCGTCGCCCCACCGGAGGGTAGCGACAGGCCTCAACGATATCTTTCGCCTGATCGGCCGATTCGACCATTGGCACCATGACCCCGCGCGCGCCGATGTCGAGTGCCCGCGCAAGATACGGGTACTGTCCGCGGGGCACGCGCACCATCGGCTCAATTGGAAGCCCGCGGCAGCTAGAAAACAGCCACTTGAGCGTCTCGAAGCCCAAGCCCGTGTGTTCCATGTCGTAGATCACAAACCGGCATCCGGAATTGGCAAGGATTGCCGACATGCCGGGTGAAAAGAACTCGAAAGTCATGGCCCCAACAATGGTCTCGCCAGCAGCGAGGGGGGCTTGCAACGGGTTGGGCTTCATGGTCTTACGCTTGAGTCGGTGGCAAATGACGAATAAGCTTTATCTGGATTCCAGGTGCGCGGGCTTGCAGTCGCGCCCGCGCTGACGGGCCAGCATTCGGGTAAACCTGGGATTCACTATTCAATCATATTCGCCAGGAGACAAGACGATGCTCAACCGAATTTCGGCAGCCGGACGGGGAATGTTGATCGCTGCAGCCCTCGCTGCGCTGCCCTGTGTTGCCACGGCTCAGACCGTACTTAAATTTGGATTCGGACTTCCGGCCGAAGCCCACTACGGCGTAGGCGCCACCTACATGCAGAAGGCGGTTGCTGAGCGCATGGGCGGACGCTACAGGATCGAACTCTTCCCCAACTTTCAGCTGGGGGGCGAGCGGGAAATGACCGAGGGTGCGCAACTTGGCACCATCGATCTGGTGATCACCTCTACCGGTCCGGTCGGTAACTTCGTTCCCGATACGCTCATCACCGACATTCCCTTCCTGTTTCGCGACTATGCGCATGCGCGCGGCGTTCTCGATGGCCCGGTGGGACAGGCGATTCTCGATAAATGTCCCGCCAAAGGTCTGATCTGCCTGGCGTGGTCTGAGAACGGCTTCCGGCACATGACCAACAACCGCCGCGAGGTGAAGTCGCCGGCGGACGCAAAAGGCCTGAAGATCCGCACGATGGAGAATCAGGTTCACATGACAGCGTTCCGCACACTCGGCGCGTTGCCAACGCCTATGGCGTTTCCCGAACTGTTCAGTGCGCTTCAGCAGGGTACGGTGGATGGCCAGGAGAACCCGATCGGCGTAATCGTGTCGGCGAAATTCGTACAGGTGCAAAAGCACCTGACGCTGTCCGGGCACCTTTATTCACCCGCGCTGGTTCTGATGTCCCCGGCCGCCTACAACAAGATGTCGCCTGACGATCGCAAGCAGATCGTACAGATTGCGCGCGAGGGCGCGGCTATATCGCGCCAGCGGGTCGAACAGCTTGAGCGCGAAGGCATTGAGTCGCTGAAGGCTGCAGGTATGCAGATCCGCGCCCTGAGCGCCGAAGAAAAGGCATCTTTCCAGACGGCGCTGGCACCGGCGTATGCCGAATATGCCAAGCGGTTTGGGCAGGCCCAGATCGACGCCATTCGCAACGCCAAGTAAACCGTATCGTATTGGCGTCTCTGCCAGCGCCCCTGATTCCGGGGGCCTGGCGGTGGCGTCGCTCACGCAACCGAGCGGATGGAGTCGTCATGGTGCGGCAACTGATCCTTGCGGCGGACCGTTTTGTGGGCCGCCTGATTCTCGCTCTGGCATGCATTCTTCTGGCGGCTGCCGCGCTTTGCGGCGCCTACCAGATCATTGCGCGGTTTGTGCTTCAGGAACCCTCCACCTGGACCGAAGTGCTCACGCGGACCCTGATCATCTGGAGCGTGTTTCTTGGGCTAAGCGCCTCGCTGCGAGGCGGCGCACTGCTGTCGGTAGACCTGCTGTACCGCACGGTTGCGAAAACGCCTTACCTGCCGGTACTGCACTTCCTGATCACAGCCTGCACGATGCTGTTTCTGCTGGTCATCGTCTGGTACGGCTGGGATGTCGTTTATCGCGTGAGATTTCAAAACCTGGCGGGACTGGAGATTCCCATCTCCTGGGCGTACGCAGCGATTCCGGTCGGGGCGATGTTCGGCATATTGGGCCTGCTTGCCAACTATCTCGACCCGCGTCGTGGTGAGCTTGAAACGCAGCAATAGTGCAACGCCCCACCAGGAGCAACGCTGATGGTTCCTGCAGTCTTCACGATATTTCTGGCGCTGCTCGCGCTGAGCGTGCCCGTTGCGGTAGCGATCGGCCTGGGCTCAATCGCAGGCATCCGGTTTTTCTCGAACATGCCCATGCTCGAGTCGGCGCGGCAGCTGTTCACCTCAATCGATAAATTTCCGCTTGTCGCAATCCCGTTTTTTATTCTTTCAGGCAATCTGATGGAGGCGGGGGGTATCTCCGAGCGGCTGGTTAACTTTGCACGCGCGTTGGTTGGCGGGGTGCAGGGTGGCCTCGCGATGAGCTGCGTGCTCACCTGCATGATTTTTGCAGCAGTGTCCGGATCAAGTGTCGCCACCACGTTCGCAATCGGTGCCATCCTGATTCCGGCGATGGTTCGATATGGGTACCCCGTTCAACGCGCGGCTGCGCTGCAGGCATCTTCCGCCGAGCTAGGTGTGATTATTCCGCCGTCCATTCCGATGATTCTGTATGGCGTGTCCGCGGAAGTGTCGGTAGGCGAAATGTTTATTGCCGGCTTCGGACCTGGTTTATTGATTGGCGCAGCCTTAATTCTGTTCATTTATCTATGGTGCAAGTTCACCGGCCATGGACAACGCGATGGAGAAGGGCGGTTAGAACTAGGCGTGGCACTGAAACAGTCTAGCCTCGCGCTGTTGATGCCAGTGGTGGTGCTCGGCGGCATCTACGGTGGCGTGTTCACGCCCACCGAGGCGTCAGTGACTGCGGTGTTTTATGCGCTGATTGTAGGGATGTTCGTCTATCGAACCATCGGTTGGCGTGATCTGGTTCGAGCGCTTCAGAAGACTGTGGTGTCCACCACTGTGATCATGTTGATCATTGCGACTGCGGGGCTTTTCGCGTTTCTGATCACCCGCGCAGGGGTGCCTGCGGCCGTTGGCAATTGGGTTGCCGCCAACTTCGATAGCCCGGTGGCCTACCTGATCGGTGTGAATCTGTTTCTGTTTGTGATCGGCATGTTTATTGAAACAGGCGCAGCGATTGTGGTGCTGGCCCCCATCCTTGCACCGGTTGCGATTCAGTTTGGAATCGACCCAGTGCACTTCGGCATCATCATGGTGGTGAATCTGGCGCTTGGCATGATCACGCCGCCGTTTGGCGTGAACCTGTTTGCAGCGTGCACGGTTGCCAAAATTTCTTATGACGAAATCATTCCGCCTATCATGCCGTATGTCGCTGTGGTGGTGGCGTGCCTGGCGGTCATTACGTTTGTACCTGAGATCAGTCTTTGGCTGAGAGATCTCGTGTATCGATAAGCCGCAGTCGCGTATCTTCACGCGGCATGCGTGGCTGGGCTGCCCTGCGCGGTCGAGGAACGACCGAAAAGCATGGCGTATAGCACGGGCAAAACAATGAGCGTTAGCAGCGTCGCCGACGCTAGGCCGCCGATCACCACGATTGCGAGCGGCCGCTGCGTTTCGGCGCCTATTGCCGTGCTGAGTGCCATGGGAAGCAGCCCGAGCGCCGCAAGAAGCGCGGTCATCAACACCGTACGAAGCCTTTGCATAGCCCCCTCGGTAATGGCTTCCATCAGTCCCATTCCATGGGCCCGGAGCTGCTGAAACCCGGCGAGCATCACGACGCCGTTTAATACCGCCTGCCCCGACAGCGCGATAAATCCAATTGCAGCTGAGACCGATAGCGGGATCTGAAAGACGTATAGCGCAACAAATCCGCCGATCAGCGCAAGCGGTACGTTAACCAGGATGAGCAGGGCGACTTTCAGCGATTTGAAGGCGTCGAACAACAGAACAAAAATGAGCACGAGTGACAGCGGCACCACCAGGCTCAGCCGCTTCATCGCGCGCTCCTGGTTTTCAAATTCGCCCGACCAGTTCAGCGCATAGCCGTGCGGAATCTGCACATTCTTGTCAACCCGCTGCTTCATGTCCGCGACAACCGAACCCATGTCGCGACCGCGGATGAAGATGCCGATCGCCATGGTTCGCCGTCCCGACTCTCGGGCGATGTTCATCGCACCGCCCGCTTCTTTCAGGTTGGCAACGGCAGATAGTGCGACATAGCCTCCATCTGGCGTCGGAATCGGTATGTTTGCAAGTTGCGCCAGGGATCGCTGCCCGGGAGCGAGACGTACGGCGAGCCCGAAGCGACGTTCACCTTCCCAGATGCTGGTGACGGGGCGCCCCGCGAGGGCAGCCTCGATGACATCCTGAATGTCGGCAACATTTAAGCCGTAGCGACCGATGCGGTCACGGTCGACTTCAATCAGCAGTTGCGGCAGCTCGCCGAGTCGGTCAATTTCCGCGCGATAGACACCAGCGACCTGCTTGACCTGATACTCAATGGCCTGCATGGTGGTTCGCAGCACGGCAAGATCATCTCCCGCCAGTTTGATCACGATCTGTCCGTCGATCTGAGAGATTGATTCCAGCACGTTGTCGCGAATCGGCTGAGAAAAAGTGGGCTCCATGCCCGGAATCTTTTGTACGGCGCGCTCGAGCTCTTCGAGAAGCTGGTCACGGCTGAGGTGCTTGCGCCAGGCCTCCGGTGGCTTCAGATCAACAAACATCTCCGCCATCGAAATTGTTTTGGGGTCTGTGCCGTCTTCAGGCTTACCCGCTTTCGACACCACGGATAGGACCTCAGGGATTTGCCGCATGGCCGTGCGCAGCTGGTGCAGAGCCGACTGCGCTTCTTCAATCGATACGCTAGCAGGAAGCCGTACGTTGACCCATAAGGTTCCTTCGTTCAGTTCTGGCAGGAACTCTGATCCGAGTTTTGTTGCAACACCCATCGCCGCAACAAACGCGATCAGTGCCGACGTTACGACCGTTTTTCGCCAGGTGAGTGCCCAGGTCAGAACGGGTCGGTATAGACGCTTGCACAGCGATACCAGTCGATTGTCGTGATGGGGCAGTCCTCGCCGAAGGATGTGTCGCGCCAGCAGGGGCAATAGGGTCAGCGACAAAATCAGCGAAGCGATCAATGCGGCCACGACCGACAAAGCCATCGGCTCGAAGATGCGACCCTCGTGCCGCTCAAGCGCGAAAATCGGGATATGCGCCGCGATGATGATCAACATGGAGAACAGGGTTGGTCGACCGACCTCATTCGTTGCTGATTCGATCAGCTTGGTCCGTTCGCGTTCGCTGATGCCTTCGCCGCGTAGGGCCAGGCGGTGCATGATGTTTTCGATAACGATCACTGCCCCGTCGACGATGATGCCGAAGTCGAGCGCTCCGAGGCTGAGAAGATTCGCGGGTATCCCCATGATTCGCAGACCGAGGAAGGTTGCAAGCAGCGAGAGCGGAATGATCATGACAACGAGCAGACTTGCCCGTACGTTGGACAAAAACAGATACAACACCAGTGATACCAGTAATGCGCCCTCAACGAGATTGGTGAACACGGAACGCAGGGTGCGCTCCATGAGCCAAGTCCGGTCGTAATACGGCGCAATTTCGACCCCGGGTGGCAGCCCTCTGGCGTTTAAGTCAGCAATCCGTTCCTTCACCCGGCGCAGCACCTCTGAAGGGTTCTCGCCCCGCCGAATGATCACAATGCCAGTCACGATGTCGTTGTCGTCGTCCTGGCCAACCGTGCCTAGCCTTGGCACCTCGCCAATCGCAACCTGTGCAACATCGGATACCAGGATCGGCGTATTGTTTCGGGTAACGATTGCGATACGCCCAATGTCGTCGGTACTGCGAAGAAGTCCTATCCCGCGAATCGTGAATTGCTGTCCACCCTGCGAGACGTAGCTGCCTCCAGCATTGGCGTTGCCCCGGCCTAATGCCTCGAGCAGTTGCTGATAAGTGAGCTTGTAGGCCCGCATCCGGTCAGGGTCAGGTTGGACTTCGTACTGCTTGATAGCGCCGCCCATGGCGATCACATCGGCAACCCCGGGCACCTGCCGCAAAGAACGCTCAACGACCCAGTCTTCGATGGATCGCAACTCAACGGGGCTATAGCCCGCTCCGCGCAGACGGTATCGAAGTACCTCGCCCACAGGCGTTGCGTTTGGCGCAATCGACGCTTCCACCCCCGGCGGCAGTGACACGCCCCGAAGACGTTCATTGACCTGCTGCCGAATCACATTGACATTGGCGTGATCGTCATAGGTGATCACATTGAATGACAGGCCAAACTGCGTATGCGAGAAGAGGCGAATAGAGTTCGGCAGTCCTGACAGCGCAACTTCGATCGGTAGCGTTACCTGTTTCTCTACCTCTTCAGCAGCCGCGCCAGGGTAGAGCGCGATAACCGTCACCTGGGTGTCGGTGACATCGGGAAAGGCCTCCACCGGTAACTGACGGAATGCAGTGACCCCTGCGATGACGAATAGCAACGTTCCAATCAGGATCAGCAGCGGCTGGTTGAGGGAGAACCGAATCAACCGCTTCATCGACCCGTGCTCCGACTCGGAGTCGACGAGCGCTCATTGGCATCAGCTGCGCTTCGATACATTCTTGCGAGCAGCAGCGTATTCTCAAACAGTACCTGTTCGCCAGGCTTCACACCTTCCCGTACCAACACGCGTTCGGTTCCGAGGTAGGTGATCTCTGCTGTTCGCGGCTCGAATTCGCCTGGTCGAGCCGAGACATAAATCCAGTGCGTATTGTCCTGACTGACCACTGCCGAGGAGGGCACCACCGCGCCCTGACCAGGTGAGTGGCTGAGTCGAATCCGGCCCAGCATCTCCAGCTTTAGTAGCCGTGCGCTGTTATCCACCCGAGCGCGAACCTTGAGTGTTCGCGTCAGCGGATCGATTGCATCGCCCACTGCTGTGATGTCCGCTGGGAAGACGCGATCGGGGTAAGCGTGAGCAATAAACTCCACACGACGCCCTTTCTCGATCTGAGACAGGTCACCTTCGCGGACATCAATCTGCAGCCACAGGTGCGCGGGGTCGGTCAGGATGAACAGCGCGCTCGCTCCAGGGCCAAATTGCTCAGGGCGCAGCTCCTGGCCTGGGTTGACGCTACGTTCAACCACCACCCCTGAAATGCCCGCGGTGATGGCCAAACGCTGATTCACACCCTCGGAGCTTCCGTAGAGTCGGGTTCGGGCCTGAGCGCGCTCAAGTTCCGTCTGCGCTCGAAACACATCGGTTTCCGCCTGCTCAAGGTCTTTGCGTGCCGCGATTCCGATGCTGTGCAGGTCGCGTACGCGCTCGAGTTGACGTTGAGCATGTGAGAGCTCGGTTCTGGCGCGGCCCGCGTCGGCCTGCGCTACCCCAAATTCGGGCGAGGCGAGCTCTGCGAGCACCTGCCCTGCTACGACCTGGCTTCCGACATCCGCACGGATCGCAGATACGCGACCGGAGAAGGCAGGATAAATACGTTGGGTACGGTCTTCGTCCCAGACGACACGAGCAGGCATGTCAATCGTCACCGGTCGGGAGGGTTCGGCGGGCGATGTCTTGAGCGAGGCGAGTTGAGGGTGGTCGATCGGGAAACGTAGCGTCGCGCCATCCATGATCGGGCGGGGTGTGGGAGGGTTTGTTCGATGCGGCTCCTGGCAGCCCGCCAGTGTCAGACCGACCATCACAGAGCCGAGCAAAGCGATGACGCTCAGGTTTGATACCTGATGATTTCCAGTTTTCATGGTGCGCAGTTCAGGGCTTTATCAGGTTGGAGCGAAGGCGCCATTCCGTTTCAGCACGAGCCGCTTCCAGCCTTGCTTGAATCGAATCCAGCTGCACTGCCCGGAACGTCCGTCTGGCGTCGAGTAAATCAGTCAGGGAGGTGGCGCCTCGGGTATAGGCCGCTTCCGCTCTGTCCAACACCTGTTGCGAACGTGACAGGATCTCCCTCTCAAACCCGTCCAGACGCCGCGCGGCTGCATTCCGCCGAAATTGCAGCGCAGACAATTCTGATTCAGCGATCAGTAACGTTTGGCGCAGGGCTTCCTCCGCTCGATGCAGCCCCGCGATGGCCTGCCGTATCTCCCCCTCAAATCGATAACTAATCTGCCAGGGAAATTGCGCTCGAAGTTGGACTGACGCACGCTGATCGGGCGGGTAGTTGTTGATGCCTCCGCCCCAGGTGATATCAGGTACCTGTAGAGCACGAGCAAGGTCAAGCGCGGCGCGAGCGGCCTCCAGGCGGGAGCGAGCCGCCTGCACGTCTGAGCGGTTGTTGAGAAGCTCGTCCAACTCGCGCGCGGGGATCGGGACATCGGTCGGACTCTGCCCCAGTGGCTTGTCCGGATTGAACCGGGGGGGAACCGGTAGGGCTGGCCAGCCTGCCTGTGCTTCAACCTGCTCGCTTGCGAGTGCTGCAGCTTGTGCGAGTGACACGGCGGCAAGATGGCGAGCCGCCCTGAGCGCCGTGTGATCGCTACGTGTGCGCTCGGTCTCGATAAAGACCCGAGCGGCTTCCTGCTCGGAGATATCGCCTT
>CAZORB010000102.1:0-16298 GCA_964581825.1 uncultured Bordetella sp.
CCCGAGGCTGGCACAGGCGGCGCTCTACCCCCAGGCGTCGCGCCAATGGGATCCGCACGGAGCGTCGCCATCAGGTTGCCATCGAGCGAATCCAGGTCGGGACCTGCAAGCGACCAGCGCGCGTTCAGGCGCAGATTGCGAAGCCGCTCAGCGGCTTCACTGCGGGCGTCGGCAACTGCCGAAGCCGATGCAGGCGTGTTCGTCGTGGCGGTCGACCCAGTTCGCGGTGGCGGTCCACTCCCCTCCAGCCAATCGATCAGGGGCCGCAGCGAGACGGCATCGGCCGCCCCGCGGATCAGCAATCCCCCGGCCGACCAGCGCGCTTCATCGATGAAAAGTTTGCCACCTTCCAGGGCAAGCGCGAGGCGCTCAATGCTTACCGCACCGCGCGCCAGATCAACGCGCGCCGCGCTCCCGGCCAGCCGGGCTGGAAGCACACCATCGATTGCCAACGAATCGAGCCTGAGCGACCACAGCAGTGCCTCGTCCGCCTGCGGCTCGCGGCGTTGCGTAGCGGGCTCATCCATGGATCGTGCGGGCTCATCCGCGCGGCTCGCGACGGGCGCGCCGATACGCCCCTCACCCGTCAGCGCCAGTTGCTGGCCTGCAGCGCGGACGATCAGCCGAATCGCATGCCCATCAGCGGTGCCCGCGAGGTCGAAGCGAGGCCGCTGTAACGACTGGCCTTGCAGCTGAATCTCACGGGCGGCAAGACTCACCCGCACGGCAGGGTCGCCCTGTTGCGAATGATCCGATAGTGTCGCAGCACTGAGCGGGCCGCTTTGCGCGAGCGCTCGCCGCACCGAATCGACGGCTGCCAGAACGTCGGCCGCCTCAATCGTAAGTTCGGCATCGGCCACCGTCGCGCCACCCTGCATCGACAGCCGGGGCGCCGTCATCTTTGCGGTGATCCCCGGCCGCTCGCCAGCGCCCATCAGTTCGGCTTCAGCGCGTAATGCGCCAGACAGACGCCGATCGACAAGATCGGGCCGTTCCAGCCGCGCCGCCAGACGCAGCCTGTCTTCTGCCCCGCCAACCGCTCCGCGCGCGGTCAACGCATTACCGCCCCAGTCCAGTCGCGAATCCAACGTGACCCGGCGAGGCGCCTCCTGATACGCAGCCCGCATCGAGGCCGACAACCGTTGCCCGGCGATGCGGCTGTCATGCAGGCCAAGCGTCAGATCAGCGCGCCGCTGCGAGCCGATAAGCGCACCCTCCATCCGAACCTCGCCGTTCAGCGATCCCGCGACCTGCTGTGGGGCGTCCAGGCCCAGTCGGCCCAGCAGCTGCCTCGGGTCGACATTGCTGAGCCTGCCTTCCCAGGCGAAGCGATGGGTGCCGACCAGACCCACGCGGCCCGATCCCTGAAGTCGTGCAAAGGGCAGGCTCGCAATGAGGTTCTCGATCAACAGCTGTTCGCCCTCCACGCGGAGCGCGGCATTGACCGCCAGCGAGCGATCGCCCAGCGGGTCAGGCAGTACCCACTGCATCCGCTCACCCTCGATTCGAACCTGCGCGTCCACGCGCGAGGCGGGCCATCCGGCGTTGATGGCCCTGGAATCAAACGCGCTCACCTGAAGCGTCGCCTCCAGCCATGGCAGCTGATACGACAAGACTTTCACGTGCCGAGAGGTATCGAGCCGTAGTGAACCTTCAATGCGCGCGCCGGCTGCAAGATCGATCATCAACCCATCGACTCCCAACTCGCCGCGCTGCCAGGCAAGCTCACCGCGAACCCGTTCGACCGGCAGTCGCTGCTGGTCAAGGCGGCCCGACAGGGTGTTCACTACATCGATCTCGAGCTTGGCGGTCGCCGGTCGAAAGGTCAGCGCAGCGCCCAGCATCATCGCGGGTGCATCGATACCGAAGCGAGACGGATCAAACCCCTCAAGCTGCATCTCGATCGGTCGGTCGGGCGCGGTTGCAAGCGGATCCACTGACCAGCGTGCCTGCGCACGTACGCCCGCGTATTGGGCTGTCAGCGTAAGCTGCAGATCGACAAGCGACCCCTCGATAGCAAGCTCAGCGGCGAGCGTCTCCCCGGGGAGGCGCTCGCGCAGCGCAGGGTCCAGGCGCGACATTCGGGCTGGCTCAGTCTCAAGTCGCGCGGCGGCGCGAATCGGAAACGGCGCGCGGTCTTCCAGCTCGATCCGAGCATCGCGTAATTGGCTATCGAAGGCAGTCGCTCGAAGCTGATCGACCCGATAGCGGCCAGCCCCATAGGCTGCCGCCAACGAGACAGCTTCCAGCGTAATCGGAGGCGAATTGCCCTGCTGCCAGACGACCGACCCCAGCTGCAGCGCCCGTACCTGCCAGTCAAACGGCAATCGCAGGGACGCAGGCAGCTGGGCCGGGGCGTCGGAAGCCGGTTTCGTAATGCCAAGCCTGCGCACGGCCAGCTGATCGATCACCGGCTGGCGTCGAAGCACACTCGACCAGTCCAGGCGCAGCACCAGATCCTGCGCCTCAACGGTGAGTGATGAATCGACCCAGCGAACCCGGCCGGCGGAAAGCCCCGTCCAGGCACTGCCCTGCACCTGCTCGATCGCGAGCGCTCCCCCAGTACGCGCCACCAGCCATTCAATCGCCAACCGGCTGCCGGTGGGCGTGGCAAGCACCAGCGTGATCACCGTGGCGACCAGCGCGAATACGATCAAAGGCGCAGCCACCAGCGCGAGCACGAGCGCAATCCAACGACGTCGGCGCGGCGCGGGCCGGCGCGTGTCAGGCGGCTGTGAATCGGTAGACTGCATTGTCAGAAGCCGTAGCCCACCGCCAGGTGAAGCCGGGGCCGGCGGCTGTCCTCACCCCAGGCAACATCAACCATCACCGGCCCGACTGGCGTTTTCCAGCGTGCGCCCGCGCCATAGCCCGCATAGGTCGTGAAACCACGCAATGAATCGGTCGCATTGCCGCGGTCATAGAAGAGTGCGCCGCGCAAAGATGCGGTAACAGGATGCTGGTATTCGACACTGCCCAGCGCCAGGTAACGACCACCGGTCACCGCCCCCGCCTCGGGTACGCCAATAGCCAGGTAGCGGTAGCCGCGAAGCGTCTGTGCACCGCCTGTGCGAAACAGGTTCTCGGAGGGAATGTCGTCCCTTGATCCAGCCACCACGGCTCCGAGTTCGGCCAATCCGACTAACGTGCCACCTGCGAACAGCCCGTCGCCTGCGAGCGGCCAGAAGCGTCGGGCGCGGCCATAAGCCCGAACGAAGCTGCGGTCTGAGCCCAGGCTCTGCGATGCACCGGAGACCTGACCGCTGAGCGAATAGCCGCGTTGCGGATCGGTCGGCGAGTCGACGCGATTCACGGTGTGCGTGTAACCCAGAACCAGCGCCATTCGGTTATCGCGATCGACCTGACCACTGGTCCCCGCCTCCAGTCGCCGGTTTTCCGATTGATGCGTGAGCGCAAGAAAACCATCGCCGTCGACTCGGCGCTGCCCAAATCCGCCATACGTTGAGGTGCGGACCACACGCTCGCCAGCGATATCCTGCCGATCGAGGCTACTGCCCAGGCCCCAGTAGGTGGCCTCGGCCGAGAGTGGGGATCGCGCGTTGGCAAACAGCCGCTGCCGCGACCCTTCGACCAGCAGCACGGTTTCTGCCTGCCAGCCAGTGCCGAACAGGTTGCGTTGATCGAGGCCGATCTGCGCCCGCGGACCGTGATCGGTGCTGAAGCCCGCGCCCAGCATCAGGCGGCGGCTTCGCACCTCGCGCACGTCGACTACGATCGGCACCGCGCGAAGCGACCCGTCGTTTGCAATGGCCTCAAGGTCTGGCGCAACCGTGGCGCTACTGAAATAGCCCACCGCGGTCAGCCGGGTCTGCATCCGTACCAGCGCCTCGAAGCTGTAAGGCTCGCCCTCGGTAAAGGTCCGCAGGTTCTCAACCAGCCGACTGTCGTAGCGTTCCAATCCACCGATTCGGATCTTTCCGAACGTCATCCTTGGGCCGCTGTCGATGACCACTCGCAGATCCGCAGCAGCCGGCTGCGGGTCGACCACCGCTTCGCTATCGACTACCTTCGCTCGAAGAAACCCGCCCGACTGGATCGCCTCGATCAGGCTGCGTTTGGCCTGCTCCCAGCGCTCGGGCAGAAAACCAGATCCCGAAGGAAGCAGCCATCGCGCCTGCCAGGCCGCCATAGCAGTCGGGTCCGATGCGAGTTCGCCCTGCAGATCGAGACGTACGGTGCGCACCATTGCACGTTCGCCAGCATCCACCTGAACCCGTACAGCGGTCGCATCGCCGCTCACCGTGACCCGCGCGGCAAAGTAACCCTGCTGCCGCGCAAGACCGAGCACCTCTTCGGGCAGGCGCGCGAAGAGGCTGTCAAACTGATCCGGGTCGTAGTCGGGCCTCAAACGCCATCTGCCGAGCAGGGATCGCTCTCGAATCAGCGCCTCGAGTTCGGCAGGCGCGATGATGTCGAACTGGACCCGAGCAACCTCGGATTGCGCCGGGACATCTGCGTCCTGGGTGGGCTGAGCGGCTGGTGTCGAGAGCGCTGCGGGCTCGATGTTTGAACGCACTTCGGACGACGCCGCGACACCTGCACTCACAGCGAGCAGCCCGATCGTGGTCAGCACGCCCGACAACCTGGGCAGCCTCGGATGCCGCATGCGTGTCACACCGATAAGCTTGCAGTCAGACTAGGCCGCCTCACGAAGTCTCAGACGACTCGCGCAGCCGGCGCGCCCTGATTGCGCGGCACCACTGAGCCGATTTTCCAGACCTTCTCACCCGCGGCGGTCAGCACCGACATGGCCCGATCGGCATCCGCAGGATCGACCACCACGACCAGCCCGATCCCGCAGTTGAAGACACGGTGCATCTCGCTGTCAGCGATCGCGCCCTCGCGCTGCAGCCAGGAAAAGAGCGGTGGCATTGGCCAGGCATCGCGCCGCATGACGGCCTGAAGCCCCTCGGGCAACACCCGTGGAACATTCTCGACCAGCCCCCCGCCGGTGATGTGCGCGAGGGCTTTCACCGGCAGCGTCGCGATCAGTTCGAGCATTGGCTTGACGTAAATGCGGGTGGGCGCAAGCAGCGCATCGGCGAACCGCTGGCCATGGAAATCGTGCTGCGCTTCGGGGGCATCAACCCGTCCCCAGGCACGCTCCAGAACCCGCCGGATCAGCGAATACCCATTTGAATGCGCGCCACTCGATGCAAGCCCCAGCAACACATCGCCCTCTGCCACCCGATCACCGCCGATGATGTTTGACTTCTCGACCACGCCCACTGCAAACCCGGCCAGGTCATATTCGCCATCCGGGTACATGCCCGGCATCTCCGCGGTTTCGCCACCGATCAGGGCACAGCCCGCCTGCTCGCAGCCCCGGGCGATGCCGCCCACCACCCGCGCGGCGACCTCCACATCCAGCCGCCCGCAGGCAAAGTAATCGAGGAAAAACAGCGGTTCAGCGCCCTGCACAAGAATGTCGTTGACGCTCATGGCAACCAGGTCGATGCCAACGGTGTCATGCCCATTAAGCGCAAACGCAAGCTTCAGCTTGGTACCCACACCGTCGGTGCCCGATACCAGCACCGGCTCACGGTAGCGTTTGGGAACTTCAAACAAGGCGCCAAATCCACCAATTCCCGCCAACACGCCTTCGCGAAGCGTTTTGCGCGCCAGCGGCTTGATCCGGTCAACCAGCGCGTCGCCGGCATCGATATCAACCCCGGCGTCTTTGTAAGAGAGCGATTCGGCTGTCATGGATCAGCATTCCTGGAGGTCGGGGCGGCGCGGTCGCCGGGTTCCGGGTCGGTGCCGTGCGCAAGGGAGAAATCGGCGACACCGGCCGCAGTCGATACAATGGCGGAATTCTATCCCGCCTAGTCCGCCCGTCCGTTCGCGCCGCCCGGCGGCAACCAGGGTTCGATGTCCGATATTGACCATCGCCGGCAAACCTTCTTCTGGCTCGCAGTGGCCGTGCTGCTGTCAGCGATCGTCTATGTGCTGCGCGGCACCCTGACTCCCTTCATTGCAGCCGCCATACTCGCTTACGCATTAGCCCCTGCAGTGGCCCGGCTACAGGGCTGGCGCGTGCCTCGCTCAGCCGCTGCCGCGCTCGTGATGATGCTTGCCATGGCGGTCATCACCGCCGTGGTCCTAATCCTGATTCCGGTACTGCAGTCGGAATACCGCATGATTCGTGCGCAACTGCCGGCGCTCGCAGCCACGGTCTCCACACGACTCGCGCCGTGGGTGGAGCAGACTTTCGGCATCACCCTGGCGCTGGACGCAGCTTCAATCCGCGACTGGATCGCCGCGCAGCTGGCGGGCAGCAGCCAAGATCTGCTCACCGCCCTGATGCAGTATGTGCGGTCAGGCTGGAGTGCGGCGGTCGAGGTCATCGGCCTGGTGGTACTGGTACCGGTGGTGCTCTTCTACCTGCTGGCTGACTGGCCACTGATCACCGCCCGCCTGCAGGAACTCATTCCCCGTCGCTGGGTCAGCGTAGCCGATGACGCGCTCGCCGAAACCGACGATCTGCTGGGTCACTATCTTCGCGGCCAGCTGCTGGTGATGCTGTCACTGGCGATCTGGTACTCGGCCGCGCTCGGTGTTGCGGGCGTCACGCACTGGCTGTCCTTGGGCGTACTCACGGGACTGCTCGCCTTTGTGCCCTACCTCGGTTTCGGACTCGGACTGGTGATCTCGCTGATCTCGGCCATGTTGCAACTGGGCCCGGCTCAGGGCGCAGTGTCCATCGCGGTTGTGTTTGGCATTGGTCAACTGCTGGAAAGTTATTGGCTCACGCCGCGGCTGGTGGGCGAGCGGATCGGGCTCCATCCAGTCGCAGTGCTGTTCGCACTGCTAGCCTTCGGCGCCCTGTTTGGATTCGCCGGACTGCTGCTTGCGCTGCCGCTTTCAGCGGTGGCGCTTGTCGTGCTTCGGCGGCTGCGGCGCGGCTGGCTCGCCAGCAACTTCTATCGGCGCCCGTAAGCGGCTCCTATGCATCAACTCGCGCTCGACCTGATCGCCGAGGCGCCGCCTTCGTTCGATAATTTCATCGCAGGTCCTAACGCCGAAGCGCTGGCGGTGCTGCGCGCCATCGCAAACGGTCAAGCCCCGGCGCGGCGGGTACATCTCTGGGGCGACTCAGCCAGCGGCAAAACCCATCTGCTACGGGCGCTGGTTGGAACTCCTCTCGGGCCAGCCAGTGCCATCGCTGATTTCGATATCCACCCGGACCCCAGCTATCCAGTGCTCGCAATCGATGACTGCGAACAGCTCGAAGACCCACAACAGCTTGCATTGTTCCGGCTCTTTAACCGGCATTCCGACCCGGGCGGCTCGGTGATTGTCACCGCCAGTCAGGCAGCGCCGATCGCGCTCGACATGCTGAGACCGGAACTTCGTACCCGCCTCGGTTCGGGTCTGGTGCTCGCCCTCAGACTGCTCACCGATGCCGAACGCGAACAGGCCCTTCGGGAAGCTGCCCGGGCAAGCGGCGTGCACTGCAGCGACGACGTATTCCGCTATCTGCTCACCCGGAAGGCACGCGATCTGCGCTCCCTACTCGCTTTTTTCAGCGCGCTCGATCGATACGCGTTGGAACGCCAGCGTCCACTCACCGCCGCGCTTGCTCGCGAATTCGATGCGCAGGTCGCGGCCTCGCTGCAAGCCCGGCAGCCTCCGCAGCCCCCAGCGGCGCCAAAACCGCCGTCGGAACCCGGCTGATACACTTGCCGGCCCATTCATCATGAAAGCCACGATGTCCGTTGCCGGTGAGCGCAGGCTTGCGCTGTTTGATCTCGACCACACGCTGCTGCCGATCGACAGTGATTATGAGTGGGCGCGATTTCTTGCCCGCGTCGGTGCAATCGACGGCGTTGAGCACACTCGCCGCAACGACGAGTACCTGCGCCAGTATCAGGCTGGCGTTCTCGATATTTTCGAATTTCTGCAGTTTCAGCTTGCTCCGCTTGCCAGCTATCCGCGTGAGCAACTCGACCGCTGGCATCGCCAATACATGGACGAGGTGATACGCCCGGCCATTCGACCCGGCGCACGCGCGCTGGTTCGCCAGCACCTCGAGCAGGGCGATCTCTGCGCGCTGGTGACCGCAACCAATGAATTCGTCACCGCACCGATCGCAGCCGAGTTTGGTCTACCGCATCTGGTCGCCACCACGGTGGAATCGGTCAATGGTGAATTCACCGGCCGTCCACGCGGCACGCCCTCGTTTCGCGAGGGCAAAGTCACCCGAACGCATCAGTGGCTTGACACTCTGGGCGCTCAACTGGAGGCGTTCGGTACCTCCTGGTTCTACAGCGACTCCATCAATGACCTGCCGCTGCTTTCCGAGGTCACCCACCCTATTGCAACCAACCCCGACGAACGGCTCGAACGGCTTGCGGCCGAGCGCGGTTGGACGGTGTTGAGGCTCTTTGAATGATTCGACGCCTGATCGACCGACTGCTTAATCGCAAGGGCCGCGGGCCGCGGGCGGCTATCCGAGAGAAAGCGCGTGAGTACAAGGGTTCGGCGCTTGGCATCGACAGCGCCTCGGTGCCTGACGCTGCGCTTCGGACCTGCGAAACCCTTCAGAAAGCGGGACACCAGGCCTGGGTGGTCGGTGGCGGCGTCCGCGATCTTCTGCTTGGTCTTCGCCCGAAAGACTTCGATGTGGCCACAGATGCCACACCCGAACAGGTCCGCGCGCTGTTCAGGCGTTCGCGCGTCATCGGTCGGCGGTTCCAGATCGTGCATGTGATGTTCGGTCGCGAAACCATTGAAGTATCTACCTTCCGCGCGATTCAAGACGCTGCGGAGACAGATGAGCACGGTCGGGTACTGCGCGACAACGTGTGGGGCTCGCAGCCGGAAGATGCCGCGCGCCGCGACTTCACCATCAACGCGCTGTATTACGACCCGCATGCCGACCGGATTCTCGATTATCACGATGGCGTGCGCGATTTAAAGAAGCGCTCGCTTCGAATCATCGGCGACCCTGAGCAGCGGTTCCGCGAAGATCCAGTTCGCATGCTCCGTGTTGCGCGCTTTGTGGCGAAGCTCGGGTTCACGATCGATCCGAGCACCCGTGCACCGATCCGCGCGCTCGCGCCACTGATCTCGAACATCCCGAGCGCGCGTCTGTTTGACGAGATGCTGAAGCTGCTGGTGTCTGGACATGCCATGGCCTGTCTGCACGAGCTCCGCCGCGAGGGGCTGCATCAGGGCATGATGCCCATGCTCGACATCATTCTCGACCAGCCGGATGGCGAACGCTTTGTCACCACTGCGCTCGAACGCACCGATCAGCGCGTGCTGGCCGGTAAAACAATCTCGCCCGGCTTTCTGTTTGCCAGCCTGTTGTGGCAACCCGTGCGCGACCGCTGGCAACGAGCGGTCGAAGCGGGCGAATCGAACATTCCGGCGCTGTCCACCGCCATCGACATGGTGCTCGATGAGCAGGCCGAAAAACTTGCAATCCAGCGGCGCCATATTGCCGACATGCGCGAAATCTGGATGTTGCAGCCGCGCTTTGAGCGACGTAGCGGCCGCACACCGTATGCGCTGCTCGAGCACATTCGGCTTCGAGCGGGCTACGACTTCCTGATGCTGCGTTGTGATGCTGGCGAAATGTCCGCCGAACTCGGCGAGTGGTGGACCGAATTCATGGACGCCGCCCCCGACGAACGGGCTGCGCTGATCGCGCGTGCCAACGAACAAGGCTCATCGGGCAGCAGCGGCCCCCGTAAACGCCGGCGTCGAAGCCGGGGGCGTGGTCGGGACGATACGGGCAACGCAGCCGCCAATGCGGCTGGACCATCCACTGCCACAGGCTGAGGCGCGCAGTGCGGCGTCGCTGGATGATCGGTCTGGGCGCCAACCTGGGCGATGCTCACCAGGCGCTTGTGCGAACGCTGCAGCGACTCCGAGATGATTCGCGTGTGCGGGTCGTCAGCGTATCCTCGGTCTGGCGAAGCGCGCCAGTGGATGCCTCGGGACCCGATTTCCTCAACGCGGTGGTGGCGATCGATACCGAGCTCGATCCCAACGCGCTGCTGGGCCTGGCACAAACCCTGGAGTTGCAGGAAGGGCGGCAGCGCCCCTATCGGAATGCCCCCCGCACGCTTGATGTCGATCTGCTCTTTGGCGAGTCACTGACGCTTGCCACCGAGACGCTGACGCTTCCTCATCCACGGATGCATCTGCGCGCCTTCGTGCTGCAGCCGCTTCTCGAAATCGATCCTCAGGCACAGATACCGGGGCTGGGTGCCGCCGCCGAGTGGCTTGGCCGCATCACTGACCAGCCCATCGAACGGATCGGCGAGCTTGAGTCCGCCAGCTCCGCTAAGCCTCGCGAGGTGACCTCATCATGAGCGCGTTACCGGTACCGCTCCAGACCATTCTTCTGCTGGTTGCTTCCAATGTCTTCATGACATTTGCCTGGTACGCTCACCTTCGCGACATGGCTGCAAGACCCTGGTGGATGGCAGCGCTGGCAAGCTGGGCGATCGCACTGTTTGAGTATCTGTTGCAAGTGCCCGCCAACCGCATCGGTTATACGGTCATGACGCTGCCTCAGCTGAAGATCCTCCAGGAGGTCATTACGCTTGCTGTATTCGTGCCCTTCGCCGTGCTGTACATGAATCAGCCGGTCAAGCTCGACTATCTCTGGGCAGCGCTCTGCATGCTGGGCGCCGTCTACTTCATCTTCCGTTCCTGATCCCATGACCGCCGCCTCTGCCCCATCGCTGCCTTCGCCTTTCGAGCGCTATCGACACATCGTGATTGAGGGGCCGATTGGCGCTGGCAAGACCTCGCTGGCGCGCCGCCTGGCCGAGCGATTCGACGCCGAACTGGTGTTGGAAGAGCCTGCTGACAATCCGTTCCTGGAACGCTTCTATCGCGACAGCCGGCGTTATGCCCTGCCTACGCAGCTCTACTTCCTGTTTCAACGGGTCGCCCAGCTTCGCGAACTATCGCAGCGCGATCTGTTCGCGCAGGCAGTCGTGGGCGATTTTCTGCTCGACAAAGATCCATTGTTCGCGCGTCTCACCCTCGATGACGACGAGCTTCGCCTTTACCAGAACATTCTTGCGAGCGTGCAACCGCAGGCGCCGATTCCCGATCTGGTCATCTGCCTGCAGGCCCAGCCCGATACGCTGATCGAACGCATCCGCCGTCGCGGCATCGAAATGGAAACCTCGATCTCCGAGGCTTACCTGCGCGCGCTCATCGAACAGTACAGCCGATATTTTCACGACTACGACGCGGCGCCGCTTCTGATCGTCAATACCGAGCGGCTCAACCCAGTCGATAGCGAAGAGGATTTTCAGACGCTGGTCAGGCATCTTGCCGAGCTACGCGGCCGGCGCAGTTTCTTCAGCGTCGGCCAGTAGACCCCGCAGGGCGTCCGCGTCGTCACAGGTTTGTCATATCCGCGATCGACACTCGAGGCCTTGTCGACTGAGAGCCCTACCCTTTAGCTTCCATGAGTGCTCGAATCCTGATCGTTGAGGACGACCCCGGTATTCGCGAACTGCTGCGGGTCAACCTGCAGCACGCGGGCTTCACTCCCATCTGCTGCGAGAGCGCGGAAGCGGCGGCAGCCGAGTTACAGCTGGGTACCCCCGATCTGATCGTGCTTGACTGGATGCTGCCCGGCCGGTCGGGCATCGACTTCGCCCGCGAGATCAGAGCAACCAGTCGAGGGAGCGATGTGCCCCTGCTCATGCTGACTGCGCGCGCCCAGGAGGGCGACAAGCTGCAGGGCTTTGAGACCGGTGCAGACGACTACATGACCAAGCCGTTTTCGCCGCGAGAGCTCATCGCCCGGGTTCGGGCGCTGCTACGCCGGGCCGCGCCCGAAACCACGCAGACACCGCTGGAATTCGCGGGGTTGCGGCTGGAGCCCGACACCTTGCGCGTCTTCTCGAACGGTGAGCCTGTCGATCTGAGCCCCACCGAATTTCGACTGCTGCATTTTTTGATGCGACACCCTGACCGCGTGCTGTCCCGCTCGGTGCTTCTTGACCGGGTCTGGGGGGACAACGTGTATATTGAGGAACGGACAGTTGATGTGCATATCCGGCGCCTGCGGCTTGCGTTGACGCTCGGCGGCCATGATCGACTGATTGAAACCGTTCGCGGAGGCGGCTACCGCTTTCTGCCTCAATAAGGGTCTGGCTGTCACCTTGGTCTGGTTTCGTTCGCTCGGATTTACCGCGCTCGTCATCATCGCTGCAGCGTGGCTGTACCGCTATCTGTCACCTGCCTTTGCCTTCGCGCTGCTGGTGGTCGCTCTGCTGGTGGCGGTGCTTTACCAGGCAAGCTTTGTTTCTCGGCTGACAGCCTGGGCGAACCTGCCCCGCAATCGACCCCTGCCAATCGGCTGGGGTATCTGGACACCGCTAATCGAACGTCTGAACCGGTTTTCGCGGCAGCAGCAGGCCTCTTTGACTGAGCTCAGCTCCGAACTCGAACGGATTCACGCGGCGGTCGACCGTCTGCCCGACGGGCTGGTGCTGCTCGATCGCTACGACCATGTCAGCTGGAGCAATCAGGCGGCCCAATCATTGCACGGCATCTTCGGCACGCAGCGTCCCGTACATCATTTCATTCGGCAACCCGAGTTCGCCGAAATGCTGCAGCGTCGAGGCGGCCCGCAGACGCAGCGACTGCAGCTGAACACCCAGCCCGGGCGTACCTTTGAATTGCAGCTGCATGAGACCGATGCGGAGCATCGGCTGCTCATTACCCGCGATGTCACCGACCAGGCAAAACTGGATGCGGTGCGCAGCGATTTCGTTGCCAACGTCTCGCATGAAATTCGGACGCCCGCCACGGTGATTGCGGGCTTTGCCGAAACGCTGCTGTCGCTTGATCTCGACGAAAAGTCGCGACGCGAATACCTGAGTGCGATTTTGCGTCAAAGCGAAACCATGGGCCGACTGGTCGGCGACCTGCTGCTACTTTCCTCGCTCGAGCGCGCAACCGACCGGATGGAAGAATCGCCGGTCGAGCTGCAACCGCTACTCGAGTCGCTCATTTATGAGGCGCGCGCACTATCGGCCGGGCGCCACAAAATCAGTCTGGAGTTCGACGGGCCCGCGCGCCTGCTTGCTGCACCGGCCGAAATTGAAAGCGCCCTGCGTAACCTGATCACCAACGCGGTCCGCTACACCCCCGATGGGGGAACCATCACCGTCAGCTGGCGAACCCGCGACGACGAAGGTTGGCTTGCAGTGCGTGATACCGGAATCGGCATCTCTGCCGAACATATGCCCCGCATCACCGAACGCTTCTATCGTGTTGATCGCAGCCGCTCACGCGACACGGGCGGTACCGGCCTGGGGCTGGCAATCGTCAAACGAATTGCTAACCGCCACCATGCCTCGCTCAGAATTGATAGCGAGCCTGGTCGCGGCAGCACCTTTACGCTACGTTTTCCAGCACGTCGGATGGTGGCAGACCCACCCGCCGACACTATGCCCGCGGCAAGTCTGTCGCCGCAAAACGCTCCAGATGCCAATCCACACCACCCATCGTCTGAGCGATCATCGTCAGACGCTTGAAGGTGTGGGCAATCTTCATTTCCTGGGTCATTCCCATGCCGCCGTGCAGTTGGATGGCTTCCTGCCCAACATGACGCGCAGCCTCTGACACCTTCACCTTGGCGGCAGACACGGTGCGCATCCGTTCACGCACATCGATCTCGCCGCGCGCAGCCGCATCCACGCGGCTGCAGGCAAGCAGCGTTATAGAACGTGCCTGCTCGGCACTCACAAACATGTCAACCAGCCGGTGCTGCAGTGCCTGGAAGCTCCCAATGGGTACGCCGAACTGGCGCCGGGTTTTCAGATACTCAAGCGTGGACTGATTGGCAGACCGCATCGCGCCGACCGCTTCGGCGCAACAGAGCGCAGTCGCGAAGTCGACCGCCTCGACCAGCGCGGACGTGGCAGCGCCTGCGCTACCCAACAGCGCCTCTGCGGGTACCTGTACCGCATTCAGTTCGATGTCGGCCGCACGCCGGTTATCCTGGGTTCGGAGTGTGCGCATCTCAAGGCCTGCGGCATCAGCGTCGACCAGAAACAGCGATACGCCCTCCGGGTCGGATGCCTCACCCGACACTCGCGCAGACACGATCAACTTGCCCGCGATCGGCGCATCGAGCGCAAGCGACTTGGCACCCGAGATCCGCCATCCCCCTGGCTCTGCACTGGCCCTCGTGCTGACCTGTGCGATGTCGTGGCGCGAATCAGGTTCGGCATGCGCGAGCGCAAGAATCAGGCTGCCGTCTGCCACCGCCGGGAGCAGCGACTGCTTCTGCGCCTCGCTGCCAAGCGCTGCAACCAACCGCGCACCCAGCCCGACGGTGGACACAAAGGGCTCGAGCATCAGCGACTGGCCGATGGTTTCCATGGTGGCCACCAGATCAAGGGCACCACCATCAAAACCACCATGCGACCCCGGAAGGGTCAGTGCGGTAAGCCCAAGCTCAGCCAGTTGCCGCCAGGCCTCAGGGCTGTGACCGACCGCCGAGGCGATCACGCGTTTTCTGGCTTCGAAGTCGTAGTGCTGCTCCGCCAGCCGCGCAACGGAGTCTGCGAGTAGCTGCTGTTCTTCGGTGTACTGAAAATCCATGATCAGAGCCCCAGGGCCATCTTGGCAAAGATGTTGCGCTGAATCTCGTTGGATCCGGCGTAGATCGAGGTCTTGCGAAAGTTGAAATAGCGGGACGCGGCAGAGGCCATGAATTCGTCAAAGCTGTCGTAACGAATCGGACGAAACGCCTGCGCGCGCGGACCGACCACCTGCATCATCAGTTCGGTGATCGCCTGTTGAATTTCGGTGCCTCGGATTTTCAGCATCGACACTTCGGGGCCAATCTGGCCGTTACGGCGCATGTCATCCAGAAAACGCATATTGGTGATTTCAAGCGCCATGAGCTCGATTTCGACGCGCGACAGCCGATCACGAAAACGCACATCCTCTAGCAGCGGCCGCCCGCGAACCTGCGTGCGCGCAGCCATATCGCGCACCCTGAGCAGTTCGCGACGTGATTGACCGATCCGGCCCGTGTTCAACCGTTCGTGGCCCAGAAGGTACTTCGCAACGGTCCAGCCCTGATTTTCCTCATAAACGAGGTTTTCAGCGGGCACCCTGACGTCGTCGAAGAACACTTCGTTAACCTCGTGGCCTTCGTCGAGCAGGATCAGCGGACGCACCGTGATGCCTGGCGTGTTCATGTCAATCAGCAGAAAGCTGATGCCTTCCTGGCGTTTGGACGTTCCACTGTCCGTGCGCACCAGGCAGAAGATCCAGTCGCCGTAGTGGCCCAGCGTGGTCCAGATTTTCTGACCGTTCACGACATACTCGTACCCGCGGCGCTCAGCACGGGTTTTCAGCGACGCCAGATCTGAGCCCGACCCCGGCTCGGAATAACCCTGGCACCAGAAGTCATCGCCGTTGTAGATACGCGGCAAAAACCGCTTTTTCTGCGCCTCAGTGCCAAAGCGCAGCAGCACCTGTCCGCACATCGTCACGCCGAAGGGAACCACCGGCGGAGCGCCCGCCATGGCGGTTTCCTCTTCGAAGATATAGCGCTCGACCGCTGACCAGCCGGTGCCGCCCCACTCAACCGGCCACGCCGGCGCCACCCAGCCGCGCGCCGCAAGCGTTCGATGCCATCGCAGCAGATCAGCCTTAGAGAGCTCCTGATAGTCGAGTACTTTGGTACGCAGGTCATCAGGCAGGTTGGCGGACAGCCAGCTGCGAACTTCGTCGCGAAACGAAAGTTCCTGGGGGGAGAGATTCAGATCCATCGTGACTCCAGTCGCGGGGCGATAGGTGCCCAAGCCTTGAGTTTACTGCTGACAAACGTCCGGGTTTGGCGTTCAAGGCACCGGAACCGCGCCACCCCGCAGCGTTACAATCCCGCGACGCGGCATCTCCCACAGGCTTTCTTGCCAGGAAACCCTCATGATCATCGTGACCGGCGGCGCCGGCTTCATCGGCTCAAACTTTGTCCTCGACTGGCTTGGGCTCAGCAGCGAGCCAGTCCTGGTGCTTGATTCGCTCAGCTACGCCGGCAACTTAGGCAATCTGCGGTCGCTGCAGGCCGACCCCCGGTTCGAGTTTGTTCGCGGCGACATTGCCGACCGCGCCCTAATGGACTCGCTGCTCGCGCGCTGCAATCCGCGAGCCATCATTCATTTCGCGGCCGAAAGCCATGTCGACCGATCGATTCACGGGCCTGCAGCCTTCATCCGCACCAACATCGAGGGCACGTTCACGCTGCTGGAGGCCACCCGCGCCTGGTGGAA
>CAZORB010000103.1:0-5033 GCA_964581825.1 uncultured Bordetella sp.
GATCTGCCGGTTGATCCTCTGGCCGCACCGCAGTTGACGCCGCTGTCTGCGTTTCTCGCACATGCATCCCTTGAGGCGGGCGACAGTCAGGCGGGCGAAGGCCAGGACGCGGTGCAGCTGATGACCGTGCATGCGGCCAAGGGCCTGGAGTTCTCTGCAGTGTTCATTACAGGCCTGGAAGAAGGCCTGTTTCCGCATGAGAACTCTGTGACCGAGATCGATGGCCTGGAAGAAGAGCGCCGCCTGATGTACGTGGCGATCACCCGAGCACGCAACCGTCTCTATCTGTCGCTTGCGCAAACCCGCATGTTGCATGGCCAGACGCGCTACAACCTGCGCTCACGATTTCTTGAAGAACTGCCCGAGCGCGCGGTCAAGTGGCTCACGCCCCGTGTTCAAAATTCTGGCGGCGCTTATCGCGAGGGTTGGGGGGGTGCCTGGGAGGGCGTCGGCCAGTCCTCGGGCGGTGGCTGGAATGATCGCCGTGGCGCGGGTGGTCGCCCATCCGCCGATCAAGGCAGCTGGCGCGATTCCCGGCAGCTATCCAACGGCCAACGATCGATCGACCGTGATTCGGACGTCGGTCGTGCCGACGCGACAGCAATTCAGGCGGCCGCCCGCTTCGATCGGGGTGTGCCATGGCGTATTGGTCAAACGGTGTCCCATGCCCGCTTCGGCGAAGGGGTGATCGTGGGCATCGAAGGCCAGGGACAGGACGCCCGGGTCCAGATCAATTTTGGTCGCGCTGGCGTGAAGTGGCTGGCGCTGTCGGTCGCGCGCCTGGAACCGGTGAACTGAAGACAGTCGGCAGAACGGCCACGACGCGCTAAGCTTGCGGCGTTGTTTGTCGAGACCATTCGGAGAGTCTCCCATGCCCACTTCAATCGGTGAACGCGCGAGCCGCGGCGAGCTGACCCGGCGCGATGTGCTCTGGCTGATCGGTATCGTCAGTGCACCGGTGACGCTACCCGCGCTAAGCGGATGCGCCGCGCACCCGGTGACCGGCGAGCGCGTGCTCGTTGGCCTGTCAGAGCAGGACGAGATCGATATCGATCGCAAGCAGGCGCCGCATCAGTTTTCAAATGATTACGGCGCGGTTCAGGACGCTTCACTCAACCAGTATTTGGGCGAGATGAACAGCCGAATCGCCTCGCGCTCGCATCGCCCGAAGCTGCCCTACTCCTGCCGTGCGCTGAACGCCAACTATGTGAACGCCTACACGTTTCCGGCGGGCAGCATTGGCATCACCCGCGGCATCCTGCTCGAAATGGATAACGAAGCGCAGCTTGCCGGGCTTCTCGGCCACGAGCTGGGCCATGTCAATGCCCGTCACGGCGCGCAGAGTGTTGGCCAGTCGATGGTGGCGGGCCTGGTGCTGACCGGTATCTCAATTGCGGCCGGGGCCTCAGATCGTACGAGCGACTGGGCGCCCCTGATTGCGCTGGGCGGTCAGATCGGCGCCAGCGCGCTGCTCTCGTCGTACTCGCGCGACAACGAGCGCGAGGCGGATTCGCTTGGCATGGCGTACATGACGCAGGTGGGCTACCCCGCGAGCGGTATGTCCGAGCTCATGGGCGTACTCACGCGGCAGTCGCAAGAAAAACCAGGGCTACTCGACACCATGTTCAGCTCGCACCCCATGTCCGATGAGCGGCTTGCCAATATGCGGCGCGAAGCAGCCAGCCGCTACGCTGCCACCGAGTCGGCATCGGTTCAGCGCGAGCGCTACATGGACCGGACGGCAAAGCTGCGACAGATTCGTCCGGCGATCATCGATCAGCAGAAGGGCGAACAGGCCATGGCGCGAAAGCGTCTCCCCGAGGCGCAGCAGGCGCTCACCGCGTCGCTCAAGACCGCGCCAGAGGACTACACGGGTCTTTGCCTGATGGCCAAGTGTCAGATCGCGCAAAACCGTCGTGCTGAGGCGCAGGCCTATCTGGCGCAGGCTCGCCGTGTTTACCCCAGCGAGGGCCAGGCGATGCAGTTAGCGGGCATCAACCTGCTTGCACAGAAGCGTTTTTCTGAATCGCAACAGGAGCTCAGCCGCTATGCGCAGGTGCTGCCTGGCGACCCCGATACCGATTTTCTGCTGGCGCTCACCCACGAGGGGCTGCAGAACCGGCAGGCTGCCGCGCAGGCCTATCGTCGTTACCTGGCGGCCGTGCCCCAGGGTGATGGAGCGCGTCACGCAAACAATCGACTGAAGAGCTGGGGCATGTTGCGGTGAGTTGGCTGCCGGCCGCCCGCGACCGGCGCGAGGCCCAGGCTGAAGTTGCGCGAATCGAATCATCGGCAACCCGAGTTGAGACGCCATGCGGCGACGGCCGCCTGGTCTGGCACCTGTGGGGCAGCGGTTCACCGTTGATGCTGTTGCACGGTGGCTCGGGCAGCTGGACCCACTGGATCCGCAATATCGAGCGCTTCGCAGCAGCTGGCTATCAGGTAATCGTGCCCGACCTGCCAGGGTCAGGCGACTCCGCCATGCCGCCCGATGGCGAGGACGCCGATGCCATTCCGCGCTGGCTTGATACCGGGCTGAAACTGCTCCCGATCGAGCCGAGGCCGCTTGAAGTAGTCGCTTTCTCGTTCGGGACCGTGGTTGCGGTGCTGTTGGCGCGTGATTGGCCGCAGCGGCTATCGCGACTGGTGCTCACCGGTCCGCCGGTGTTACGCGACAACCCACCGCCCTTTCGCGGTTTACGCTCGTGGCGTGATGCGCAAGAGGGACCCGCACGCGAGGCCATTCATCGGCATAACCTGCTCGCTTTCATGCTGGCCGATGCGCAGGCCGCTGACGCGCTGGCGGTGGAAACGCATGGCCGTAACGTCGAACGTGATCGAATGACGAAACGCCGGCTTGCGCGAACCTCACTGGTCCACGATACGATCCGGCAGCTTCATGTGCCGCTGCATTTAATCGCGGGCAGCCTCGATTTCCTCTATCAGGATAAATGGCCGCAGTTTCACGCCTCGCTCGAGGGCGTGGCCGCGCTCCGCTCCTGTACGCTGATCGAGGGGGCCGGGCACTGGGTGTCGTATGAAGCTGCTGAACGCTATAACGCCTTGGTGCTCGACCTGCTGAAGGACTCAACACATGCTTCGCTTTGATCCCAACCTGCGCTGGCTGTTTACTGAACTGCCGATGATCGACCGCTATGCGGCGGCCGCCGCCGCGGGCTTTCGCGGCGTTGAGTCGGCGTTTCCCTACGATATTCCGGCCCGAGAGCTCGCAACGCGTCTGACCGACCTGGACCTGACGCTGGTGCAGGTGTTGTCGCCGTTTGATTGGGCGGCGGGCGAGCGCGGGCTTGCTGCACTACCCGGACGCGAGGCCGATTTTCGTGACAGCATCGAGCGCGCACTGGCCTATTCAGCGGAGGTGGGGCGGCCCAACGTGCATGTGATGCCGGGCAACATCACGCCAAACCTCGACCGTACCGACTGCATGGAGCGCTTCATCCGTCATCTCGACTGGGCCGCTGAGCGTGCCGCGCAGGCCGGCATCACCCTGATTCTCGAGCCCTGCGCCAAGGCCCGATTCCCCGAATTTCTGTACCACCGGATCGAGGAAGGGGTCGAGGTCATCCGCAAGGTTGGGCGCGACAACATCAAGCTCTGCTTCGATACCTTTCATGTGCAGACCGAGCAGGGCGCGATTGCCGAAAGAATGCGCGAGGCCTGGCCTTACATCGGACATCTTCAGGTGGGCGACGTGCCGGGGCGTCATGAGCCGGGTACAGGCGAGATTCGTTTCCCGTTCCTGTTCGATCTGATCGAAGAACTGGGCTGGGACGGATGGATAGGCTGTGAATACGCGCCCTCGGGCCCCACCACCGACACCCTTGGCTGGGCGAGCCGCTACGGTATCGGCGGCTGATCGTCGGGCGCTACAGGGCGCGGATTGCGATCGACCGCATCGCGATAGGTAGCCCAGAAGGAGCAGTAAACCGCCGCGATGCCGACCAGCCACAACGGCATCATGACGATCGACCAGAGCAGGGGTGATCCGGCAAGAAGCCCCTGCAGCAGTCGCAGCACGATGGATGCCGCAACCGCGAAGGCTACCCAGCCGAGCGCATAGGTCATGAATGCCCAGCGATTTCGCAGAATCGCGGCAATGCTGAAGAACATCGATTTGAGCAGAGGCACCCGGTCCCAGGCGATGAACATGGGCGCATACCAGGTGGCAAGCTGAATCGGAAGATAGATCAGCATGAACACCAGTAGCGCCCAGGCGAGTGACGCATCGTTGAGTTTTGGATCGCTGGGGTCGAGTCGACCGGTGGCCATCTGCACCAGGGCATCGCCGCCTGCCATGGCCGAGGCGGCAAGCGCCAGTACCGTTGCGACCGCATTGATTGCGCCCAGCCCGAGCAGCGGCTTCCAGGCGCGGCCGCGGTCTTCGCGAAAGCCCGCAAAGAGCGTGAGCGGCGAGGGATTCTGGCCAGCCTCTGCGGTGCGGACCGCCTGCATCATGCCAACCATCAGCGCAGGCGTCAGGATGAGCGGGCCGAGGGAGCCGATGATCGGCACGATCATCGATACGCCCATCAGCGCAAGGTTCAGAAACGAAATGGCAACCAGGGCAACTGGCTGGCGGCGTAGCAGCCGGAAACCATCGAGGACCCAGCGAAAACCGGTTCGCGCGGGAAGTCTGGCAATCTGCATGGTGGTTGATTCGGTCGGAAAAGCGGGCGGGCAACCCCGTTATTGTCGGTCAAGCGGAACCACACGCTCGCGACGCGACCGTAATAGTCGCTCAAAATGTGCCGGATCTTTGGGTTGTACCACCTGCGCGGGGCGTGGGCAGTGCAGATCGTGAAGGCGTGATAACCAGAAACGAAGCGCCGCCGCGCGGAGCATCAGCGGCCAAGCCTGATGTTCAATCGGCAGAGGCTCTCGTTCGCGCCGATAGGCCGACAGCAAGGCTGCCAGACGGTTTGGATGGAACTCGCCGCTGGGTTCCTCGATGCACCAGTCGTTGACGCTCACCGCCAGACAAGCCTTGCCCGCGTTCTCCGACGATGGAATCA
>CAZORB010000103.1:5043-16180 GCA_964581825.1 uncultured Bordetella sp.
CGTTGACGCTCACCGCCAGATCGTAGAGCCAGCTGTCACGCCCGGCAAAATAAAAATCGATCACGTCCGACAGTCGGGGTGCGCTACCCGAGCCGTTGGAATTTTCAAACAGCACATTGTCGCGAAACAGATCGGCATGGACCGCGCCCTGGGGCAGTTCAGCAAAGCCCGGACTGGCCGCGAAGATGCGCTGGGCGGCGAGTTCCTGGTCAAGCAATTCAGATTGGCTCTTGTTCAGAAACGGCCGGACCTGTGGTGCGATGTCTTCCCACCACGGGCGGCCCCGCGGGTTATCGGGCAGCGCGGTGAAGTTAGCACCAGCGCGATGCATCCTGGCGAGCAGCCCGCCCAGTTGCGCGCAGTGCTGTGTGTCCGGCGCTTCGACAGCTGCTCCCGACAAGCGTGTGACCCATGCGCAAGGCTTGCCGTGCAACCGCGCGGACAGCGCGCCGGTGCGATCGGCGATTGGGTCCGGGCACGGAATGCCGTGTGCGGCCAGGTGTCGCATCAGGCCCAGGTAGGCGGGCAGATGCGCCTCGGACAGCCGCTCGAAAATCGTCAGAACAAAGCGGCCGCGGGTGGTGTCGACAAAAAAATTGCTGTTTTCGATGCCAGCGCTGATGCCCTGCAGCCGGACGAGCTCTCCGAGTGGATAGGCGGTAAGCAGGGCCCTGACCTCTGATTCGGTGACGGGGGTATAAACGGCCATCGGTTAGCGTTCTTGTCGGAAGCCGGCGGGCAAAAGAATGAACTCTGACATAATCGGGGCGATGGCTGATGGTTCGTTGCTGCTGGTCGACGGTTCGAGTTACCTGTACCGCGCTTTCCACGCGCTACCCGACTTGCGCAACCGGGAGGGAGAGCCTACCGGTGCAATTTACGGCATGGTTGCCATGCTGCGCCGCCTGCGCTCAGATGCCAGACTGAATCTTGGCGCGTCGCATGGCGCGGTCATCTTCGATGCGCCCGGGCCCACCTTTCGCGACGAACTCTATCCTCAGTACAAAGCGCAGCGTAGCGCCATGCCGGATGATCTGGCCCGTCAGATCCCAATGATCCACCAGTTGGTTCGGGCGATGGGCTGGCCCCTGCTGATGGTCGACGGTATTGAGGCCGATGATGTAATCGGCACCCTGGCGCGCCAGGCACACGACGAGCAGCGACTGACCGTAGTGTCCACCGGCGACAAGGATATGGCGCAGCTGGTAAGCGAACATGTCCGCCTGGTGAACACCATGAGTCGGGACGGCGGCGGTGCCGAGTGGCTCGATCGTGAGGCGGTGGTGGCCAAGTTTGGCGTTCCGCCCGAACGCATTGTCGACTGGTTGACCCTGGTGGGCGATGCGGTGGATAACGTACCGGGCGTTGATAAAGTGGGCGCCAAAACCGCGGTCAAACTGCTCACTGAGTACGGCTCGCTCGACGTACTGATCTCGCGTGCTGCCGAAGTCCGGGGCGCGGTGGGCGAGAACCTGCGCCGAGCGCTCGACTGGCTTCCCACGGCGCGTACGCTGGTCACGATCCGGACCGACTGCCAGCTGGGCTCGATGGTCGGTACGATCAGCGAATCGCTCGCGCTGCATCCCGAGGATGATGCGCAGCTTCTCGAACTGTTTTCGAAGTGCGGGTTTCGTACCTGGCTGCGCGAGCTTGAAGCCAGGCTTGGTGTCAGCGCGCCCGGTGCGGGTAGCGGTTCTCAGGCTGTCGGAATCGGCGCAGCCTCGCCGCCCGCTTCCGCGGCGTCGAACCCGCATGAACAGCGCGCGCTCACGCCCTGGATGCCGCCAACGCCCATTCCCGACGATCCGGCGGCGCGCCGCTACGAAACGGTACTCGACGAGGCAGCCTTGGAGCGATGGCTGTCGATCATCGGGGCGGCAGCGCTCGTTGCGTTCGATACCGAAACCACCTCGCTCGATCCCATGGCAGCCGAGCTGGTTGGGTTCTCTTTCTCGGTGGAGCCCGGGGAAGGCTGCTACATACCGGTTGGTCATCGTTATACCGGCGCGCCCGACCAGCTGCCGCTTGCGCAGGTGCTGGCCAGGCTTCGTCCGTGGCTCGAGGACGCCTCGCGCGCGAAGGTTGGGCAGAACCTAAAGTACGACACGCATGTGCTCGAAAATCATGGCGTGCACCTGGCGGGTATCGCGCACGACACGCTTCTGCAAAGCTATGTGCTCGAGGCGCACCGCAATCACGACATGGATTCGCTCGCCTCACGCCACCTGAATCGCCGCACGATTCGTTATGAGGATGTGGCGGGTAAGGGGGCTGCGCAGATCGGCTTCGAACAGGTTCCGATTGAGCAGGCGACGCAGTATTCGGCCGAAGATGCCGAAGTGACCCTGCACCTGCACCGTACGCTCTATCCGCGGGTAGCCGCTGAGCCAGCGCTCGAGCGCATTTATCGCGACATCGAGGTACCGGTCTCGCGTGTGCTCCAGAAAATGGAGCGGCGCGGCGTGCTGATCGACTCGCACGCCCTGGCGCGCCAGTCCGACGAGTTGGGCCGCAAGCTGCTCGAACTGGAAACCCGGGTGCACGAGGCGGCAGGCCAGCCCTTCAACCTGGGCTCGCCCAAACAGCTCGGTGAGATTCTGTTTGAAAAGCAGGGGCTGCCGGTGCTGAAAAAAACCGCCAGCGGCGCCCCGTCCACCGATGAAGAAGTGCTGACTCGGCTGGCTGAAGATTATCCGTTGCCGCGTCTGCTGCTCGACTGGCGCGGACTTGCCAAGCTGAAAAGCACCTATGCGGACAAACTGCCGCGAATGGTCAATCCGCGAACCGGGCGGGTTCACACCAGCTATTCGCAGGCCGTGGCCGTTACCGGGCGACTGTCATCAAGCGATCCGAATCTGCAGAACATACCCATCCGAACGCCCGAGGGGCGTCGTATCCGGGAGGCGTTCATCGCACCACCCGGCTACCGGATCATGTCGGCCGACTATTCGCAGATTGAGCTTCGGATCATGGCGCACCTGTCAGATGATCAGAGCCTGCTGCGGGCGTTTTCCGAGGGCATCGATGTGCACCGCGCCACCGCCTCGGAAATTTTCGGTATTCCCGCCGCTGAAGTATCGAGTGAACAGCGCCGCTACGCCAAGGTCATCAATTTTGGTCTGATCTATGGAATGAGCGCTTTCGGGCTTGCTTCGAACCTCGGTATCGATCGCGATGCGGCGCGGCACTACATCGAGCGTTATTTTGCGCGCTATCCAGGCGTCAAGCGCTTCATGGACGAGACCCGGGTCCGTGCGCGCGAACAGGGTTATGTAGAAACGGTTTTCGGTCGGCGGCTGTGGCTTGCCGAGATCGCAAGCCCCAGCGGTCCGCGTCGGGCCGCTGCCGAGCGCGCCGCCATCAATGCGCCGATGCAGGGCACAGCGGCCGATCTGATCAAGCTGTCAATGATTGAGGTGGAGCGTTGGTTATCTGAATCCGGATGTCGCGCAAAGCTGATCATGCAGGTGCACGACGAATTGGTGCTCGAAGTGCCCGATGCCGACGTCGAGTCCGTCCGCGAGACGCTGGGCCGACTGATGACCGGGGTGGCGCAGCTGAAGGTGCCGCTCGAGGTCGAGACCGGCGTGGGCGACAACTGGGATCAGGCGCATTGAAAACCAACCTGCCCCGCTCGAGCTGATTTCTGTTCCTTCTCAGCCCTCTGTCTTTCAAATAAGGATCCTACGATGAACGCTAACGACAAGATGATCCGCGCGATGCGCGACGAACTTGACTCACTTCGTCCGGCCGCCAGTGCCACGGGACGGCGCGGTTTTGTGGTGACCGCCCTGGGCAGCGGCTTTGCGGCAGCGGTGGTGCCCACCGGCTCGCTGGTCGCGCAGACGGTCAAGACGGATACGGCGGGCCTGACCGCTGGCGAGGTGAAGATTCCCGCAGCAGGCGGCGATATGCCTGCGTATCGCGCCATGCCTGCTAGCGGCACCGGTCACCCTGTGCTGCTGGTCGTCCAGGAGATTTTCGGCGTCCACGAGCACATCAAAGATATTTGCCGGCGGTTTGCGAAGCTGGGTTACCTCGCCATCGCGCCCGAGCTCTTCGCGCGCCAGGGCGATCCGACTCAATACACGAGCGTACCGGAGCTGTTCAAGAATGTGGTCTCGAAGGTTCCCGATGCGCAGGTCATCGCCGACCTCGATGCAACCGTCACCTGGGCAGGCTCCCAGGGCGGCAACCTTGACCGACTGGGCATTACCGGATTCTGCTGGGGCGGTCGGATCACCTGGCTCTACAGTGCCCATTCGAAGCGGGTCAAGGCGGGTGTGGCCTGGTATGGACGCCTGACAGGCGATACCTCGCCAATGACCCCGCAGCATCCGTATGACGTTGCAGCCAACCTCAATGGCCCGGTGCTGGGACTCTACGGTGGCGTCGACACCGGTATTCCGGTGGCAACGGTCGATGAAATGAAGAAGCGCCTGGCGGTGGGCGGCCCAGCCTCACGGGCGTCCGAGTTTGTCGTGTATCCCGATGCTGGGCACGCGTTTCATGCCGACTACCGGCCAAGCTACCAGAAGGCGGCAGCCGATGATGGCTGGCAGCGTTGCCAGGCCTGGTTCAAAAAGCATGGCGTCTGATTCGGACTTGCGGCTGCATGTTCGAGCGCTGATCGCGAGTCTGCGGTGAGCCTCGAACTGCTTCACATTCTGCTCGCCACCGCTGCCGCCGGCGCGCTCAGCGTTGCGGCGGCGGCAGCGCTGTCGCTTACGCTCCTGTCGCGGATCGTGCCGCGACTGGTGAGCCTCTCAGCTGGTCTGCTGCTTGGCACGGCGGTGCTGCATCTGCTGCCCGAAGCGGTTGAATCGGGCGCTGACCTGCACGCGCTCGCCTGGACACTGTTATGCGGACTGGTAGGCTTTTTTCTGCTTGAGAAGCTCGCGATCTTGCGGCACAGCCATCATCACGAAGGCGATGGCCATGAGCACCATGCCGGGCATGACCAGGCGGAGGCGGGCCCGGGCGGCATGCTGATCCTGGTCGGTGACGCGATTCACAATTTCGCCGACGGCGCGATGATTGCGGCAGCGTTTCTGATTGACGTCAAGCTTGGCTGGCTCACAGCGCTCGCCATCGCAGCCCATGAGATCCCGCAGGAAATTGGCGACTTCATTGTGCTGATGAATGCCGGTTACACGCGTAAGCGCGCCCTGGCCTTCAATCTGCTGTGTTCGCTGGCCGGCGTGGTGGGCGGGGTGCTGGGCTACTTCGCATTCGCCGAAAGCAGCGGCCTGCTGCCATTCGTGCTGATGGTGTCGGCTGCCAGCTTCATCTACATCGCCCTGGCCGATCTGGTACCCGATCTGCATCGTCAGAGCCGCCTGCATCGGCGCGATTCAGTGGTGCAACTTGCGCTGATGTTGACCGGAATCGTGATCGTTGCGGTGCTGACCTCTGGGGCGCACGCGCACTAAGGCGTGCGCGTCAGCCGGGTTCGTTACCCCGCGCAAGCGGGTGTGCCGGGTTGGCGCACCACTCGCTCCATGAACCCGGATACAGGCTTGCGCCGACCAGTCCTGCATGGTGCATGGCAAGCAGGTTGTGGCAGGCGCTGACGCCCGAACCGCAGCTATGGACAACCGATGCCGGATCTCGGCCCGCCAAAAGGGTGCTGAACTCTGCGCGCAGTACCTCCGCTGGCTTGAACCGGCCATCGGGGCGCAGATTCACCTGTAAAGGCCGATTGAGCGCGCCAGGAATGTGCCCTCCGACTGGGTCCAGCGGCTCGGTGTCGCCGCGCCAGCGTTCAGGCGCGCGCGCATCGATAATCAGACGCTCGCGTTTGGGTTGGTCCGCAAGCAGCTGCGCGGCCGTGACAAAGGAGGCTTGGGCAGGCTTGGCCGACAGCGTTCCGCGTGCACGTGGCACGGGCACTTCGGCGGTGAGCGGGTAGCCCGCCTCGCGCCAGGCGCGCAGACCGCCATCGAGTACCGCGACCGCTTCATGGCCAATCCAGCGCGCGAGCCACCAGAGCCGGCCTGCAAAGCCGCCCGTGTCAGCGTCATAGACCACCAGTTGCCGTCCGTCGGAAAGTCCGATTGATTCCAACCGGGCCCGCAGTGTGGCGGGGTCGGGTAGTGGATGGCGTCCTGAGCGGCCATCGCCTTTGGGTCCGGCCAGATCGCGGTCTAGCGATAAAAAGAATGCACCGGGCAGATGCTCGGTCGCATAGTCGTCGGCGCCCTTCTCGGGTTTGAACAGATCGTGGCGGCAGTCGACCACCACGCACTCATCCAGCCTGGCCGCCAGTTCGTCGGCGCTGATCAGTGAGGAAAACATGTTCATCGATTTCATCCAGTCCGCAGCCGCTTAGATCGGGCCAAGCTCTCTGCGCAGAAATTCATGAAAATGCTGCATGCCGTCTTCCATGGGGCTCTGGTACGGTCCGGCATCATCGTCGCCGCGATCCCTCAGGATCTTACGGCCTGCGTCCATTCGTTCTGCGATTTCGTCGTCTTCGCGCGCCGTTTCCATGTATGCAGCGCGTTCGGCTTCAACAAACTCGCGTTCGAACAGAACAACCTCTTCCGGATAGTAGAACTCGACATAGTTCATCGTCCGCCGCGGACTGATTGGCACCAGGGTCGAGACACACAGTACGCCTGGATACCACTCCACCATCACGTTCGGATAGTAGGTGAGCCAGATTGCGCCGTGCGGCGGGGTTTGCCCCCCGAATCGCTTCAGCACCTGCTCGTGCCAGACGCGATAAGTGGGCGTTCCGGGTTTGCGCAGCGAATCGTGTACGCCAACTGTCTGCACCGAAAACCAATCGCCATACTCCCAGCGCAGCTTGTCGCAGGAGACGAACTGGCCCAGCCCAGGGTGGAATGGCACGACGTGGTAGTCCTCCAGATACACCTCAATGAAGGTCTTCCAGTTGTAATGGCAGTCGTGCGCTTCGACGTGATCGAGCATGTAGCCCGAAAAGTCGAAATCGGGCCGACCGGTAAGCGCCGCGAGATCGCGCGCGACGTCGCGCGGACCGGAGAACAGCAGCCCCTGCCAGTTTTGTAGCGGCGAGCGGCCAAGGTTCAGACAGGGCTGTTCGCTGAAATGCGGCGCGCCAAGCAGCTTGCCCTGAAGATCGTAGGTCCACCGATGTAGCGGACACACGATGTTGTGCGCATTGCCGCGGCCATTCAGCATAACTGCCTGGCGGTGCCTGCACACGTTGGACAACAGCTCGATGCCCTGCTCAGAGCGAACCAGCACCCGCCCTTCGCTTTCGGCTGCGAGCGCGTGATAATTACCGGTCTCGGGTACCATCAGCTCATGGCCGACGTACCCGGGGCCTCGTTTGAAAAGCAGTTCGATCTCGCGCTTAAACAGCGCTTCGTCGAAATAGGCGGAAACCGGAAGTTGCGCGCGGGATTGCGCGACGTGTTCGCGGCGACCCAGATCCGACATCCTGACCCTCCTGGGAAAAAAGCCGAAGGACGGAACCAAGCCTGACCGGGCCTGCAACCTCGGGGTTGAGGGCGGTCAAAGGGACGCAGAGGATACCCGGATTTCGACCGAAGGCAAGTTGAAGCCTGGCCGAAGCGGGCTTGGTGTGGGCGCGACAGTGCGGGTCAGCTACGAGAAAATTGTCTGCGGGGGTTTCACCCGCCGCGAGTTTGAGTAATATCGCCTTTTGTTGACATCATGACACGTCATAAATCTGAGACACCTCCTCCCGATGTCGCCGGCGGCGCTGACCTGCCGGCGAATTTCGAGCAGGCCGTCGCCGAACTCGAGTCGCTGGTACAGGCGATGGAGTCGGGCTCGCTCGCGCTCGAGCAATCGCTGGAGGCCTATCGCCGGGGGGCGCAGCTTGCCGCGCACTGCCGACGGCTGCTTGCCGATGTGCAGCAGCAGGTCAAAGTGCTCGAGGCCGATCTGCTCAAGCCTTTCGACGCTGATCCGGAGGCCGACTAAGTTGGACGCGCCGTTAAAAAGCGCCTCGGTGCTGGGGCCCGACCCGGGGTTTCGCGGCTGGATGGCTGACCGCGCGGCCCGGATTGAGCGTGCGCTGGATGCGAGGTTGCCAGCCTCCGATGCCCATCCAACCCGACTTCACCAGGCGATGCGATATGCGGTGTTGGGGGGCGGCAAGCGAATCCGGCCGCTACTCGTCTATGGTGCGGGAGAACTCACCGGTGCGGCAGACTCCGCGCTCGACTGCGCTGCTTCTGCCGTCGAAATGATCCATGCGTATTCGTTGGTGCACGACGACATGCCGTGCATGGACAACGACGTACTGCGTCGCGGAAAACCAACAGTTCATGTTGCATTCGGCGAGGCAATGGCGATGCTGGTCGGTGATGCGCTGCAGGCACTGGCCTTCGAGTCGTTGGCCGCGGCAGCCGGCCAGGGCGCTACCTCAACCGCCATCGTCGCGATGCTCGCAGAACTGGGGCGCGGGGCCGGGTCGCTTGGTATGGCAGGCGGTCAGGCGATCGATCTTGAGGCGGTCGGGCGAACGCTGTCCCGAGAGCAGCTCGAGGACATGCATCGACGGAAAACCGGGGCCCTCCTGGCTGCATCGGTTCGGCTCGGCGCAGCCTGTGGTCGGTCGCTCACCGAGGCCGAGCGGTCGCACCTCGATCGATTTGCGCTGGCTGTCGGTCTGGCATTTCAGGTGGTTGACGATGTGCTCGATGTCGAGGCTGATTCTTCAACCCTCGGTAAAACCGCTGGCAAAGACTCCGAGCAGAACAAACCCACTTATGTTTCCGTGCTCGGGCTGGAACAGGCCCGGGTGCTGGCATCGTCGCTTCGCGATGAAGCGCGGTCGGCGCTCGCCGAACTCGGACCGGGCGCTGCCCGGCTCGCGGCCATCTCCGACCTGATCGTGCAGCGCTCCTCCTGAGGATATCCGCCATGTCGAACTCCCATCCGGCTACCCCGTTGCTTGACTCGATCGACCGCCCGGATCAGCTGCGTGCCCTCGACCGGCAACATCTGCCGCAACTGGCCGATGAACTGCGCAATTTCGTGCTGCAGTCGGTTGCGAGCACCGGCGGGCATCTGTCGTCCAATCTGGGCACGGTCGAGCTCTCCGTCGCGCTGCATTATGTGTTCCAGACGCCGCGCGACCGCATTGTCTGGGACGTCGGTCACCAAAGCTATCCGCACAAAATTCTCACCGGGCGCCGTACCGCGATGGCGGGCTTGCGTCAGTTTGGGGGCATCTCCGGTTTTCCGCGCCGCGTGGAGAGTGAGTACGACACGTTCGGAACGGCGCATTCGTCCACCTCGATTTCGGCGGCACTCGGCATGGCCGTGGCTTCAAAAATCGCAGGGGAAGGCGCGGGTCCCGAGCGGCGGCGCCACATCGCAGTTATTGGCGATGGCGCCATGAGCGCGGGCATGGCGTTTGAGGCCATGAACAACGCGGGGGTCATGCCCGACATCGATCTGCTGGTTATCCTGAACGACAATGACATGTCGATATCGCCGCCCGTCGGCGCGCTGCAACGCCATCTCGCACGGCTGATGTCGGGGCGGTTTTACGCAGCTGCGCGCGATATGAGCAAGGCGGTGCTGTCGGTGGTGCCGCCCATGTTGCAATTGGCGCGTCGTTTTGAAGAGCATGCCAAAGGCATGGTGCTTCCCGGTACGATGTTCGAAGAATTCGGTTTCAACTATGTCGGGCCAATCGATGGCCACGACCTCGACAGCCTGATTCCAACGCTGCAGAACCTGCGCGAGCGGCGCGGGCCTCAGTTCCTGCACATCGTCACGCGCAAGGGCAAAGGCTATCGCCGAGCCGAAGTCGATCCCATCGCCTACCATGGCCCCGGAAAGTTCGATCCGGCGGAAGGGCTCAAGAAACCCGCCGCGCCGGGCAAGCCCACCTTCACGAACATCTTCTCCGACTGGATCTGCGACATGGCTGCCGCCGATCGGCGGCTGGTAGCCATCACGCCCGCCATGCGCGAAGGCTCGGGTCTGGTTGAGTTCGAGAAGCGGTTTCCCGACCGCTATTTCGATGTCGGCATTGCTGAGCAGCATGCCGTCACGTTTGCCGCCGGGCTGGCTTGCGAGGGGCTGAAGCCGGTGGTCGCCATTTACAGCACGTTCCTGCAGCGTGGGTACGATCAGCTGATACACGATGTCGCGCTGCAAAACCTGCCGGTTACGTTTGCGATCGATCGGGCCGGGCTGGTGGGCGCAGATGGCGCCACCCACGGCGGATTTTTCGACTACGCGTACCTGCGCTGTGTGCCGAATCTGGTGGTGATGGCGCCGGCCGACGAAGCCGAATGTCGCCAGATGCTCTCCACGGCATTCCTGCACGACGGGCCAGCCGCGGTTCGCTACCCGCGGGGTGCAGGCATTGGCGCCGTTCCTGCCAAAGATCTGGCGGTGCTTCCCATCGGCGTGGCTGAGCAGCGTCGCGAAGGGCGTCGCATTGCGATTCTCGCGTTCGGCACGCTGCTTGCTCCCTGCCTGGCTGCGGGCGATGCGCTCGATGCCACAGTGGTGAATATGCGTTTCGTGAAGCCGCTGGATGTCGCTCTGCTTCGCGAACTGTCGCGTACGCACGAGGCCTTCGTTACCGTTGAGGAGCACATGGTGATGGGCGGCGCTGGCAGCGCGGTGGCTGAGGCCCTGGCCGCCGAAGGCTTGTCGATCGACCTGCTCCAGCTGGGGCTTCCCGATCGGTTCATCGACCATGGCGAACAGGGGAAGCTGCTGCAGCTCGAAGGGCTAGACGCTGCGGGCATCGAGCGCTCGATCCGGCGGCGTTTTGCGGCATTGCTGCCGGGAGCGGAGCCGCGGTTGGTCGCAAGCCGTTCAGCCTAGGCGCGGCTTCCCTGCGTCGGCGCGAGCGCCATCTGCTCGCCCTCGCACGACGGGGCGCTAACCCGAGTGGTGGGGTAGGTTTTTTACCCCTATGACTTACAGGTTTACGGTGCTTTGAGGCGCTGGCCTTCCCGCGCGTCTAGTATCTTGGGCTCCTTACAAGTAGACCCTTGGTCTGCAATCTCCTCACAACCCTCATGGCCGCATCGATCGGCCGCCGGAGCTCTTATGAATACCCGTGATCCTCACTTCGTCAGCGCCGATATGGCCGACGTTCAGGGCAGCCACGATGCGCGCAACATCGCGATCGGACTGGTGGGGGTGA
>CAZORB010000104.1:0-16161 GCA_964581825.1 uncultured Bordetella sp.
GATTCTCAGCCACGGCGGCGGGGTCATCACCGCACCGTGCACCGAGGTTCAGACCTTCAGGCGTCTGATGGAGGCCGCCCCAGCTGCGCTCGCTGACGCCCCCCACCCGCGTCGTCACCCGCCCAGACACAGAGGCAGGCAACGGCCAGCCTGCAACGAGTAGCGGCAGGGTCATGCGCGGGTCGCCGCAACCGGGTCGTCAAAGGCGCGACTCGCCCGCCGTAGCGCGTCAGTCGGGTCGATGTCGATGGCCTCTAGCAAGGGCATCAGGTCGGATGGCCAGGTGGATGTCCAGACCCGTCGGTTTGTGTCTGCCGGATGCGTCAGTTCCAGCCGCCACGCGTGCAGCGCCTGTCGCGGCGCACGAGCGTCGGCCAGGCCGCCATAGAGTGCGTCACCCACGATAGGCGCGCCCAGATGCTTCAAGTGCACCCGGATCTGATGGGTTCTCCCGGTATGCAGCCGACACTCGATCAGGCTCACCGCGCGGCCATTGAGCACGCCCTGGGCGAGCTTCCTAAACACGGTTCGGGCAGAGCGCCCGCCTGATCCGTGCACCACCGCCATCCGAGTTCTCTGAACCGGATCGCGACCAATCGGCTCGTCGACTTCAGCGCGATCTGCCACCGCACCCTGCACCAGGGCCAGATAGCGGCGTCCCATGCTTCGTGCGGCGAGCTGCTCGGCCAGCAACGCCATCGCCGTCTCGGACCGCGCCACGACCATCAGGCCACTAGTGTCTTTATCCAGCCGGTGAACGATCCCGGCACGCGGCAACACCGCCTGGCTTTTGAAGCGGTGCATCAGGCCATTCAACAGCGTGCCGTGCCAGTTCCCCGAGCCAGGATGAACCACCAGTCCGGGACGTTTGTCGATAATCAAAAGATCCGTGTCCTGGTGGACGACCTCAAACTCGACCGGCTCAGGCCCAAACGCGGCTTCGGCCTCGAGGGGCTGCGGCTCGACGGTGAGCGTTTCCAGCCCGGCCAGACGATGACGGCGACCGAGGACCCGCTCATCCCAGCTGACCGCGCCAAGCTCAATCCAGCGCTGAATACGTGACCGCGAATACTGCGGAAGCTGCTGTGCGAGGAATCGATCCAGGCGCTCTCCTGGCGCACCAGCAGCCGACAGGGTAATTAGCCCAGACCCAGTAGCCTCGTCCTCGTCCACCGACTGCGGCGCGATTTCCGGCGTTGCGTCCGAACCCTGATCGAGTCCACTACGGTTAGCTATAATGTTCTGATGAATCGACATCTCGTGGGCACGCTTCGCCTGATTGCGGTCTGGTTGAGTCTGGTATTAGCCGGATGCGGCACACTTCAGGAGGTGGACGAAACCGTTGGTTGGCCTCCGGACAGACTGTACAGCGAAGCCAGCAAAGACCTCGAACGACGCAACTGGAGTCAGGCGATCAAGCTTCTCGAAAAGCTTGAGGCCCGGTACCCGTTCGGTCGTTGGGCGGAACAGGCACAGTTGCAGATCGCCTATGCGCATTATCGCAATAACGAGCGGGTGCTGGCGGTTGCCGCCCTTGACCGCTTCATCAAACTGCACCCCAACCACCCTACGCTCGACTATGCGCTGTACATGAAAGGGGTGGTTAATTTTAACGAGCAGGAAGGACTTTTCGCTGCGCTGGGTAAGCAAGACCTGGCTGAGCGAGATCTGCAGGCAGCACGCGATGCGTTCGATGCGTTTCGGGTCCTCATTAATCGTTTTCCCCAAAGCAAATACGTGGCGGACGCTGAAGCGCGGATGGCCTACCTGATTGACTCCATGGCCGCCGGCGAACTCGCGGTCGCGCGCTACTACTTCCGGCGTGGCGCTTTCGTAGCAGCCGCCAATCGGGCCCAGGGCGTTGTGCGACAGTTTCCCACTGCGCGCTCAACCGAGCAGGCCTTGATGATGCTTGCCGATTCATACGACAAGCTTGGTTTGCCCGAATTACGTGACGATACTCGTCGGGTACTCGAAAAGAGTTTCCCCAACTCCACACGTGCCAGCGCGGCTGCGCCCGAGACCGGACGCTGGTGGCAGTTCTGGCGTTAGCAAACTAAGGCTGGCTGTCGACAGGCTCAATCGGCGCGTCGCTCGCGCGATGATTGCGCGTCACCCACTGAAGTGCGTCCTCGGCCAAGCGTGTCATCGGCATCGGCGGCAGGCTGGCCCGTAACCGTCGGCCGTAGTTTCTTGATACCAGGCGATCATCACAGATCACCAGCAGGCCGCGGTCGCTCTCCGAACGAATCAGACGTCCCGCGCCCTGCTTGAGCGCCATCGCGGCCGCCGGCAGCTGGATCGCGCCAAACGGGTCTCCCCCCTGTCGACGCAATGCATCACTTCGAGCCCGCAGCACCGGATCATCGGGTGGGGTAAACGGAAGTTTGTCGATGATGACGAGCGACAACTGCTCGCCCACCACATCCACCCCTTCCCAGAAACTGGCGGAGCCAATCAGTACGGGGGCGCCTGCCTGCCGAAACCTCGTCAGCAGCTCATGGCGCGGAATCTGGCCCTGAACCAGCAGCTCGATTGGGTGATGGGGGTCAGACCGCAGGCCTTGAAGCAAAGCGGCCATCTGCTCGACCATTCGAAGGCTGGTACAGAGAACGAACGCGCGACCGCGGTTCGCACGCAGCAGCGGGGCGATCGCGTTGGCCACGCGCTCAGCGAACCCTGATGACGACGGGTCCCCGCAAACCGTTGGTACGTAGAGGAGCGCCTGCTCAGGCGTATTAAACGGACTGGGCCAGGTTTCGCAGCGGGACTCATTCAAGCCCAGCAGCGCAGTGAAGTGCGAGAAGTCATCGGCCACCGCCAGGGTTGCCGACACAAATACCCAGGCGCGTGGCATCGCATCGCGATGGCGCTGAAACACCTGTGCGAGCGATAGGGGCGTCGCGTGAAGCGCAATGCCTGAGGTGCTTGCCTCGGCCCACAGCACGGACTCGCCAGCGGGCTGCTCGATCCGACCGCTAAGTGTGTCGATCCAGTCACCGAGCAAGCGCTCGAGCTCAATTGCACGCGCCGCGAGTCGACCCAATTCAGGGCCACGCTCGGCCGACCCCTGTAACGGCTCGCGTAGCGCCCGAACCGCCTCAATCACGAGTACCGTGGCCTCGCTGAAGCCAGGGTTCGCAGCCAGCCGATCCCGGTCAAGTCGCCCATTGCCCGCAACCGCCAGCCGCCACTCCCGAATCTGCTGCTCGAGCCGGCGGCTGAGCAGTATCCAATCGGCCGCGTCAGCAGCTGTGGCGAGTCCCTCGCGTAACGCGTCTCGCGTAAGGTCGATCAGCTGACGACTCGATACCGATCGACCAAAAAACTGATTGGCCACTTCAGGGAGCTGATGGGCCTCATCAAAGATGATGGCCTGTGCGGTTGGCAGCAGGTCGGCCACCCCTTCATCGCGTAAAGCGAGGTCCGCGCAAAGCAGGTGGTGATTGACCACCACAAGGTCCGCCTCCAGCGCAGCCTGGCGGGCCTTGAAGACGAAGCACTCACGGAGATCCGGGCAATCCTGCCCCAGGCAGTTCTCACGCGTTGAAGTGGCTTTGGCCCACGCCGGAGCGTCCTCGGCAATGCCGGGTGCCTCGCTTCGGTCGCCGGTCATCGAGATCGCGGCGAACCGGTCGATCCGATGCAAAACCGCGATGTCCTCGCGCCGCTCAAAGCGGCCTTCCTCAAGATTTCGCCTGAGGTGGTAGCGGCAGACATAGTTGGAGCGCCCTTTGAGCAGCGCGACTCGGGTGCCAAGCTGCAACGCCTCGCGAACCCGCGGCAGATCCCGATGAAACAACTGGTCTTGAAGCGTTCGGGTTCCCGTACTGATCAGCACCATGCCGCCCGACAGCAGCGCTGGCACCAGATAGCCGAAGGTTTTCCCGATTCCGGTGCCCGCTTCAGCAACCAGCGTGGACTGGGCCGCTATGGCCTCCCCGACCGCCTGTGCAAAGGCAATTTGCGATGCGCGGCGCCGGTAGCCAGGCTGTGCCCGGGCGATCTCGCCGTCGGTTCCAAACGCTGCCGAGATTCGATCGAAAAAAGCCTCGCGACGATCACCCACGTCAGGCGGGGACGTCAGGAACCAACCGCATCTGCAGCAGCGCGATGGTGTCGCGGATCTGCAGCCGACGCTTTTTCAAGCGCCGCAACTGGAGCTCGTCCAGCGTGCCCTGCGGGCCGACGGAATCGATCATTGCATCGAGCCCCTGGTGCTCGAGCTGCAATTCGGTAATCCGCCTGCGTAAGGTCTCGATGTCGTCGAGTTCGTTCATTCAGGAAAATACTGGCGCAAAGGTCGGCCACGATGATACTTCCGCACTCCCTCGCCGACAACGAAAGCCTGATAACCGCGGCTGGCTCGAATTCGTTAACCGACCGAGGGCGCCCGCATCGACGCCGCCGGGAAAAACAGGCGCGTCAAAGCACTGTCATGAACGGGTGAAGCAGCGCTGGCGGGCTGATCGCCAAACCTGCGCCAGTCGGAGATCCACAAGATGTGGTCGCAGAGTTCCCGCAGACCCAGCGTCTCGCGGTCGCCGATCAGAATGCCCTGCACGCGAAGTCCCAAAGTCGCGTGTGCATCGCGGAGTCGACCTAATACCTGCTCGGTGACACCGAACTCGCCGTCGGAGGCAATCAGAAGATCTGCATCGCGCCAGGCGTCTTGCTGCAGGTCGGCAAGCGCTGATTCAATTGGCTCCGCGATGTCGGTTCCGCCGTGGAAACTGTCTCCAAGCATGCGCGCGAGCGCCATTAACCCCTCTGCATCGGACCCCATCGACACTTTGTGTACCTGGCCGGGCCCGCTGAATGCATACACCAGGCAGCCCCGCTGTTGCCGACCGGCGCTCCGCATTGCCTCGAGCACCACCGCCTTCGCCACTCGCTCTGCGGCGCCAGCCATCGATGACGAGGTATCCAGGCAGACGATGATCGGGCCCCGCTGCAACCGCGGCTGCTCAAGGTCGTGTGTCGGATCTTGCTCGACTGCAACCGGCATCTTCAGCTGAATGCGCTCAACATCGCGCACCGACAGTGCGAGCAGTGTTCCCTCGGACAGGCGAGCTGAAAAAAGACGCTTTAGCCGGCGGCTGCGTCTCCCATCGCTTTCCTGGCGGCGCGACAGCATCCATTCCGAGGACAGAACGCGTTCAAGCGCCGACGACCGGCAGATTCCCTCTGGCTCGCCGGACTCGCGAAACAATGGTCGCGTCTGCCAACGGTCGTGCTCGGCCTTTTGCCGCGCCTGCGCACGAGGGCTGCGCATGGGCCTGACCTCATGCTGACCGTCGGTTACCTGTCGGCGCCCCAGCGATCGAATCAGGGCCGACAGACCAGGCAACTCCCGAAGACATGCATGGGCAGCCAGCACCTGCTTCCATCCCTCACTGCGCAACACGCCGCGCGCTTCGCTCCATCGCGCCAGGCTCGCAACGCCGTCGAGCGACTCAAAGACCTTCAGCACCTGGTCAAGATCCGCACACTCCACCTCCCACTGTTCGGCAAACGCAGCGGCCAGCGCGGCAATTGCCTCGTGCGAACCGCGCTGCGCGGTGAGTCTTGCCAGGGAATCCAGATGCCACAAGAGGCTTCGGAGGAGCTGCATGCGCCAATCCGGCTGGCCAGCGACCAGCGTGCCAAGACCCAGACGATCGATCACCGGCCCGAAGGCTTGGGTGACCGCACGACCCGGCCAGCGCTTGCAATCGATATCCCCCGAAAGAGGATTAGTCGCTCGTCCGAGCGCCTGAACCGCGTGATGCAGCCACTCGAGTCGGTCGTACAAAGCGCCGTGCGAATTGATCAGGGCGGGCAGCCATAACCCACGATCCAGCTCGGCCAGCCGATCGAAATCTCGCTCAACCGAGCGTGTCTGGAAGCGTCCAAGCGGAGCGATGGTATTCATCGCGCATCCGGCAGGACCAACGGATCGGGCGGCCGCCCATCGTCGGCCTCTGCAAGCGGCAACGCCTCAAACCCCGCCCGGGCCGCGACCAGCCGCTCTCTGGACCGACGCACAGCTTCAACCGACTGCGCAAATGTATGAAGCGCGTGCGCCACCATGCTCGGTTCGAGCCAAAGCGACCGGGACAGTCGAGCCTGAAGACTGGCTGCGTGACCCGTCGCGTCGGATAGCCAGCGATCGACGCGATCAATCACCTCTGATACCTGAGCAACCCGCGCAGCAATATGCGCAGGACTGTATCGACGCGCGCGGCTGAACGCAGACAGTCGGGGCGCACCGTCCGATAGCGCGGTTGCGTCCGCGCCAGCGAGGCGACGCGCCATGGCGAGCTTTCCCGAATCATCGAAAGCAAGCTCTCTGGCGGACTGCTCGAGCTCGAGCTGCTGCGAAAACGCTTCCGCGGTTCGCTCGAGCCATACCGGATCAAGCGCCTGATCAGTGCCCAGCCATGCAAGCAGCCAGGCTTCAAACCCTTTTACCTGCGCTGCCGTGGCCGGCAACAGCCAGCGCAATACGGCCAGATGTTCCAGGCCCACCTCCTGGGCATCGTCCAACCAGGCGGCCACGCGAAGCACCCTTGCCGCACGAACCCAGCGTCGATCCGAGATCGTGAGCCCCGCCTCGCGAAGCGACTCGCGCAGTGCGCCGAGCGCATCGATGACAGGCTGATCAAGACCGACCCGAGCCGCGCCGAGGTCGCTTGCGCGGACGACGGCGGGATCAAGCCGCCATGGCGGCTCTCCAACCTGCTGATGCGACTGAACCAGCAGCTCACGAAACGACGCATCAGTGACCGGCAGCACGTCGCACCGAAACAGAAAACGGTCCTGAAACGCGAGCATCGCCTCGTCGTCGGGCATCTCGTTGCTGGCTGCAACCAGACAGGCCAGCGGCACCTGAATTCGCTGGGCACCCTGATCGAACACGCGTTCATTCAGTATCGCGAGCAGTGCATTCAGAATCGCCGAGTTGGCTTTGAACACCTCGTCGAGAAATGCCACGTCGGCGCTCGGCAAATAGCCATCAATCTCGCGTTCGTAGCGACCATCATCGAGCGCCTCAAGCGATAGGGGGCCGAAGAGCTCTTCGGGAACCGTAAAGCGCGTAAGGAGTCGTTCGAACCAACGTCCGCCAACCAGTCCATGAAGCCTGCGGGCAAGCGCACTTTTCGCGGTGCCCGGCGGGCCGATCAGCAGCACATGCTCGCCGCTTAGCAGAGCCAGTAGCAGCGCACGGGCCTGATCGTCTCGCTCCAGCAGCCCCTGCGACAGCCAGTGAATCGTGTCACGCAATGTGGCGCGCGAAGGCGTTTTGCCGGCATGGTCCGCGTGACTGACCATAGCGGATTGGCTTTACGCGAGCTCGGTGGTCACCCCGCGACGCGGCGCTTCGAGGTACTCGCGGCTCTGCATCTCGGCGATTCGGCTGACCGTACGGTGGAATTCGCCCGCCATGGTTCCTTGCGTGTAAAGCGCCTCGGGCGGACACTCGGCAGACAGGATCAGTTTCACCTTCTGATCATAAAGCACGTCAACCAGCCATACGAATCGCCGTGCCTCCGACGCCATGGCCGGCGTCATCCGCGGCACATCCGACAGCAGGACGGTATGAAAGCGGGTTGCGAGCTCCAGGTAATCGTTCTGCGACCGCGGCCCCCCGCAGAGCGTCGCGAAGTCAAACCAAACCACGCCACCAGCCCGACGATGTGCGCGAACCTCGCGGTTTTCGATGGTGAGAACGGGCGACTCGTCAGCCGTTTCAGCCAGCGACTCAAACGCTGCGACCAGCGCCTTCGACGCACTCTCACCCAGTGGGGTCAGATAGGCTTCGATTCGCGAGAGCGACAGCCTGCGGTAGTCCTGCCCAGCGTCCAGCCGCAGACAATCAACGTTCTGATGGATCAGTGCGATCGCGGGCAGAATCCGGTCGCGATGGAGGCCGTCGGGATACAGATCATCGGGCCGGTAGTTCGAAGTCATGACGAAACACACGCCCTGCGCGAACAGTCCGCGCAGCAGGCGCTCAAGGATCATGGCATCCGCAATATCGGACACGTGAAACTCGTCGAAGCAGATGAGTCGGTGGCGCTGGGCGACGCGCCTCGCGAGCTCGTCCAGAGGGTCTGTACGCCCCTTCAACGACTCAAGCTCACGATGCACCGCCCGCATGAACTCGTGAAAGTGCAGCCTGGTCTTTCGGACAGGCCCGACGGCACCAAAAAAGCAATCCATCACGAAGCTTTTGCCACGGCCCACACCACCCCACAGCCAGACGCCTCGGACTGAACGAGGGGCGCGACCCAGCATTCGGCCAAACAGCCCCGCTGGACGATCCCCCGCTACCGCCAGGTCGTCTGCGAGCTGCTGCAGTCGCGCGACCGCCGCACGCTGCGCGGGATCGTCGGTAAAGCCACGCGCTGCCAGCGTACGCTCATACGCCTCGACGATCCCGGAGCCAGACCTCGTTGATGACGGTACGGCTGTCACCCGTTCAGCGCGCGATTGTCGGTGGCAGCGAGCGCGGCCTCGCGCATCACCTCGGAGAGCGAAGGATGGGGGTGGCAGATTCGGCCGATATCTTCAGCCGACGCCTTGAACTCCATGGCAAGAACCGCTTCGGCAATGAGGTCGGAGGCGTTGGAGGCCACGATATGTACACCCAGGACCTCATCGGTCTTCGCGCACGCGAGCACCCGTACAAAGCCTGCCGATGCGCCCGTCCCCAAAGCACGACCATTGGCTGCAAAGGGGAACTGACCGCTCTTGAATTCGCGACCAGCGGCCTTGAGCTGCTGCTCGGTCTGACCGACCCAGGCAATTTCCGGCGAGGTGTAAATGACCCAGGGAACGCAGTTGTAATCGATATGCGGCTTCTGCCCCGCAATCAGTTCGGCCACCAACACACCCTCATCTTCGGCCTTGTGGGCAAGCATAGGCCCGCGCACCACATCGCCAATCGCCCAGATACCAGGCACCGAGGTGCGGCATCCCTCGTCAACAGGAATGAATCCCCGGGCGTCAGTGGCCAGCCCTACGGTGTCCAGCCCCAGCGCGTCGGTATTGGGAACCCGGCCTACCGAGACAATCAGACGGTCGCAATCAAGGGTCTGGGCCTGACCGGAAGAATCCGTCCAGGCAATACTGACCCCTGCGCCTTGCCGTTTGACCTCACCGATTTTCGCGCCAAGGTGAATCGCCAGCCCCTGCTTGGTGAATTGCTTCCAGGCCTCCTTGCGAACCGCCTCATCGGCTGCAGCCAAAAACTCTGGCAACGCCTCGAGAATTGTGACCTGGCTACCGAGCCTGCGCCACACCGACCCCAGCTCGAGCCCAATCACGCCTGCGCCTATGACACCCAGGCGGGCGGGCACCTCGCCCATTGCGAGCGCGCCCTCGTTATCGCAGATCACCTGATTGTCGACGGGAATGGACGGCAGATGGCGGGCCTTGGAGCCCGTGGCAAGGATGACCTGCGACGCGTCACAGACGATCGGTTCACCCTCACCGCTCACCTCAACGATAAAGCGACCTTCTTTTGAACCCGCCAGGCGACCATGCCCTTTAAGCCAGGTGATCTTGTTCTTTCTGAATAAGAACTCGATACCCTTGGTCATCTTGGAGACGATGCCATCTTTTCGGGCCATCATCTTGCCAACGTCGACGCTTGCACCCTTCACGGTAATACCGTGATCGGACGCATCGTGCTGCATGGACTCAAACATCTCGGACGATGCAAGCAGCGCCTTCGACGGAATACAGCCCACGTTGAGGCAGGTACCGCCCAAGGCCATCTCGCCGCGGGGGTTACGCCACTGCTCAACGCAGCCCACTTTCATGCCGAGTTGTGCAGCACGAATCGCAGCGATATAGCCGCCCGGTCCGGCCCCAATCACGATCAGATCAAAAGTCTGTGACATGGTGTTTCCCGCCGATCAGATATCGAGCAGCAGACGTGAGGGATCTTCCAGTGCATCCTTGATCGCGACCAGGAACAGCACCGCTTCGCGACCGTCAATGATTCGATGGTCGTAAGACAGGGCGAGATAGTTCATCGGGCGAATCACGATTTGGCCGTTTTCCACCACCGCGCGATCTTTGGTGGCGTGCACGCCGAGAATGGCTGACTGCGGCGGATTGATGATGGGCGTTGACAGCATTGACCCGAACACGCCACCGTTACTGATCGAGAACGTACCACCCGCGAGCTCTTCGATGCCAAGCTTCCCGTCCTGGGCACGCTTGCCGAATTCTGCGATCGCCTTTTCGGTCTGCCCGAAACTCAGCTGGTCAGAGTCGCGCAGCACTGGAACCACCAGGCCCCGCGGCGACCCCACAGCGACACCGATATCGAAGTAGCCGTGATACACGATGTCCGAGCCGTCGATGGAAGCGTTCACGATCGGGTATTTCTTCAGCGCGTGAACGGCAGCCTTCACAAAGAACGACATGAAGCCCAGCCGAACGCCATGCTCTTTCTCGAACCGGTCCTGGTACTTCTTGCGAAGATCCATCACCGGCTGCATGTTGACTTCATTGAAGGTGGTCAGAATCGCGTTGGTGGCCTGCGATTGCAGCAGGCGCTCAGCTACCCGCTGGCGCAACCGCGACATCGGCACCCGCTGCTCGGGACGACCTTCGGTGAGGTGCGAGAGATCCACCGGTGCCTTCACAACGGGCAGCCCGCCGCTGGGCACGCCCGTTGGAATGGCAGGTGCTGGCGAGGGCGCTGCACCCTGGGCAGCCACCGCTCCCATCACATCGCCCTTGGTAATGCGCCCGTCCCGACCTGAGCCGGCCACCTGCGAGGCCGACAGACCCGCCTCGGCCATCATCTTGGCAGCGGCGGGCATCGCAACACCCGCCTTCGCCTGGGACGCAGCCGGCGCTGCGGCAGCCGTGGCGGGCGCAGCGGCTGCAGGGGCGGCCGCCGGCGCGGGCGCCGCGGCGCCCGCCGAGGCTTCTGTGTCAAGGGTGGCGATCACTTCGCCCGATACCACCGTGGCGCCATCGGGCTTCTGAATCGACACCAGTACCCCCGCTGACGGGGCAGGCAGTTCGAGAACCACCTTGTCGGTTTCGATGTCGATCAGGTTCTCGTCGCGGGCCACCGCGCCGCCCGGCTTCTTGTGCCATTGCAGCAGGGTTGCCTCGGCAACCGCCTTGGATAGCTGCGGATCTTTGACTTCAATCAGAGCCATCGGAAATCTCCGGTATCTGTGTTTGTTTTGGAATTCGTGTGTGCGCGCACACGGGCCACGCCAAAAGACGTGGCCCGTTCGCGGAATGGACGCTTCAGCTGGCCTTGCGACTGCGCGAGCGCGTTTCGCCGAAGGCCGTCGCGATCAGGTCTTTCTGCTGCGCGTAGTGCTTGTCGTAGTAGCCCACCGCCGGCGAGGCCGAGGCCGGACGACCTGCGTAAGCAAGCGTCTGGCCTTCGCGCAGCACTTCGCCAAGGTGATGCTGGACGTAGAACCAGGCGCCCTGATTCTGCGGCTCGTCCTGGCACCACACCACCTGCGTGGCGGCGCTGAACTTGCGCATCTCGGCTTCATACGCCTTGTGCGGGAAGGGATACAACTGTTCGATGCGCACCAGCGCAACGTCATCGAGCTTGCGCTCACGGCGCGCGACCAGCAGGTCGTAGTAGACCTTGCCCGTGCAGACAATCACACGCTTGACCTTCTTGACGTCGATTGACGGATCGGTTTCGCCGATGACAGTACGGAACTCGCCTTTTGCCAGATCGTCGAGGCTGGACACCGCCTCTTTGTTACGAAGCAGCGACTTCGGCGTGAACAGCACCAGGGGCTTACGGAACATCCGCACCATCTGGCGCCGCAACACATGAAAGATCTGGGCCGGCGTGGTGGGCTGGCACACCTGCATGTTGTGCTCGGCGCAAAGCTGCAAGAAGCGCTCGATTCGCGCCGACGAGTGCTCGGGGCCCTGGCCTTCGTAGCCATGCGGCAACATCATGACGAGGCCACAGGCCCGGCCCCACTTGGTTTCGCCGGAGGAGATGAACTGGTCGATGACCACCTGTGCGCCGTTCACAAAATCGCCAAACTGCGCCTCCCAGACAACGAGCGTATTTGGCTCTGCAGTAGCGTAACCGTATTCGAACGCGAGCACCGCCTCCTCGGAGAGCACCGAGTCAATAACAATGAACTGCCCTTGCTTGTCGCTCACAAACTGCAGCGGAATGTAGGCGCCCTGATCCCACTTTTCGCGCGCCTGATCGTGCAGCACCGAATGCCGATGGGTGAAGGTGCCACGTCCGGAATCTTGACCTGACAGCCGGACCCCATAACCGGCAGAGACCAGCGACGCGAAGGCCAGATGTTCGCCCATACCCCAGTCAAGCGGAAGTTCGCCATTGGTCATTGCGCGGCGGTCAGACACCACCTTTTCGACCAGCGGATGGAGCTTGAACCCAGCCGGAATCGTTGTGATTCGCTCACCGAGACGCTTCAGCTCAGCTCTAGGCAGCGCGGTATCGGCTGAATCCGTCCATTTACGATTGAGGAACGGCATCCAGTCAACTGCAAACTTGCTTGTGAAGTTGGTGATCACCGGATCAAAGGTGTTTTTGCCTTCGTCCATCGCAGCGCGGAACTCGGCGACAAAGCGATCACCATCCTGTGCGCTGATCACACCCTGCGCCGCCAGCTTATCCACATACAGCTTTCGGGTGCCAGGATGCGACCCGATACGCTTGTACATCATGGGCTGCGTAACGGCCGGCGTGTCCTGCTCGTTATGGCCAAGCTTCCGGAAGCAAACGATGTCGACCACAACGTCTTTGCGGAACTGCTGACGAAAATCTAGGGCCAGCTGGGTGGCGAACACCACCGCCTCCGGGTCGTCGCCGTTCACATGCAGCACCGGCGCTTCGATCATTTTCGCCACGTCGGTGCAATAAATAGTGGAGCGTGTATCGCGCGGATCAGAGGTGGTAAAGCCGATCTGATTGTTGATCACGATATGCACCGTGCCGCGCGTACCGTAGCCGCGTGTCTGCGCCAGGTTCAGGGTCTCCATGACCACGCCCTGCCCTGCAAAGGCGGCATCGCCGTGAACCAGAATGGGCAGTACCTGGTCACCATTGCGGTCACCGCGCCGTACCATCCGGGCCTTGGACGAGCCCGCCACCACCGGGTTCACAATTTCAAGGTGCGAGGGGTTGAACGCAAGCGACACGTGAACCGCACCGCCCGGCGTGGACAGATCGCTTGAGAAGCCGTTGTGATACTTGACGTCACCCGAAGGCAGGTCATCTGCATGCCGGCCTTCGAACTCGGCAAACAGGTCAGCGGGCATTTTGCCCAGCACATTCACCAGCACATTGAGACGACCGCGATGGGCCATGCCAATGACGATTTCCTCGATGCCCGACTCGCCCGCCCGCTGAACGAGTTCGTCCATCGCTGCAATAAAGCTCTCGCCACCCTCGAGCGAAAATCGCTTCTGACCGACATACTTGGTGTGCAGATAGCGCTCGAGCCCCTCTGCTGCAGTAAGGCGCTCAAGGATGCGTTTCTTCTTGTCTGCCGAAAAACTGGGCTTCGCGCGGGTCGACTCGAGACGCTCCTGCATCCAGCGCTTCTGCGCGGGATCGGTCATGTGCATAAACTCGGCGCCAATCGAGCCGCAATAGGTTTCATGCAGAGCGCGCACGATTTCGCGCAGCGGCGCGGTATCGAACCCGAAATATGTATTGGCGGCCGAGTAAATGTTGGCGTGATCGCCCTCGGTGAAGTCGTAAAACGCGGGCTCAAGCTCGGGAATCGAGGGGCGCTCCTGGCGCTTCAGCGGATCCAGATCGGCCCAGCGATTACCCAGGAACCGATAAGCGGCCACTAACTGCTGAACGAAAACCTGCTTGCGGGCCGACGAGGCATCGCCGCCCATTAATCGCGGGCGCAGCGTGCCCTCGCGCGAGCGCTCGGCAAACGATTGCACGCTGGGGGCATGCGCAATGTCGCGCGACTGCGCGCTGCCGTCTGCCGCAGGCACCATCTGCATGTTGTCGAAGTATTGCCGCCAGGTGTCAGGCACCGAGCCGGGGTTCTTCAGATAGCTCTCGTAGAGCTCTTCGAGATAAGGCGCATTAGCGCCAAAAAGATAGGCATTGGTCTGGAAGGCCTTCATCATCGCGCGTCACCTTTCTTATGAACGAGCTTCTCGTTTAAGAGGCCCGGTGCCAGCCGAGAGAGACTGACACCGGCGGTGCGATATCCGGCTTCCGGAGCATCGAACCGTGACTTGAACGCGAGTTCCTACAAACCAGAACTCGCGCAAGATTCGAAATGTTACACCGCGATCGGGCGGGCGTGCACCCCCCGATCAATACCGGTGCTTTACCGAATATCCCGGCGCACCGAGCCGTTGTAGAGCTGGCGCGGACGGCCAATTTTCTGGTCGGGATCGCTGATCATTTCCGCCCACTGTGCAATCCAGCCCACGGTGCGGGCCAGCGCAAAAATACAGGTGAACATGTCAGTGGGAATACCCAGCGCACGCTGCACGATACCCGAGTAGTAATCAACATTCGGATAGAGTTTGCGCTGAACGAAGTAGTCGTCTTCGAGCGCGATCTGCTCGAGCTTCATTGCGATCTTCAGCAGCGGGTCGTTCTCAAGCCCAAGCTGCCCCAGCACTTCGTAACAGGTTTCGCGCATCAGCTTGGCGCGCGGATCGTAGTTCTTGTAGACGCGATGGCCAAAGCCCATCAGCTTCACGTTCGACGACTTGTCTTTGACCTGACGGATGAACTCGCCGATCTTCTCAACGCCGCCCGCGCGCTGCAGCTCGTCGAGCATGACCAGACACGCTTCGTTGGCGCCGCCGTGGGCAGGGCCCCAGAGCGTAGCGATTCCAGCCGCGATACAGGCAAACGGATTGGCGCCCGACGAGCCTGCTAACCGCACAGTGGAAGTGGATGCGTTCTGCTCGTGATCAGCATGCAGAATCAGAATTCGGTCGAGCGCCTTCACCAGCACGGGGTTCGGCGTGTACTCCTCGCAGGGCGTTCCGAACATCATCCGCATGAAGTTGGCCGTGTAGCTCAGATCGTTCTTGGGATACATGAACGGCTGGCCGATAGAGTATTTGTAGGCCATGGCCACGAGCGTCGGCATCTTCGCAATCAGGCGGATTGACGAAATCATCCGATGCTCGGGATTCGAGATGTCGAGTGAGTCGTGATAGAAAGCAGATAGTGCGCCCACGCATCCCACCAGCACGGCCATCGGATGCGCGTCGCGACGGAAGCCCTGGAAAAACCGCGTCATCTGCTCATGCACCATGGTGTGGTGCATGACAGTCCAATTGAAATCTTTGCTCTGCTTGCCGTCGGGAAGATCACCGTTCAGCAGCAGGTAGCAGGTATCAAGGTAATCGCATTTCTCCGCAATCTGCTCGATTGGGTAGCCCCGATACAGCAGTTCGCCTTTATCGCCATCGATGTAGGTAATTTTGGATTCGCAGGCCGCCGTAGACAGGAAACCCGGGTCGAAGGTGAACTTGCCGGTGGTGCCGTAAAGCTTTCGGATGTCAATGACATCGGGCCCTATCGCACCCGAATGAACCGGAAAATCGATCGACGGCGTGCCGTCGCTGAACGAGAGAGTGGCTTTCTTGGTTGTGGTCATAGTCGAAATCCTTTGCGTTCATCGGCAACCCGAACCTGCAGGCCGAGATCGGGCCGTATGCTAACAGCGCCTGAGCATTTCCAGCACCCGCTGCGTCTCGCTCCCGCCCTCCAGCGAAGCGCCTTCAGTCCGTTCGAGCAGCAGATCGAGTAGTTCGTTATCGGGTAAATCAAGCAGGTGATCGAGCCCAGCCACCGTCGCCTCATCCAACTGATCTCCGTGACGCGCGAAGAATCGCTCGAGAACGAGGTCGTTCTCGAGAAGCCCACGTCGAGCGCGCCAACGCAGCCTGCGCAGCCGCGCGTCATCGATCAGGCCACGCTGATTCGTCCCGGAGACTGGTTCCATGATGGGATTGATCACCAGAGTGTCAGACCGCCCGCCGGACCATCAGTTCCTTGATCTTGCCGATCGCCCGCGTGGGATTCAGCCCCTTCGGACACACATCCACGCAATTCATGATGGTGTGGCACCGGAACAGGCGATACGGGTCTTCAAGATTGTCGAGCCGCTCGCTGGTGGCCTGATCGCGGCT
>CAZORB010000105.1:0-9558 GCA_964581825.1 uncultured Bordetella sp.
CTCGACGGTAAGGCGGCCCGATATCTCCGAGCAACTGGTTGGCGTTGGGGTGCGTCCCGTGACGTCGACCGCCGAAGAAGCGCAGGCGATGATCCGTAGCGAAAACACGCGCTGGCGCGACGTGGCTCGCAAAGCGGGTTTGAAGGCCGAGTAACCGACCGCTCACTGCGCGAGAAACATCTCGCGCAGGGTCGTCTTCCAGGAGTCCGGGTAGGAGGAGGGGCCGCGGAACACCATGCCGCTGTCGCGAAGGGCAACCTGCGCTTCCACCGCTTTGAGGGCAACACCCAGAATATCCAGTAGCGGCACGCCATCAACCGCGCGCAACTGGTTTTCGACGAAGAACATATTCAGCGGGCCGCCCGCTGGAATCAGCACGCGTGCGCCGCGAGCGATGGCTTTTCTTGCCTCGGCGCGAAACGTGTCCAGGGCAGGGCCAGGGTTCGCGTACATGGCGCTGAAGTCGTGATAGGTCAGCGCCATGGATGAACCCTCGACCAGTTGATCGCCCAAACCATACTCTCGGGTAAACGCCTCCATACGAAGCCGCGCGCCGCGGTTGTGCGTCAGAAAAGCGAATCGCCCACCGATCTGGGCGGCCAGATGTACCGCTGCCTCGGTAATGAAGACTGCCGGAAAGTCGGTCAGTTCGCGAACCTCGAGATGGCCAGTTTCGTTGGTGCTGACGTTCACAAACCCGGCATAACCGCGCTGCTCGGCGACGATGGCGTTCCTGACCACCTCGCGCGTTGCAAGGTGGAAGGCGCTATCCGACTGATCGACCCCAGGGAAGGTGCGGCTGACACCGTGAAACTCGAAGTCGAATTGCGGACTGAGCAAGGCGCGAGCATGGCGACGCGCCGACTGCTGGTAAACGCTCCAGATCGCTGCGTCGGAGTCGGATGAGCTACTTTGCAGCCAGAGTTTTCGGATGGAAGTCGTCATGGGTTGCCTCAATCGGCGCGAATGCCTGCTTGCGTGATCACGCGCTGCCAGGTTTTGCGTTCTTCGCTCACGCGGGCGGTGAGCGCCTCTGGGGCTGTGCCGACAGCGGCGATGCCGCGGCCCAGCAGGTCGGTCACCATCGCCGGGTCGCGCACGATCGCCGTAAGTTCGCGAGAAAGCCGGTCAACCACCGGCCGTGGGGTGCCAGCCGGGACAAAGATCGCAAACCAGCCCGTGACATCAACACTGCTGAGACCGGCATCGGCCATGCCGGGCAGATCGACCGTTGGCGAACGCTCGCGGCTGCTGACTGCGAGCGCACGCAGTCTGCCAGCCTGGTGCTGCGGCATCACCAGCTGCACCGAATCAAAGACCAGTTGAATACGGCCGGCAATCAGGTCTGTCATCGCGGGTGCCGCGCCCTTGTAGGGCACGTGTGTCATGTCGATACCCGCTTCGCGTCGAAGCAATTCCATTGCCAGGTGCGAGGTGCTGGCATTGCCAGCAGATCCATAGGTGAGTTGACCCGCATGCCGCTTCGCGTAGTCAACCAATTCCGATACCGACTTGGCAGGAACCGACGGATGAACCGCAAGCACCATCGGGTATGTTCCGAGGAGGCTGACTGCAGCGAGATCGCGCTCCGGATCGTAGCTGAGCGACTTAAGCAGCGACGGGTTGACGACGATCGGGCCTGGATAGGCGAAGAGCAGCGTGTAGCCATCGGGCGCCGCGCGTGCAACCACTTCAGCGCCGATGCTGCCACCCGCCCCAGCGCGATTCTCAATGACCACGGGCTGGCCCAGGCGCTCTGCCAGTCTCGCGCCTACGACTCGTGAGACAACGTCGGTCATTCCGCCTGCGGCAATCGGCGTCACCATCCTGACGGGACGGTTTGGATAGTCCTGCGCGGCGGCTGGGGCCACTGCGGCCAGTGCAATCGACAGCAGCGCGACGGTGGACACTGCCCTGCGATTGAACAGTTTCATAGGGTCTCCTTCTCCAGTGCGAGCGCAGAATCCCACGTGATAGCATCGATCGCAATAAAAAGTCCGAAATGCGCAGTGTTGCGTCAATCGGTTTTTCTGGAGACAACAGCGTGATGGCATCCTCAGGCGGGGGCGATTTTCCCGACGGCGTTGCATTGGTGGTCGGGGCAAGCGGCGGTATTGGCCAGGGGGTTGCGCGCCGGCTGGCCGCAAGCGGCTGCCATGTGGTTCTCACCTACCGACGCGGTATTGCCGCCGCGCAGGCGTGCGCGGAACACATTCGTGCCGCCGGCGGAAAGGCTGAACTGCTGCAGCTTCCGCTGGATGACTTAAGTGCTGTTCAGTCCGCGCTTGGATCGCTGGTCGAACACCAGGGCGCACTGCATACAGTGGTTTATGCGGTCGGGGCCGATATTTCCATGACGTATGTCGCCAATATCGATCCCGAAGAGTGGCATCGGACGATCGACGGCGATCTCAACGGGTTCTTCAACATCACCAAGGCCGCGTTGCCACTGATGCGCAAAGCGGGCGGCGCGTCCTTTGTTGCCATCACAACCGCGGGTCTTGACCGACACCCGCCGCTCGACATCCTGTCAACGGTACCGAAGGCTGGTATCGAAGCGCTTATCCGAGGCATCGCTCGCGAAGAAGGTCGGTTCGGTATTCGGGCTAACTCAGTGGCACCCGGAATCGTGGATGGGGGTCTGTTTGACCGGCTCCGCGAGCGTGTCACGCCCGAATTTGTTGAAGCGATGAAACGCAACACCGCGCTGCGGCGCTTTGGGTCAATTGAAGAAATCGCAGACGTGGCCGTGTTCCTGGCCTCGCGCCGGGCAGGCTATGTCACCGGGCAGCACCTGGCGGTTGATGGGGGGTATTCGGTGTGAAGCGTTACGACGAACAGTTGGAGCGGGGCGTTGAGCCGCTTCAGGGGCTGACCGTGGGTGCTGCGCTCCGGCGCTCGGCGAAGTTGTTTGCCGACCTCGAGTTTGTCAAATGCCGCGATCGCGTTTCAAGCTTCTCTGAGATTGATACCGAAGTCGATCGACTGGCCGCAAGCCTCCTGTCCTTAGGGCTATCGCGTGGCGATCATGTAGCGGTGTGGCTGACCAACTCGCGTGAATGGATTCTGTCGTTTCTTGCCTGTGCGCGAATCGGTGCGGTGGTGGTGCCGATCAACACGCGCTACACGGCAGCTGAGGCCGGCTACATCCTTGCCCAGTCTGATTCCCGAGCCCTCATCATGACCCGCAGAATGTGGGGTAACGACTATTGGGCGATGCTGTGTGACGTAGCGCCATCGCTGACACGCGCGGTGTCGTCCGAGCTATCGGCGGCCGAACTGCCGCAACTCAAGCGAGTGATTGCCGTTGGCGAAGAGGCGCCCGCCTGCGCGCTGAGTTTCGAGCAGTTGTGTGCAGGTTCTTCTCAGGCGCACCTGGGCCTCGCAGACGCTGAACACAGGGTGACACCCGACGACCCCCTGATCATCGTTTATACCTCGGGCACCACTGGTAAACCCAAGGGTGCGATGCATAACCATCACGTGATTCGGCAGGCCACTCGCGTGGGGCTGCGGCTAGGCCTGGAGGCGGGCGGGCGCGCCCTGGGTCATTTGCCGCTGTATCACGTCGCCGGGCTTTACATGTCGTTCGTCCCAGCTCTTACCCTGGGCGGCTGCTACGTTGCGATGTCGCAGTGGGACACCGCGCACGCCATCGCGCTGCTCGAAAGCGAGCGAATCAGCTGCTTTGGGGGAATCCCCACGCACTTTGTCGATCTCGCCAACCATCCCTCGCTCGATGCGCAACGTCTCCCCGCGCTGAAATCGGCCTGGATCGGTGGCGCCCCCGTGATGCAGTCAACCTTCGGCCAGTTCATTCAGGCATTAGGCCTGCAGCAGCTGATGTCCACCTATGGCATGACCGAAAACACCATTTCCACCACCTTCAACCTGCCTGACGACCCGATCGAGGTGTGCTGCCAGAATCTGGCGCCTATCCTGGGGCCGAGCGAGGTCCGCATCGTCAATCCCGCAACGGGTACCGAAGTGGCGCCCGGTGATGTCGGCGAGGTCCAGTGCCGAGGCGAAACGGTGATGATTGGCTATTACCGTAATCCCGAGGCAACCCGCGAAACCATCACCTCGGAGGGCTGGCTGCGCACGGGCGACCTCGGCACGCTTACGAGCGACGGTTATCTGTCGATCACTGGGCGGCTGAAGGAAATGTTCAAGTCGGGCGGGTCGAATGTGTACCCGGTCGAGATCGAACAACACCTGGCGCGGCACCCCGCAGTGCGAATCGCTGCGGTGGTCGGTATTCCTGATGAGCGTCTGGGCGAGGTTGGCTTTGCCTTCGTTGAACTGATCGAGGGCGCGCGCTTTACGATCGATGACCTCCGGCAGCACTGCCGAGGTGCGCTCGCGGATTACAAGGTTCCCCGGTTCGTCTGCCAGGTGGATGCGCTGCCGCGCACCAGTACGGCAAAGATCCAACGCTCAGCGCTGCTCGGACTCGCTCAGGCAGAGCTTGCGCGCCGCCGGGCGACGCAACCCGTCTGACCCGCGCAGCGGCCCGGCAGGTAACGGTTCGATGCGCGGCGCGATTTCGATCCGAGAGGTAGCCAACCGCGCCCAGGTGGCGATTGGTACCGTGTCTCGGGTCATCAATGGTCACCCCTCGGTTAGCGCGGATCGGCGGCAGCGCGTGCTGGACGCCATCGCTGAGCTTGGCTACGTGCCCGACATGGTTGCGCAAAGTATGCGTAACCGCCGCTCGATGACCCTTGCCTGCGTCATGCGTGACTTCACCGTGCCCACGCTGAGTCTTTTTGTCGACGCGATGCAGCGTGAAGTTGAGCCACACGGGTTTTCCACGATGGTGGCTTCGAGCGGCCACGACACAAACCGAGAGATCTCGCTTCTGCAGGGGTTCCGGCAACGGCGCATCGACGGCCTGGTGATCGCTTCATCATCGGAACGTTCCCGGACGCTCCTGTCGGCGATGCGGGGTGCAGGATTTCCGATTGTTCTGATCGATCGCCGTGCGCCGGCTGAGTTTGATTCGGTAGGCGTCGAGCATGCCGAGGGCATTTCGTCGGCGGTTGGCTATCTTGCGAAGCTGGGGCATCAGCGCATTGCAATCTTGTCAGGCGAGGCAGGGCTGCATCCCACACGGGATCGGCTGGCGGGTTACCGGGCCGGGATGACGCGCGAAAAGCTGTCAGTCGACGAGGCCTGGGTACGGGCCGCGTCGTTCAGTCCCGAGTCCGGTTATGAGCAGACCGCTGCGATGCTGGCTCTGAAGAATCGCCCCACCGCGATCATCGCGGGCGGGTCGTCGCTGTTGCCGGGTTTGATGCTCGCAGCGCGAGAGGCGAGGCTCCATGTTCCCACCGATCTGTCTGTGATCGCAGGGGCTGACAGTGATCTGGCGCGGCTTTCTACCCCGGCCGTGACCGCGGTCTGCTGGCCCCATGACGCGCTGGGTCGTGCGGCGGGTCGATTCCTGGTTCGAAGGCTCGCAGATCCTGCTTTGCCCAGACAGTCACTCACTGTCCGAGCGGAACTGGTGGTGAGAGGGTCTTGCACGAGTCCGGCAAAGGGCTGAGGCCGAGCGTCGGCTTGAACTGAACCGCGCGGGATTGACTTCCAAGCCGTCCGGCTGAACAATTCGCGACGCTCGAGGGGAGATTGGCGATGATTACCGGCGCCGTCTCCCCGGATTTTTCAGAAAATTTGGAAACGTTTCAAATGCGACGAATTGGAATTGATGTGGGCGGCACCTTTACCGACGTGGTGATGGTGGATGACGCGTCGGGTGAGGTCTGGTCGACTAAGGTTTCCACAACGCCGGCGGATCGCGTGATCGGCGCTATGAATGGATTTCGTCGCATCCTTCAGCTACGTGGCTCTGCGCCCAGCGAGGCCGGCTTTATTGGCCACGGCACCACTATGGCCACCAACATGATCGTGGAAGGCAAGGGCGCCGCTACCGCGTTGATTACCACCACGGGGTTTCGCGACATTCTCGAGCTTCGCAGGCTGTCCCGACACGATCGGGCGGATCTTTACGACCTGCAGTTCAAGAATCCCCGACCGCTGGTGCCTAGGCGCTGGCGGCTAGAAGTCAACGAACGCTGTCGCCACGACGGATCTATCGAAGCGCCGCTCGACCGCGAGCAGCTTCACCGACTCGCCGCACAAATCGAGGCCTCCGAGATCGAGGCGGTGGCGATCGTGTTTCTGCATGCCTATGTGAATCCGACGCATGAGCAGGCGGCGCTCGAGCTGCTTCGCGGGCGACTGCCCGACCGCTTCATCACCGCCTCGCATGAGGTCAATCCCGAGATGCAGGAGTATGAGCGGGCCAGTTCAACCGTTATCAATGCCATGCTCGGACCTGTCTGTGCCCGTTATATCGAACGCTTTGGCTCGCAGCTGAGAGCCGAAGGGTTTGCGGGCGAGCTGCTCTTTATGCAGTCAAACGGCGGGCTCGCGAGCGGTGAAGTCGTTGCCAGGAAGCCCATCGTACTGCTGGAGTCCGGACCTGCGGGCGGTGTCAGCGCGGCCGTGCGCGGGTCTGACCAGCTGGGACTCGGCGGCTTGCTGCTTGGCGATATGGGCGGGACCACGTTTGATGTGTCACTGGTTCGGGAAGGTCGGCCCGAGCTTCGTACCGAGGCGGTGGTGCACACCTACGCGGTCCGCGCACCCACCATCGATATTGACTCGATTGGCGCGGGCGGCGGCTCGATTGCCTGGATCGATGCAGGAGGTGGGGTCCGTATCGGACCGCAAAGCGCGGGCGCCGACCCTGGGCCGGCTTGCTATGGCCGTGGCGGCGAGCGACCTACGGTCACCGACTGTAATCTGGTCCTGGGCTATGTTGACCCCGAATCTTTCCTGGGCGGCGAATTCCGGCTCGATCGTGTCGCCGCTGAGCGTGCGATCGAGGCTCACCTTGCCAAGCCGCTGGGCGTCAGCATCACCGAGGCTGCGCGAATTGTTCGGGCGGTCTCCAACTCGCTGATGGCGCAGGCGATGCGCCTGATGACGGTCGAGCGAGGCTTTGATCCGCGCGAGTTTGCCTACCTCTGTTACGGCGGCGCGGGTCCGGTTCATGCCGTCGATCTGGCCGAAGAGCTTGAGATCAAGCGGGTGACCGTACCGCCGCTTCCGGGCCTGTTCAGCGCGCTGGGCATGGTGATGGCTGATCGTCTGCATGACGGCCAGCGCGCCGTCGAGGCTGATCTTGGGTCGCTCGCAGGTGACCGGGTTGCACAGCTTGCCGAGGCGCTCGAGCGCGAGGCGGCCGATACCTTCGGGCCGGCGGTGGCGGCTTTAGGCGTCAATCAGCGGTGGCGAGCCGATTGCCGCTATGCAGGGCAGCCAGCTTCGATCACCGTTGATATCGACGCATCGCTGATACAGCGAGCAGGTGTTGATGAGAGGGCCTTTCGCAGCGAACTGCGCTCGGGGTTCGAGCAGAATCACAAACGGATGTGGAATTTCATCAAGCCTGATCAACCCGTGATTCTCACCAACCTTCGCCTGCAGGCCAGTGTTTCATCGGGATGGCGCGGTACTGCGAAAGCGGTGCGGCAGGCGCGAGGCGAGCCCGGGCGCCGAACGGTGGTTCTCGACGGGCAACCTCAGACGCTTCCTGTGCTCCAGCGAACCTGGCTCGCGGCGGGCGAGCGCGTGGAGGGGCCCGCGATTATCGAGGAGGCGAGCAGCTGTATCGTCTTCAAAACAGGCCAGCATGCGCAGGTTGATGCAGCTGGCTATCTCCACATTCATCTCTGAGGCGAACCATGGAAACTATCGTCTACGAGATTCTCCGCAACTCGCTCTACTCGATCGCAAGAGAAATGAAAGTTGCGATGATGCGAACGGCGGCGAGCCCCATCATGCACCTTGGCGCCGATGCGTCGGCCGCTGTGTTCGATGCGCAGATGCAGCTCGTGGCGCAGGGCAACGACATTCCCACGATGCTTGGGTCAGCGGTCATTTCAACCCGCCGCTCGGTCGAAGCAATTGGACGCGATCGGCTGCAGCCCGGCGACGTGATCATCAGCAACGATGTGTACCTGGGTGGCGGCAACCATCAGCCCGATGTACAGCTGACCCGCCCGGTGTTTTTCGGCGATGAGATCATTGCGTTCGTGATGACCCGCGGCCACTGGAGCGATATCGGAGGCCAGACGCCAGGCAGCTACATGCTCGACACCTGGGACATCTTCGGCGAAGGCGTTCGCATTCCACCGGTGAGGCTGTTCCGGAACGATGAGATCGTCGATGACGTTAAAACGCTGATCGTTCAGAACACGCGCGACCCCGAGGGCAGGCTGCTCGATATCCAGGCGCAGTATGCTGGGACATTTGTCGGCGACCAGCGAATTCGTGCCCTGTGTCAGAAGTATGGCGCTCAGGCGCTTGCCGATGCCATGAAGCGCTCGCTCGACCATTCCGAGGCGCTGATGCGCGCCGCGATCCGTGAGATTCCGGATGGCGTTTACGAAGCCGAAGACTGGGTGGAAGGCGTCTACGCCAAGAACTGGCCTGCCGATCCGGTTCGAATCAAGGTTCGCGTCACGGTAGCGGGCGACGAAATGCATTTTGACTATGCCGGTAGTGGCGCTCAGAGCCCCGGCGGAATCAATTGCCCGTTTGCGGTCACCTGTAACAGCACCTGGTTTACCGTGAAGGCCATTACTGACGCATCGATTCCGATCAACCAGGGCTGCTATCGCCCCATCCACATCACCGCGCCCGAGGGCAGCATCGTCAACTGCCGGTTTCCGGCGCCTGTTGTCAGCGGCAACACCGAAACCTCGCCGCGGGTTATCGACCTGCTGCTGAAGGCGCTATCGGCGGCGGTGCCTGATCGTGTGATCGGCCAAAGCAACTGCGCAGCGTGCTCGGGTGTATTCGGTGGACCCGATCCCGATACCGAGCGCGTTCGGCGGACCGGCAAGCCGATTGTGAGCATCGTTGAGCCGCATGGCGGCGGCATGGGCGCACGCGCCACCCAGGATGGCGTGAACGGTATTCGCGTATATGTCGGTAATGCGGGTTCGTTACCAGTCGAGTACATCGAACAGACCATGCCTCTGGTGGTCGAAGAGTGGGCGCTTGTTACCGACAGCGGTGGCGCAGGACGTTATCGTGGCGGGCTCACCGCACGTCGCTCTTACCGGGTGGAGTTCGATACCGCGTCATTCACGGTCGCAGGCGAGCGCGGCGAGTTTGCGCCCGAAGGCTATTTCGGCGGGCGCGCCGGTGCGCCGTTTGTGTGCACGGTCACCGATACCGAAGGTCGCGTACGCAGCGTGCCGCCCAAAGGCGCAACCGAGGTCTTGCGGCGCGGCGATCGGGTATCGCTCAACCCGTCTGGCAGCGGTGGCTATGGTCGTCCGGCTCAGCGCGATCGGCAGGCGGTGATTGACGATGTGCTGGATGGTTATGTCAGTCGCGAGTCTGCTGAACGCGACTACGGCCTCAAAGCACTCCCGGAGCCGCGATGAGCAGTGACCTCGATACCCAGAACGCAGCGGGGTCTTCTACCGACTCCGCGCGGTCGAACCTGCCGCTCAGCGGGTTGTGCGTGGTGGAAAT
>CAZORB010000105.1:9658-16045 GCA_964581825.1 uncultured Bordetella sp.
CATGCCGATGTGGTCATGCAGAACCTGAAGACTGGCGCACTCACCAAATACGGGCTCGACGCTGAAACGCTGACTGCGCTGAAGCCTGAACTGATCTATTGCAATCTGGGTGCGTTTGGCCGCCATGGGCCGCTCGCCAGTCGCCCAGGCTACGACCCGCTGATTCAGGCGTTCAGCGGGATGATGAGCATTCTTGGACACGATGGCGATGAGCCGAGCCGTGTGCCCGTGTCGATCAATGACATTGGCACCGGCATGTGGGCGGCGATCGGCATTCTTGCGGCGCTCGCGCAGCGCGCGCGTCAGCCGGGTGGCTCGCCCCGAATCGTCGATGTGTCGCTGTTTGAAACCGCGATGGCCTGGATGACCGTGCCGCTCACTGATCGCAATGCAGGCGGCCCGCCGCCGCGTCGTAACGGATCGGGCAGTCCCAACATCGCGCCCTATCAGGTGTTCCGGTGCGCTGACGGCCAGGTGATGATTGCGGCTGGCAACGATGCGCTATTCGTCAAACTGTGCTCGGTCCTGGGCCTGCAGCATCTTCCGGCGGACCCGCGGTTTTCGACCAATGGTGGGCGGGTTGAAAACCTCGACGGTCTGCTGCAGGTGCTCGAGCCCGCGCTGGCCGCGCTCAGCGTCGACGACTGTTTAAGCCGCCTGTCGGCAGTGTCCATCCCGTGTGGGCCGATGCAGACGGTAGACCAGGTGCTGGCCCATCCACAGCTTGCCGCAGTGGGCATGCTCCAGCCCACGCCTCGCGGCGACGTTTCAACGATGGCCTTACCGATCTCTTTTGATGGCCGTCGCCCGCCGCTGGCGGGAAATGGACCGGCGCTCGGCGAACACAATGCTTTATTGGCAGATCCAACATGATTCAGGTTCACCACCGTTTTCCCGAAACCTTACAGACTCTGCTTCTTGATTCGCCGCGCGAAGGGCTCTTGCGCATTCGCCTCAATCGGCCTGACGTAGCCAACGCGATGAGTACGCAGATGGGGCACGACATCATCGCGGTGTTCTCAGCGCTTGAGGCCGAGCGCGAACGCTATCGGTGCGTGATGCTGACCGGGGTGGGGTCGCGTTTCTGTGGCGGTGCCGATTTGAAAGAGCGCGACGGCATGACCGATGAGCAGTTCAACACCCAGCACTATCTGTTCGAACGAATGATGCGCGCCATCTATGACTGCCCCTTGCCGGTGATAGCGTGTCTGAATGGTCCGGCGGTGGCGGGGGGACTGGAAATTGCGCTGGCGTGCGATTTCATCATCGCTTCCGATCGGGCACGGTGCGGCTTTACCGAGGTGTCGCGCGGCATCATGCCGGGCGGCGGCGGCACCCAGCACCTGCCGCGCACCATCGGAATTCGCAAAGCAAAAGAGCTGATGTTCACGGGCGACCTCATCACGGCCGATGAGGCCAAGGCGCTGGGTCTTTATAACCATGTATTTCCCGACGAGCAGGTGGCTGACCGGACACTGGAAATGATTGATCGCATTCTCGCGAATGCGCCCATCTCGATTCGCCAGGTCAAGAAGTCGATCGAGTTCGGCGCTCAGATGGACACCCGGACCGGACTCTTTTTTGAAGTGGAAGCGTACAGCCGGCTGGTGGCCACTGCCGATCGGCGCGAGGGTATTCGTGCGTTTAACGAGAAACGGGCACCAAAGTTCACCGGGCGGTAGACGCAAGGATCGAGTCAAAGCTTTTTATACAAACCAAGGAGGAGGCACACCATGAACACGCATCATCTAACCCGCCGCCGCGCAGGCCGGCTCGCACGCGGAATGCTGGGACTCGCAACGCTGGCCGCAGTTGCCGCAGTCGGTTTGGCGCCGGGGTCTGCCAGCGCTCAGGGCTGGTCGCCCACGAAGCCGATCAAGCTGGTCATTCCGTTTCCGCCGGGTGGCGCTACCGATGTGGCCGCTCGCGCCATGGTGCAGCAGTTGGGTAATTCGCTTGGCCAGCCGATGGTGGTTGAGAACCGGGCCGGTGCCAACGGGATGATCGCCTCAGAGATGGTGTTTAACTCAGCGCCCGATGGCTACACCCTGCTAATGGCCACCGCGGACACCAACTCAATCAACCCCAACGTCTACACCAAGATGAGCTATCAGGCTCATGAGTTTCGCGCGGTGGCTCCGGTGGCGGTGGTGAACTTCATGCTGGTGGGACGCCCCGGGTTGCCCGCCAAGGATCTGAAAGAACTGGTGACGCTCGCCCGTGGCGGCAAACTCACCTTTGCCTCATGGGGCGTGGGCAGCACGTCGCAGGCGGCCATGGAAATGTTCAAGGCCCAGGCTGGCAAACTCGACATCCTCCATGTTCCCTATCAGGGGGCTGCGCCGGCTTTCCAGGCGGTGATGGCGGGGCAGAACGACGTGATGATGGCGCCGGCGGTCGTAGTCATTCCGGCGCTGTCGAAGGTGACGGCCTACGGCATCTCCTCGCCCAGGCGCCACGTAGGTGCGTCGCAGGTTCAGACCATGACCGAGCAGGGCTTTCCGGTAAACGCCGATGCCTGGGTAGGCATTCTGGCGCCGCCGAAAACGCCTCAGGCGGTGCTTGAGCATGTCTACAAGGGCGTGCGCGGTGTTACCTCGAGCAAAGAGTTTCAGGAGCGTCTCACCCAGATCGGACTCTCGAGCGCGCCGGACATGACGCTCGATGAATTCGGCAAGTACATGGTGTCCGAAATTACCCGCTGGGGCGAAACAATCAAGGCTGCGGGTATAACGCTCAATAACTGATCGGGTAACGCTTCAACATAAGGCGGAATGGCGATGAATAGTTTAGCAAAGTGGGTACGCCAACGGGTCATTCCGCCGCTGCGGTGGGTGTTGTTAGCCACCTTTGCGTCGCCGCTGGCTGCGCAGTCGCTTCAGGTGCTCAGTGCGGGAGCCTTCAAACCGGTTGTGGTTGATCTCGCGCCTGCGTTTGAGGCCAGGCAGAAGGCTTCTTTGCGGATCGATAACGGCACGGCAGGGGAAATCCTTCGGCGGATGCGGGCAGGCGAGGCATGGGATGTTGTCATTGCACCGCCTGGTACGCTCAATACGTTAGCGGGCGAAGGCCTGGTCGATCGTGACTCGATTCGTCCGATTGCCCGCGTTGCGATCGGTGTCGCAGTCCGCCGGGGCAGTCCCAAGCCTGTAATCAATACGGTTGAAGAGTTCAGGGCGGCCGTCCTTGCGGCGCGCAACCCGGCCTTCATCGACCCCAAGGCTGGCGGCTCCAGTGGTATCTATCTGGACGGGCTGTTTCAGCGCATGGGGATAGCCGAGCAGATCCGGCCCCGAGCGGTTCTGGTGCCCGGAGGCCTGGTCGCGGAGCGATTGGTCAGCGGTGAGGCTGATCTGGCGATCCACCAGATCAGTGAGATTCTGCCTGTGGCGGGGGCTGAGCTGGTCGGGCCCCTCCCTGCCGGTATTCAAAACTACACGGTGTATGCCGCCGCGATCGTCCGAGCAACGACCAACCAGGTTGCTGGGCGAGCGCTTACTGAACTTCTCAGAGGCCCGGAAGCCGCTCACGTCATTACACTGAAGGGGATGGAGCGAGTTGACTGAGCCGCGCACGCCCTAGGGCTTGCTGATCAAAGGAAGGCAGATGAAAACGGAAATTGGCACCAGCGTGCACGACGCTAATGCGCGCAACCTGTTTGATGCGATTCTTTATGCCGAGAAGGCGGGGGTTCCAGCCTTCTGGCTTACCACGGGAGCAGGGCCCGATGCGCTTACGGTGTTTGCTGCGGCCGCCCCTGCGACACAGCGAATCTGTCTGGGTACCGCGGTCGTTCCCACCTTTCCTCGAAATCCCGTAGTTGTCGCACAGCAGGCGCTTGATATTGCCATGCTCGCGCCAGACCGGTTCCGGTTGGGACTTGGCCCCAGCCATGCGCCCACCATCACGACGCGCTATGGATTGCCCTATGAGCGTCCGCTCGAGCACCTGCGTGAGTTCGTCAGTATCGTGAAGGGGCTGCTGGCCGGCGAGACGGTCAAGTTTTCAGGCAAGCGTTTCCAGTTGGAGGCATCACTGTCGCGCGGGGCGAACGTACCGGTGATTGTGTCGGCGCTGCGTGCGGGCGCGTTTGAGCTGGCTGGCGAGATCACCGACGGCGCAGTCACCTGGTTGTGCCCGGCTCGCTACATTCGTGACGTTGGACTGCCCGCGATGACCCGTGGCGCGGAACGCGCGGGTCGAGCGCGTCCGACGCTCGTGGGTCAGGTGTTTCTTGCCCTCACGGCCGATGAAACCGAGCTGCGGACGGCGGTGGATCGCAGCCTCACGTACTACCCGCGCTGGCCAAACTATCAAGAAATGTTTGCAGCCGCCGGCTTGCCTGAAGCCCGCGAGGGCAAGTGGTCGCAGGCCATGGTGGATGCCACCGTGATTCATGGCGATGAGGCCGCCTGCGCCCGCAAGCTCGATGAATTCATCGATATCGCGGGATGTGAGCGCATCATTGTGTCGGTGCTTACGGTGGGCGCTGACCCTGGCGCGTCGGTCAAGCGTTCGCTTGACTGGATCGGTCGCTACGCTGCATCCCGTTGACCGCCTGAGGCCATCGCAGCCAGCACGCCAATGAAGTCGATCACCTTCCATCTCGACTTCATTTCGCCCTATGCCTATCTGGCGTTTGAGGCGTTGCCAGAGACCCTTCGCGGTTTGGAGGTGCAGGTGATCTACCGGCCTGTGCTGTTTGCCGGACTGCTCAAGCACCACGGTCAGCTGGGCCCGGCTGAGATCGCACCCAAACGTCACTGGACCTATCGGCAGGTGATGTGGCAGGCACGACAGCATTCGATCGCGCTCGAACCACCCGCCAATCATCCGTTCAACCCACTGGCTTTATTGCGGCTTGCGCTCGCCTGTGAGGCGAGCGCTCCACACGCTGGCGCGGTCGGTCGCGAGGTGTGCGAGACGCTTTTTCGCCATGTCTGGCGAGGTGGTGCTGTTGCGGATGATCCCGATCGACTGATGTCGGTAACCAGCATGCTGGCGCCTGTGCACAGCCCCGAGTCCCCAGACGTCAAGGCTGCGCTCAGGACCAATACTGACGCCGCGATCGCCCAGGGCGTATTCGGCGTCCCGACTTTCATCGTTGATGACCAGCTGTTTTGGGGTTTTGACGCCCTACCGATGCTGCGCGCGTACTTGCAGGGTGATCCGTTCTTCAATACTTCCTGGCAGTCGGCTGCCCAGGTGGGGGCGGGCGTCGTTCGGCGCAGTTAAGACCCAGCGGTGGCGCCACCATCAATGGGGATCACCGTGCCCGTGATGAACGCGGAAGCGGGTGAGGCCAGCAGAAGCGCAAGGCCCTTGATCTCGTCCGGATCGGCGACGCGCTGCATGGGTACCAGCTGTGCAAACCGTTCACGTACTGCGGGGTCGCGCATGCGCCCGCCTGCGATGTTGGTGGCAAATGGTCCTGGCGCGATTGCATTCACCGTGACCGAGTAGGGCGCGAGTTCCATGGCTGCGTGCCGAACGAGATTGATGACGGCTGCCTTGGTCGCGCTGTAGGCGTAGCCCACCAATGTTTCCGCGCGAATGCCTGCGATCGAGGCGGTCACGATGATTCGACCGCGTCGGGCAGTCTTCATAGGCCGCGCGGCAGCGCGAACCGTAGCGAACACCCCGGTGAGGTTGACCGCCAGCACGCGGTCCCAGACCTCTGGCTGAACCTGCTCGATCAGGCCGCCTGGCGTGAAGGCAAAACCCGGCCCCGCGCTGATGCCGGCGTTGGCGAAGACGATATCGAGCCGCCCCCGGCTCGCGGCAATCTTGTCGATGGTCGTACCGATTGCATCGCGGTCGCCTGAGTCGAGCACGATGGCTTCAGCCCTACCACCCTCCGCACGGATATCTGCCAACGTGGCTGCAAGGCCGTCCGGGTCAACGTCGGTGAGCACCACCTGGGCGCCGTTTGCTGCGAGCACCTCTGCGTAGGCACGACCGAGTCCCGCTGCGGCGCCTGTCACGACAGCCACCTGACCTTCGATTGAGAACAGCTGTTCGGCTTTCATGAGCGGGCCTCACGAATGACCGATTCGGCCGCTTCGAACTGAGCTGCCTTCTCGAAAGCGGCCTGAATCATGGCGTGGCGAGCCTCGATCCACGGTCTTGGAGCGCTATGGGTAAGGATCATGAACTCATCATCGAGCATTCCCCGGATGACACGCTCGCCCACTCGGCGAGGTGGCCAGCCTTCGGCGATAGCGTCGGCCATGAAAGCCTGCTGTGGGCGTTCGTGAGGGCCGCCGAAGCGTTCAGGACGTTGATGGCCACTCGCGGCAATCTGGGTCTGGACCGCAGCCGGGCAGAGTACCGAGACGCCGATGGCCGTGTCGCGCAACTCGTTTCGCAAGCCTTCCGACAGCGCGA
>CAZORB010000106.1:0-16005 GCA_964581825.1 uncultured Bordetella sp.
AACCGCTTGAAGCTATACCCCGATCGAATCAGCCCACGGCGCCTGAGCGCAGGTGCCAGCCCATCGGTGAATTCGGCGATCGTTCGCCGGGTTAGGGTGTGGCTCACGAGAAATCCGTCACCACCAATCGCCTGCATGGTTTCACCCATCTGGGCAGACACGGTATCGGGTGAGCCGACATAGTCAAACCCGCCCGATGCGGTTTCCATCGCGATTTCGCGCAGCGTTTTCTGTGCGCCCGCCGCTTTGGTCAACGCGGCGGTTGAGGCTTGTGCTGCGTTCGTTTTGATCTCGGGAATGGGTTGGTCCAGATCAAACTTTGAGAAATCCTTGCCGCTGGTATACGACATAAAGGCGAGCTTGTATTCCGCGAGCTTCGCTGCGCCTTGTTTGATCTGCTCGAGTCGGTGATGTGCTCCCTCATCGGTTTCGTCTAACACTGCGGACATCATGTACAGAATTTTGATGTCGGTAGGCCGTCTTCCGTGTGAGAGCGCAAGCCGATGGATATCGCTGCGGAATTCTCGCGCGGCATCAATTGAGCGAAACCGAGCAAGGATGGTGTCCGCATGCTTGGCCGCGAAACTGCGACCTGCTGGTGACCCACCGGCCTGACATATCACTGGGCGCCCCTGTGGGCCTGCACAGGTGTTGAGCGGTCCGCGCACCTTGTGGAAGCGACCCACATGGTCGATGGGATGGATCTTGGTGAAGTCGGCGAACGTGCCTTGCGCTGCATCGTCAATGATGGCGTCGCTACCCCACGAGCCCCAGAGCTTATAAGCAACGTCCATCCACTCGTCAGCCATCTCGTAGCGCAGGTCGTGCTCGTGGTGCTGATCAAGCCCAAAGTTTTGGGCGGCGCGGTCGTTGTGCGCGGTAACGATATTGAGCCCGACGCGCCCCTCGGTGAGATGGTCAAGTGTGGCGGCTAGTCGTGCGCCGATAAACGGCGGATAAAACGAGGTGGTCATCGTCGCAACAATGCCCAGGTGCTGGGTTGCCTGTCCGATGAGTGGAACCAGGGGCATTGGATCGTTCTTAGGAATCATCCATGCCTTGCGCGCGAACCACTCCGGCGAACTGCCGTAAGAGTCAGGCACCAGTGAGCCGTCCTCGAGCATCATGTAGTCGAATCCGGCGCGCTCAATGGCGCGGGCCAGATCGATGTAGATGTCTGGCTTCATCCACTGGCTGCCAATCGATCCCGACCAGGGCAGATTCCAGCCGTGGACGCCATAGCCTTGTGCGATAAACCATCCCATGTGGAACATGCAGGTTCCCCGTTATCCGTTGATCATCAGTTTGGTGCGAGCCCAGCCTTGTCAATGACCTGCTTCCAGGCGGCAGCCTCGCGCTGCATCTGCGCGGCGAACTCCGATGGCGAGTTGCCCACAGCGGTCAGACCCAGTTCCTGGTACCGATCGCGAACGCCCGGGTCGGACAAGGCTTCTCGAATTGCATCGGCAATTCTGCGGATCAGGTCAGGGTCCGTCCCGGTGGGCGCCGACAGTCCCCACCAGTTTCCTGTACGAAGCGCTGGCATACCCTGCTCTGCGCTGGTGGGCACCTGCGGCAGTGCTGCCAGCCGGGTATCGCCCGCTACCGCCAGTGCCTTCAGTCGACCCGCCTTGACCATGGCCGCAACGGAACTGAAGGCGGTGATGTAAAGCTGCGTTTCGCCGTTAACCAGGCCCTGCACGGCGGGCGGGCTACCCTTGTAGGGAACATGAACCATCTCAACGCCCGCGAGCTGGCGAAATAACTCCGCCGCGAGATGCGGCGGTGTGCCGATGCCCGGTGACCCAAACGCAAGCGGTGGCGAGGCCTTCGCTGCGAAAGCGGAGAGCCCACGCAAATCGTTGACGGGCATTGATTCGGCAACGACGACGACCGATGGCGCATTGCTCACCATGGTGATCGGCATCAGATCGCGAAGGGGGTCAAAGCGCATGCCGCGGATCAGATGCTGATTGGTGACGTAGTTGTTGGTGGCACCTAGCAGCAGGGTGTGCCCGTCAGGCCGCGCACGGACGACCTCTTCGGCACCGATGTTTCCAGATGCGCCCGCCTTGTTGTCGACGAGGAAGCGTGCGCCCAGCTTCGTCTCCAATAGTGGCTGGATCTGACGAAATGTGATGTCGCCTGTGTTACCGGGTGCGTACGGAACTACGATTCGAACCGCACGGTTCGGCCAGGGGCCGGATGGGTCCTGGGCCTGGGCAGGTAAAGTGAAAACGACGGTTGCAGCAACAAGGATCGCACCCGTGGCCAAAGAAGTTCTGAGCATCAATGATCTCCGCATAGTCGGCGCCATTCTGAACGAGCGCGGACTGGAGCGCGAGCGGGCGAGGGCTTCTTTGGATCGACGAAACGCGTTGCCTCCGTTCATGAGGGTCCGCGATAATCTGACCCGGGAGCCGCATTCAGCATGAACTATCAAGATTTTCAACACATCGTGTTCGAGCCAAAGGGTGACGGGGTGTTGCTGCTCACCCTCAATCGCCCTGATGCGATGAATGCCACTAACGCGAGGCTCCACTTCGAGCTGTCGCGGGTTTGGGGCGTCGTTGCAGAGGATCCCGCTGTAAAAGTCGCGGTCGTGACCGGGGCTGGCGATCGGGCCTTTTCCGCTGGCGGTGATTTGAACTGGGTCGAGCAGATGATCGGCGACCCAGAGCAAATCGCCCATTTGCGCAAAGAAGCCGCGGACCTGGTGTACAACATGCTCGCCTGCGACAAGCCCATTATTTCGGCAATCAATGGCACCGCAGTCGGCGCCGGGCTCGCGGTGGCTTTACTCGCTGACATCAGCATCATGTCTGAAGAAGCGCGAATCACCGACGGTCATGTGAAATTAGGCGTTGCTGCAGGCGACCATGCGGCCATCATCTGGCCGCTCTTGTGTGGCGTCGCCAAAGCAAAGTATTACCTGATGACGGCCGACTTCATTGATGGGCGCGAAGCAGAGCGAATCGGACTGGTGACCGCCTGTGTTCCGCGTGCGCAGGTACTCGAGCGAGCCTTGTCGGTAGCGGCTCGACTTGCCGCTGGCAGTCAACCAGCCATTCGCGGGACCAAGCAGGCCATCAATCAGTGGATGCGGCTCGCCGGCCCAATATTTGATCACTCGCTTGCGCTCGAGATGCTCGGATTTCTGGGAGCCGATGCGCGAGAGGGGCTAGCAGCAGTACGAGAGAAGCGTCCTGCACGTTTTCCCAGCGCTGTATTGCCCGCGCCTGTTACCAATTCCGGAGCCGTTCAATCATGAGCCAAGATCCAGATGTCGATCGGATTAACCGGGAGCTTGAAGCGCGAGTAAATGTGCTTGAGTCGCTCGTGATCGAGAAGGAACTGGTCGATCGAAAAGCGCTCGATGCGATTCTCGAGCTTTATGAACACAAGATCGGGCCGCGAAATGGCGCGCAGGTTGTGGCCCGCGCCTGGGTTGATCCTGCGTTCCGCCAATGGCTGCTCACGTCACCCGATCAGGCGATTGCTTCGCTGGGCTACACCGGCCGTCAGGGCGAGCACGTCGTCGTGGTCGAGAACACGCCCGATCTGCACAACCTGGTCGTCTGCACCCTCTGCTCCTGCTACCCGTGGCCGCTGCTGGGGTTACCGCCATCCTGGTACAAGTCGGCGCCCTATCGAGCGAGGGCGGTGATCGACCCGCGCGGTGTGCTGGCCGAGTTCGGTGTGACGCTGCCGGAAAGTACGCGGATCCAGGTTTGGGATTCCAATGCAGAGGTTCGCTATCTGGTCCTACCGATGCGGCCTGCCGGTACCGAGAACTTGTCCGAAGAAGCTTTGGCGGCGATCGTTACGCGAAACTCGATGATAGGCACTGATGTGATCGCGGCCCCTGGTGCAGCGGCGGAGGTGGTGCGATGAACGGTGTGCATGACATGGGCGGGATGCAGTGCTTCGGTCCCATCGAACAGGAGGCCAACGAGCCCCTGTTTCATCACGCCTGGGAGCGACGTGCCTTTGCGCTTACCCTCGCTTTGGGTACTGGCGGCCGTTGGAACATTGACGCGTCCCGCTTTGTACGCGAGAGCCTGCCTCCGGTGCTGTATCTGGAGGGGGGCTACTACCGCGTCTGGTTTGAAGCGCTCCAGCAGCTGCTGCAACGCGCCGACCTCGTCAGCGCCGCAGAGTTGAGCGCGGGTCAGGCGCAGTCGACCGCTATGGTGTCGTCCCAGTTCAAGAGACTCGAGGCAGAGTCAGTCGGCGCGCTGTTTGCACGGGGATGGCCGTCCACCCGTGAACCCAGTGCCCCAGCCCGCTTCGCCGTAGGTGACTCCGTACGCACCATCAACCATCATCCAGCCACCCACACGCGACTGCCACGGTACGCCCGCGGTCGAACTGGAACGGTGCATGCAATTCGTGGCGTTCATGTGTTCCCGGACACGAATGCGGTGTTTGCTGGCGAACAGCCCGATTGGCTGTATTCGATTCGGTTTGAAGCCTCGGAGCTCTGGGGGCCAGACAGCACAGCGTCGTGCGTTTATCTCGACTGCTGGCAGTCGTATCTCAGTCCGAACAAATGAACAGCGGTCCGTGCGATGAGTGCTGAGCCTTCTGTGAACTCAATGCAGCGGATCTGGCATCAAGGGCTGGTGGAGTCCTGCGGGTCAACATCAGCGGGGCCAGAGAGCGTTGGTTTCGAACATCCGTGGGAAGCACGGGCGTTTGCCATTGTCGTCAAGCTGGCTGAGGCCGGATTGTTTTCGTGGGCCGAGTGGGTGGCCTGTCTGGGCGAACAAATTCGGGCGTCAGAGCTTGCCAGCGCAAACGGTTCGCGCGAACGCGCTTATTCCGAGCAGTGGATTGACGCCGCCGAGATGCTCCTGGTCCGAAAGGGCCTAACCTCGGTCGAGCAATTGCGTGCCCGTCGACTGGGCGCGTGGCCCAGCACCATGGACCACCATGCGCCGCAGAACCGCCCGCTCTAATTGATCACGGTAGAGGCGACGTAGCAGCTGTGACCCCGCCTACCGGTATGACACGCTAGCCGGTTCGACGTGCTCGAATAAATGCGGCCCAAGCTCGCTTAACGTTGTGCAACCGAGTTGTCCCATCGTGGTCAGCAGCTCTCGCTTAAGCAGACCGAACACATGTTCAGCGCCTGGCTGACCGGCCAGCGACAGTCCAAACAGGCCGGGGCGCCCGCTTAGTACGCCCTGGGCTCCCAGGGCGATGGCCTTGGCAATATCGCTTCCACGTCGAATGCCGCTATCCATGAGCACCGTCGCGCGATCACCGACTGCGTCAACGATTTCGGGAAGCGCATCGATAGGCGCTGCTGCGATGTCGAGGCATCGGCCGCCGTGATTCGACACCACAATGCCGTCCGCACCGCAGTCGAGCGCTCGTCGTGCGTCATCAGCCCTCAGAATGCCTTTAACGAGCAATTGCCGCGGCCAGCGGCGTCTCAGCTCGCGAATATCTTCGAAGGTGAGGTTTTCGGCGTACTCGGGCATCTTCTCGTATTGAGGAATACCCGTGGTGCGTTGATATTTTCCGATGACGTCAATCAGCCAGCGGGGATGCCGCAGCATATCGATCACTGAGCGCGGTGTGGCCTTAAACGGGAAGGTGTAGCCGTTACGTCGGTTGAATTCGCGGTTGGGCTGAACCGGCACGTCGGCCGTTACCAGCAACGCTTTGGCACCGGACGCTGCCACACGGTCGATCAGCTTCCAGGTTTGCGCCCGGTCGGTGAACACGTAGAGCTGGTACCAAAGCGTGCCACCCAGGGCCACGATGTCTTCCAGGCTGCTCATCGATCGGGTTGCGATCGTGAAGGGGATTCCGGTGGCGGCTGCGGCTTTGGCGAGTTCCATTTCGCCCTGATACCAGACGAGCCCGGCGGCGCCGGTGGGCGCGATTGCCATCGGCATTGAAAAGCGTTCACCCAGCATGATCGCTTCGCAGTTGCGCTGACTGACGTCGATCAGTGCCTGCGGCCGCGCCTTGATCCGCCGCAGCGCTTCGCGGTTGTGCGCGATGGCCTCGTCGTCTTCGGCGCCGCGATCAATGAATTCAAAGATGCCCTTGGGCAATCTTTTACGGGACGCCTCACGGACGTCGGACAGGTTGTAGAGTCGGTCGAGATTCATGGCGCGATCGTGCGGTGTTTGGCCGAGGCCGTCAAACAACTGATAAGAAATCCAATCTTGATCGAGATCGTGGGTGCCGGACGACTGCGGTCAAGCTTGGATGCTTCGATTGCGGGCAGCATACGCATTGATTCTGCAACGGTATTTGCCTGAACGTGCCTCCCCGCCAGCGTCCACTTACGCGCACCGCCAAATCCGATAGTCGAAAGCTTCACACACCGGGTGGCACACTAGCGCGCTTCTCGACTGATCGTTTGCGCGGCACAGACGCCCAGGCACCGTCCGACCTCGTTAGCGGCTCAGAGGTTGACGCTGCGGCGTTGGTTGCGCGGCAAACCGATCAGCTTGCACAGGCCCTGCTCGCCGGCTGGACCCACGGGATCTCGCCAGTCGCTATTTCACTGGCCTTTGCTGACTGGGCGATGCACCTGCTGGCCTCGCCAGGCAAGCAGGTTGAGCTTGCGCGGAAGTGGTCGCGCAAATCGCTTCGATACGCATGGTTTATAGCGAGATTGCTCCAGGGGGAGGACTGCCCCGCGTGTATCGAGCCCTTGCCGGTCGACCGTCGATTTCGCCACGCCGGGTGGCAGCACTTCCCGTTTAACGCTACGTATCAGGCGTTTCTGATGCAGCAACAGTGGTGGCACAACGCAACCACCGATGTGCATGGGGTGTCGCCTCACCATACGCAGGTGGTCAACTTTTGTATGCGGCAGATGCTTGATGCCTGGGCACCCGCGAATTTCGCCTGGAGCAATCCTGAGGTACTGGCTGAAACGAGCGAAAGCGGTGGTGCGAACCTGGTAAGGGGGGCGTCTAATTTCGCAGAGGACATCCGGAGATCGGTGCTGGGTGAGCCCCCTGCCGGCGCGGAGGGGTTTGTACCCGGGGTTCAGGTTGCGGTGACGCCCGGAAAGGTGGTTCATCGAAATCAGCTGATTGAGTTGATTCAGTACTCACCGCAGACATCCACGGTGCATCCGGAGCCGATACTGATTGTTCCCGCCTGGATCATGAAGTACTACATCCTGGACCTGTCGCCCGAAAGCTCGCTCATTCAGTACCTGGTGAAAGCTGGCTTTACCGTGTTTGCAATTTCATGGGTGAATCCCGGTCCTGCAGAGCGCGATCTGTCGATGGACGACTATCTGCGGTTTGGGGTGCTGGATTCCTTGGCGGCCATCGGTGCAATCGTGCCTCAGGCGAAGGTTCATGCGACCGGGTACTGCCTGGGCGGTACTCTTCTGGCGGTGGCCGCAGCGGCGCTGGCGCGTGAACGGTCGCACCCGCTTGCCAGCGTCACGCTGTTTGCGGCACAGGTTGATTTCGAGGAGGCGGGTGAACTGACGCTCTTTATCGATCACAGTCAGGTTGCACTGCTCGAAGACATGATGGCCGCCCAGGGTTTCCTTGAGACGCGCCAGATGGCCGGGGCTTTTCAGATGCTGCGCTCAAATGACCTGGTCTGGTCGCGAACATTGCGCCACTATTTGCTGGGACGTCGTGGGCCGATGACCGAATTGATGGCCTGGAATGCGGACGCCACGCGAATGCCGTATCGGATGCATAGCGACTACCTGCGCCGACTGTTTCTTGGCAACGATCTGACCGCGGGGCGATTCCCAGTCGAGGGGAAAGCGGTCAGCCTGTCGGACATCGATGTGTCGATGTTCGTGGTGTCCACCCGTGATGACCATGTGGCGCCCTGGCGTTCTGTGTACAAGCTGCATCTGTTTACCGAGACCGAACTGTGTTTTGTGCTTGCGAGTGGCGGTCATAACGTGGGCGTGGTGAATCCACCGAAGTCGGCGTTCGCAGGATCGGGGTACCAGAGCGCGACGCGCGCTCGGGGCGCGCACTACATTGACGCACTTGCCTGGGCGCAGCGAGCGCCGTCGCAAACGGGGTCATGGTGGCCGCTGTGGGTGAAGTGGCTCACCGAGCGCTCCGGCCGACACCGCCGCCCGCCGCCCATGGGGCGCTCCGATCGCGGATATCCGGTTCTGTGCGACGCGCCTGGAAGCTACGTGCACCAACGCTAGAGAGCCTGTTTCCGTTGCAGATTTGACAAGACCCTGGGCGAAACGTCGTAGTGCGGCGTACAATCGCCCGCTCAAATTGGGAACGGAGTGTGTCATGCCCGGTCTTTTGCCTAACGTAGATCCAGACGGCTTGCTTGAGTACTCGGTGGTTTACACCGATCGCGCGCTTAACCACATGTCACGCCGCTTCCAAGGTGTGATGCGCGACATCTCAGCAATCCTCAAAGACGCGTACGCAGCGCGTTCAGCCATCGTCGTGCCGGGCAGCGGTAGTTTTGGCATGGAATCAGTTGCGCGGCAGTTCGCCACCGGTCAGCGCGTGCTTGTGCTGCGCAATGGCTGGTTCAGCTACCGCTGGTCGCAGATTTTTGAGGCGGGTGGATTCTCCAGCGGTTGCACAGTGTTGAAGGCGCGCCGCCTGAAGCCCGGCAGCCGTGAGCCGTTCGCTCCCGCGCCCATCGATGAGGTGGTTCGCACCATCCGCGCTGAGCGCCCCGCAGTAGTTTTCGCGCCTCACGTCGAAACGTCTTGCGGCATGGTGCTGCCCGACGACTATCTAAAGGCAGTGGCGGCAGCCGCGCATGAGGTAGGTGGCCTCTTCGTGCTCGACTGCATCGCATCGGGCGCGCTGTGGGTTGACATGCGTGCATGCGGCGTTGATGTACTGGTGAGCGCACCCCAGAAGGGTTGGAGCGGCTCGCCCTGCTGTGCTTTTGTAATGCTTTCTGAGTTGGCCCGAGAGCGAATCGACAGCACCACCAGTTCAAGCTTCGCGCTCGATCTGAAGAAGTGGCTGCAGGTGATGGAGACCTACGAAGCAGGCTCTCACGTCTATCACACCACCATGCCTACCGATGCGCTCACCATCACCCGTAGCGCCATGATTGAAACTCGCGATCGCGGGTTCGAAGCGCTGCGGCGTCAGCAGATCGAGCTTGGGAACAAAGTTCGGGAAGTGATGGTTCGTCATGGCTATCCCAGCGTTGCAGCAGAAGGATTCCAGGCCTCTGGCGTAGTGGTCAGTTACACGCACGATCCTGAAATGCAGAGCAGCAAAGCGTTTCTCGAGCTTGGCCTGCAAACCGCCTCTGGCGTTCCGCTACAGTGCGACGAGGGTGCCGATTTCCGCACTTTCCGGCTCGGGTTGTTCGGGCTTGAAAAGCTCGGTCGCACCGAGCAGGCGGTCAAACCTCTGGAAGACGCGCTAATCGCGATCGAGCGGGAGCGCGCCAAGAGGGTTCCAGCAGCAGCCTAGGGCTTCACACAGCGCACCGGGCTTACGGCTGATCTGCAACCTGGATCAGCATGCGTCCGGTGTGCCGCCTGGCCGTCAGCGCCTCGAAACCTTCCACGGTACGTTCAAGCGGAAATACGGTGGGGGCTGCCGGTTTGAGTTCGCCTCGAAGAATCAGATCGGACAAGCTGGCAATCATCTGCTGCATCTTGGGTGCGTGGGCTTTGCGCTCATCGCCCGGCGTCCAGCCGGTGTAAAGACCCAGGTTTACGCCGATGACCGTTGCGTTCTTCACCAGAAGCAGGTTGGCTGGTACCTGCGGAATCGTGCCGCCGGCAAAACCGATCACCAGGATTCGCCCTTCGGGTGCGATGGCCTTCAATGCGTGATCGAAGCATTCACCCCCCACCGGATCGAACACCACATCAATGCCTCGACCACCGTGCCGCTGCTTGAGCATTTTGCCAAGTTCCGGTGTGTCAGAGCGCCAGCCTTCATGCGCGCCGTGGTCGAGTGCAACTTGAATGCGTTCCTCGTCGCGTGCCACAGCGATGACATGCGCTCCGGCGTGTCGGGCTAGCTCGACCGCGCAGCGACCGACCCCGCCCGCAGCCCCAAACACGAGCACCGACTCGCCCGGCTGAAGCTTTGCTCGCCAGTGGATGGCGGTCCAGGGGGTACCGTAGGCAGCGGGCAGGAGGCAGGCCAGGTCGAGTGGAACCTGCTCAGGAACCTTCCAGACCGTGTCTGCGGTCCCGACCGCCTGATCGGCGTATCCGCCCCAATCGATGATGCCGGTGACGCGGTCGCCCGTTTTCAGGTGGGAGACGTCGCTTGCAACCTCGGTAACGAAGCCTGAGACCTCGGTACCGGGCACGAAAGGAAGCGGGGGCTTTCGCTGGTAACGACCTGCAACAATCAGTGAAGTTCCGAAGCCGATGCAGCAGTAGTGGACTGCGATACGAACACACCCAGGCCTGAGCGCAGGCGGCTCGATGTTGCGAAGCTTCAGGTCTTGATAGCCGGTGTAGGTTTCACAGACGATGGCGCGCATCAGATATTCCGCGGAAGGCTGACGAGGTCAGTAGCCGAGTTGCTTGGGTAGCCAGGTAACGAGGGGTGGGAAGAAAATGCAGGCGATCAGAAGCAGGTACTGCGACACGATGAACGGTGTGCAGTGCCGAACAAGCTCACCCATCTTGATCCCGGTCATGCTGCAGATGACGAATAGCACCACTCCGACCGGTGGCGTCATCATGCCTATGATCAGGTTGAGCACAAACAGGAAGGCGAAGTGTGTGGGGTCAATGCCGTAGGACATCGCGATGGGATGAAGCAACGGCACCAGCATGATGTAGGCGGCGTTGGACTCCAGGAACATGCCCACCACCAGCAGCAGAACCGCCACCAGCAGGTTGAACACGATCGGACTAGAGGTCACCGAACGAAGCCACTCAGCCAGCGCCTGCGGCAGAAGATCGACCGTTAGTAAAAAGGTAACGGTTGAAGCGAACGCAATCATTGCAGCGACGACGCCCGACATCACTGCGGAGCGATACAGAATCTCAGGCAGGTCCGACAGCTTGAGCTCGCGGGTGACGAAAAAGCCCAGGAAGAGCGCGCCAACCACGGCGATGGCCGCGCCTTCGGTTGCCGTGAACGCCCCGCCAATGATTCCGGCGATGACGCCAATCGGCAGCGCAAGCGTCAACCAGGAAGCGCCGGTGGCTCGAGCCAGTCGGCGAATGGTGAAGGGTTCGCCTGTAAGCGGATAGTTGCGCCGCTTGGCAATCCACCAGCATTGCGCCATGAATACGGCAGTAATGATGACGCTCGGAATTGCGGCCGCAACGAAAAGCGCTCCGATGGATACCGATGAGCCAGCCATGTAGGCGTAAACAATCATCGCCGCAGACGGCGGAATGATCGGACCCAGGTTGGCCGACGCAGCGATCACGGCGGTTGAGAAGCCGAGCCCGTAGCGCTTCTTGAGCTCTGGGCCAACAGTGGATGACAAGGCGGCGGCATCCGAGACCGCGGTGCCCGACACCAGCGACAGGATGGCGCCCGCAAGCATCGCGACCTGGGCCAGGCCACCCCGAACGCGTCCGACCAGCGCGTTAGCGAACAGGATCATTCGCTCCATGATGCCGCCCTTGATCATGAGCTCGCCGGCCACCATGAACAGCGGAATCGACATCAACGGAAACGAGTTCACCGCGTTCATCATCCGAGTGGGCAACATGCCGAAATCCACATCGGCTATCACCAATCCGAATAGCGCAGCGACCCCCAGCGCGAACGCAAGGGGCATCCCGGCAAGGGCCGCAACGGCGAACACCAGCATCACCCATGTGCTCATTGGCAGCAGCCTTTACTCATGCGACAGGGCTGCGGGGCGAATCGGGTCTCGCCACAGAAGCGCAATCAAGTGAAGCAGGCAGTGCAAAGCAGACAGGCCTACTGGCACCATGAACCAGTTTGCGCTGATCGGCAGCGTGGGCATCAACTCATCCCAGGTGTCGATGGATACCGAAGCGGTGAAATAAGCCACGACGGCCATCAGCACGATGGCAACCACCGCGCACAGGCGGGACAGCGCGCGTCGGGGCGCTGCCGGAATGAATTGCACCAGCAATTCAACGCCCACATGCGAGCCTTCGCGGAGTCCTAGCGGGATCGCGAGAAACATGCTCCAGACGAACAGCAGCCTGGAGACTTCATCAGACCAGTCGATTGAGGTGTTGAACGCGTAGCGAAGCAACACCTGGACCGACACCACGATGATCATCAGCGCCGAGCAGGCAATGATCAGCCAGCGGGCTGCGCGGTCCAGCCGCGCGAGCGCCGCATCGTAGGCAGCCATCATTGCGTCAGGGCTTGGCCGTTTCGGCGAGTACACGGGCAACCAGATCGGCGCCCGCACGCTTCTTGACCTCTTCGACGATGCCAGACGTGGCAGCGCGCATATCGGCAACCAGCTTGGGCGACACCTCGTCATAGTTCATGCCGCGGCGCTTGATTTCGGCCAGTGCGTCAGCATCCTGAATCTTGGCTCGCTCACGCTGATAACGGATGGTCACGTTCATTGCCTCGCGAACCGCTTTCTGATTGGCAGGTGACAAAGCTTCGAACGCCTTGCGGTTTGCGATGACGACAATGAAGTCGAAGAAGTGACCGGTGTTGGTCACAAATTTCTGGACCTCGAAATAACGATTGGCCGTAATGATCGAAAACGGGTTTTCCTGGCCGTCGACAACGCCTTGCTGCATAGCCGAGTACAGTTCCTTCACGTCCATGGCGACAGCATTGGCGCCCAGTGCCCGGAATGACGCAAGATGCGTTTCGTTGGGCTGAAGTCGGATCTTCAGGCCCTTGAAGTCTTCCAGCGTTCGGATAGGCCGCTTCGAGTTGGTGACATGTCGCGCACCAAGCTCCATAAAGCCAAGCAGCGTCACGCCCTTGTTGGCGATACGTCGATCGATCTCGGCGCCGATGGGGCCATCGGTGACCCGGAAGGCCTGCTCGCGATCACTGAACTGAAAAGGCAGCGACAGGGCCTCTAATTCCGGCACGGTGCGAGTCAGGAAGGCCATACCGACCCACGTCATTTGAATCGAGCCAGTCCGTACGCCCTGCACGTTTTCCTGCGCGCCGCCCAGCTGCATCGCCGGGAACAGATCAACGACAAACTTTCCGCTGGTTGCCTTTTCGACTTCCTCCTTAAACAGCTTCATGGCCTCGGAGGAGGTGTGCTCGACGGCGAAATTTCCCGCGGCACGCCATTTTGTCTGGGCTACGGCCTGCGAGGCGCCGAAGCTGACGGTTGCGGCGGCAACGAGCGTGGCAAGCACTCGATACGGTGGGCGGATGGGCATGGCAGGCTCCATTAGGGGGGTCGTATAGCCTTTGACGATAGCGCGGGTCCTGATCGCCCGGCAAATGCAGGGGGTTCCTCCGCGCGTGATACAAGGCGAGTAGGGCCTCTGTTTGCGCCGCGCCAGGTGCGCCATTAACATCCCTGCGGTTTTTGGTCCATGCCCAGCAGTCGATCGAACCTGCTGTCAGACGGGCCTCCAACGGTTACTCACGCCAATCCAAAAGTAGCAAAACCATGAAAGTCATCATCTCCGGCGCTGGCCCCGTGGGGCTCACAACCGCCCTGGCGCTCGCGCGCGAAGGCATTGAGGTCACGGTACTCGAACGTTCTGCTGAGCTTGCGACCGACCTGCGCGCATCGACCTGGCACCCGCCAACGCTGGACATGATGGCCGAGTTGGGGCTGATTGACGACATTCTGGGCGGCGGTCTGATTGCGCCAACCTTCCAAGTGCGTGATCGCCAGACGGGTGCCATTGCTGAGTTCGATATGAGCTTGCTCAAGGGAGAAACCGATCACCCGTATCGGGTTCAGTACGAGCAGTTTCGTTTCACCCATCTGGTGGCATCCCGGCTCGAACACTTTCCGCACGTGACGCTCGTCTTCGGCACCAAGGTGGCCTCAGTTGACCAGGATGCATCGCGGATTCGGGTGGTCACCGAAGAAGGGGTGGTGCATGAGGCCGACTGGCTGATCGGGTGCGACGGCGCCTATAGCGCCGTGAGGGGGGCGTTGGGAATCGAGTTCCCAGGCCTTACCTTCCCCGAGCGCTTCTTCGTGGTCAGTACGCCGTTTCCGTTTGAGAACCACCTGAACCGCCTGTCCTATGTGAACTATGTCGCCGACACCGACGAGTGGTGTGTGCTTCTGAAGGTACCCGGGCTCTGGCGTTGTCTGTTCCCGACCAACGAGGAAAGCGACGAGGAAGTGCTGGCCTCTGGAGAGCGCCGACTTCAAGGGGTGTTCGCCAAACCTGAGCCTTATGAAACACGCCATCGCACGCTGTACCGCGTCCATCAGCGGGTTGCAGAAACCTATCGAAAAGGGCGTGCGTTCCTGGCCGGTGACGCGGCCCACCTCAACAATCCGATTGGCGGGATGGGCATGAACGGTGGCCTGCACGACGGGTTGAATCTTGCCGAAAAACTTATCGAGCTCCACCGGGGCGGTACGGACAGGCTGGATGATTACGAGCGCGAGCGTCGGCATGTGGCGGTTGACCATATCAACGCAAACACCGCACGCAATCGAGAAATGCTGGCGGAGCGCGATCCCGCGGCCCGCAAGCGCAAGCAGGATGAGCTCTGCCGGATCGCTGAGGACCCGGTAGCGGCCAAGGCCTATCTGATGAAAAGCTCAATGATCAATACGCTGCGGAGGGCTGCATGATGGTCTCTGGATTTCCCATGCTGAAGCGAATCACGGTCGCTTTCTCGTTTGCGCTGGCCGCGACCAGCGCGTCTGCCCAGGTGGTCGGGCTTGGTACGACGCAAACGGGGGCTACTTTCCAGCTGGCTACAGGCCTGGCGAAGGTGATCTCCGACAAAGGCGGCATTCAGATGCGCACACAGCCCATGGCTGGGGCGGCTCAGTACGCGCCGTTGGTCAACCGTGGCGATATTGAGTTCGGTATTTCCAACGTTCCCGAGATGCACTACCTGGTCAGCGGCACCGTCATCGTGGAGCGTCCCAACCCAGATCTGAGGATGGTGGCGCGCATCGTCCCCTGGTACAACGGGCTGGTGGTCAAGAAGGACAGTCCGATTCGCAACTTGAATGACCTCAAGGGCCAACCCGTCCCGGCGGGTTTCACCGGGAATCCGCTGGGCAGGGTGCTCATCACAGGGTATCTGGCCAATGCGGGCATGACGTTTGAGGACACCCGTCAGGTTCCCGTTCCGGCGTTCCCACGGATGTTTGACGCCTTCAAGCAGCAGCAGACCGTCACCTCGATTGGCACGATCGGAATGGCGCAACTGCGCGAGTGGGATGCTGCGTTGGGGGGCGTAAGGTTCCTGCCGTTTGATCCCTCTCCCAAGGCGGTCGAGGCGGTGACGCGTCACGTGCCCCATAGCCGGGTTGAAATCGTTCAGCCCGCTCCGGGGCGGCTCGGTGTTGATCAGCCCACCGCAATGCTGGTCTACGACTATGCGTTGTGGGTCAACGCAAAGGTCAGCAACGATCTGGTGGCGAAAGTCGTTCGCGCGCTCCATGCCAACGTGGCGGATCTGAAGGCGGCGGGGCCGCTGTTTGCCGAGTTTGACGCCAACAAGATCGGTGATGACACGGGCGTGCCGTACCACCCGGGTGCAATCGAGGCGCTGAAGTCGCTGGGTCTCGCCCGTTAACGTTCAAACCGAGGCGCGCCTGTGCACCGCTGCAGCGCGCGTCCTTAGCCTCAGAGCACTCGGATGAACTGGCTTGCCTCAGGGATTGGTGGCGTTCTCGCCCTTTCAGGTTTGTTTTGGGCCGTAGACGCGCCAACTTGGTTGGGCTGGTTCATCTACCAGGAGCAGTTCATTGCCGCGGCACTGGGTGCGTCTTTGTTCATCAGTTTCAGCAGCAGTGGCAGTGGGTCTTCAGAGCGGCTAAAGACATGGCTGGTCCGCGCGCTGGCGGAGACGGGTCCGGGCCTGATCGGTCTGGCAGCAGGACTGTGGCTCTGCGTTCGATACCCTGTGCTGCAGGCCGACGTGATCGGCAACGAGACCGAAGCGATCG
>CAZORB010000107.1:0-1232 GCA_964581825.1 uncultured Bordetella sp.
GCGTTCGTCATGATGACGACCGACTCGCGAACTACCGCACGAGCTACTCCATCGCGGAAGCGCCGGCCGATGACAACGCCTACTTCGAATCACGGCTTGAGCCGTCGAAGCCTAAGCAGGAGGCAGCCGTCCGATCCGTTACCCCGGATCAGCCGCCACCGCCCGCAGCGCCACCACGCGAAGAGCGAAAGGCTGCGGCCGCAGCCGCGGCGCCCGCTCCCGCCAGCGCGCCGAGCAAGCCCGTTCAGCCAGCCCCCACACAAGACGGCCTGATCGGCAAAATTTTCGGTTGGTTCCGCCGTAAGCCGGCCAATGAGGCCCATGCGACGCCGCCCGCGAACGAGGCGCCCGCCGCAGGCAGTACCGCGCCCGCTCCGGCGACCGATTCACGTGGCGAAGACAGCAGTCGTCGTGGCCGGGGTGAGCGCAGCGAGGGTCGAAACGGTCGCTCAGGGGGCGGCCGTGATGGCCGTGGAGCGCGAGAGGGCCGAGAAGGTCGTGAAGGACGCGAACAGCGCGAGGGACGAGATAGTCGCGAAGGCCGTGACGGTCGCGACAACCGCGAAGGGCGCGATCGTCGCGATGGTCGCGACGGCGCCCGTGAGCAGCGTCCGGAAGGACGAGAGGCACGGGAACCCCGCGAGGCACGCGAGGCAAGGGAGCCGCGCGAGGCACGTGACCGTCGCGACGGTCAGGAGCAGCGCGACTCACAAGATAGTCGAGATGGCCGTCGGGATCGTCAGCCCGGAAGACCGTCCGCCGAACAGGCAGTTGCCGCTGCAGCAGCCAGCCTCCCGCCGGATGCAACGGGCGCCACGACGCCGGCGAGTGGTACATCGAATATGGTCGCACCGCAGCTCGCACAGGGTGGCATGCCCGCTTCGGTTCCGCCTTCTACCGACGAATCGGGCGATGGCGAAGGTCGTCGCCGGAGCCGCCGCCGCCGTGGCGGGCGTCGTGATCGTGGCGAAGGAGCGGACGCTGCAGGCTCGGGTGACGGAGTATCGGCAGACGGCGTGTCCGTGACCGTCAACGAAGCACCGCAAGCCGTGTCCCCAGTTGCCGCGCCGTCAACTGCCCAAGCGGTACCTGCGCCCGTTGCTCCGGCACCGGCGGCGGCCCCGCCGTCAGCGACAGCGGCCGCTACCGCAGTCGTTGCGACGGCATCGGTTGCCACCGCTGCCATGGGCACCACAGCCGTAGCAGCGCAGACGCCGTCCGCTACCGCGCCG
>CAZORB010000107.1:1332-15835 GCA_964581825.1 uncultured Bordetella sp.
CGCTGCCATGGGCACCACAGCCGTAGCAGCGCAGACGCCGTCCGCTACCGCGCCGATCGCGCCGCCGCCATCGGCCGCGGCCGAGCCCGCGCAGCCTGCAGCGATGGTTCCGGCGTCGGCTCCTGCCGTGCCGCCTGCGCCCGCTCCCGCGGCGGCGCCTGCCGCGCCGATCGAGTTGATCGACACGTCTCAGCCGCCTGCCCCTGCGACTGTGTCCACAGCCCCGGACACTCAGGCAGCACTTGCCGAGCCGCAGCCCGTGGTCGCGCCGGTTCAGGCTGCCGAGCCTGCCACGCCGACGCCGCCCGCCCCTGCCCGCGAGGATCTCGAGGCGATCGTTAACAGTGCGGGCTTACAGTGGGTTGAAACAGCGCCTGGGGCGGCCCAACCAGAATCAACCGTTGAGCCAATTGCACCGCGTCCCGCGCGCAAGCGCCCGCAGCGCCGGGTCGTTGCCAACGAACCGCTGGAGCAGGTTGAAACCCGTCAGTGATTCCTGCAACCGGGCCGCGGGCATGCGCCCGGCTGGCGGACGCCGGAGATACCATCGGGTAGGTGTAGTGATCCTGAAATGACCGAACGTATCATTCCGATTGCAGAAGCACGGTACCCGACGCGTCCGCCTGTTATCCCGGCGGACGCGGCGCCAGCGTCTGGATTATTGCTGGACACGCGCGGACGACGGCTTCACGACCTGCGACTATCGGTAACCGACCGGTGCAACTTTCGTTGCACCTACTGCATGCCTAAATCGGTGTTCGGCACCGACTACGCGTTTCTCCCCCAGTCCTCGTTGCTAAGCTTTGAGGAACTCACGCGCATCGCCCGAATCTTCGTGGCGCATGGCGTTGAAAAGATTCGGCTCACTGGCGGCGAGCCTCTGTTGCGGCGTGGCATTGAAACCCTGATTGAGATGCTCGCCGAGCTCCGTACCCCTCAGGGTGCGCCCATCGACCTGACTCTCACTACCAACGCAACGCTTCTCGCTCGTAAGGCCAAAGCGCTGCGCCAGGCGGGTCTTCATCGCATCACGGTAAGCCTGGATGCGATCGACGACGCAATCTTCCGCCAGATGAACGACGTCGATTTTCCAGTGGCTGACGTGCTTGAAGGCATCGACGCGGCAGCGGCTGAAGGTCTGCTGCCGGTCAAGGTCAATATGGTGGTCCGGCGGGGCGTCAATGACAGCCAGATCCTGCCAATGGCAAAGCATTTTCGGGGCACAGGCCATATCCTCCGGTTCATCGAATTCATGGATGTCGGCGCATCCAATGGATGGAAGATGGACGAAGTGCTTCCATCGGGCGATGTGATTCAACGAATCAACGCGGCATTTCCGCTTGAGCCCATCGATCCCAACTACGGCGGCGAGGTCGCCGAACGCTGGCGCTATCCGGCTGGCGCCGGCGCAGTTGGCGTCATCTCATCGGTCACACGCCCATTCTGCGCCGATTGCACCCGCGCACGCGTCTCCACCGAAGGCCGGCTGTACACCTGCCTGTTCGCAACCGAAGGGCATGATCTGCGTACCTTGCTACGCGACAGCTACTCGGACGAGCAGATCAGCGCTGCGGTCGCCAACCTGTGGAACCAGCGCAGCGACCGCTACTCCGAAATTCGGTCGGATGCCACGGCGGGCCTGCGCCGTATCGAGATGTCCTACATCGGCGGCTGACCATGGTCGGTGCCACACCGGCGGGCGGATTTTCTAAAGCGCAGGTCACCGCGGTTGTTCTTGCTGGTGGACTGGGGCGCCGCATGAGCGCGGATGGCCAGGGCATCAACAAAGCGATGGTGCCGGTTAGTGGGAAGCCGATGATCGCTCACGTCATTGAGCGTATCCGGACACAAGTTAACTCCATCCTCATCAACGGCGACCCGCATCAGCCAGATTGGAAACTGTTTGGCCTGCCTGTCATCGCAGACCAGATCGCTGACCGACCCGGGCCACTAGCTGGCATCCATGCGGCGCTCACCTGTATCGATACGCCCTGGCTGCTGAGCGTTCCATGTGACACGCCGCGGCTGCCGCACGATCTCGTTATCAGACTGGTAAATGCCCAAACGCAATCTGGCGCGGATCGCGTGTCAGTGCGATGCGGCGCCCAACGGCATCCGGTGATTGCACTGATTCATCGATCGCTGGCATTAGAACTCGAATCCTTTGTTCGAACAGGCGGCCGCCGAATTGAGAGCTGGCTCTCCCAGGGACGGTGGGTTGAGGCCGAATTTGAGGACGAGTCCGCGTTTGTGAACGTCAACACCGCCGATGAACTGCAGCATTTGGAGCGTTCGCAATGAGTCGCGAGCCGGGATCCACCCCATCAAACTCCCCTGTCGCTGCACATCCCCCTAAGCCGCCACCGTTCGACCCGGACGCGCTCCCGCTTCACGAGGCGCGATCGCGAATCGGTGAGTTAGTCAGGCCGCTCAAGGACACTGAATCCGTGCCCCTTGAGCAGGCGCGCGGGCGCATACTCGCTCGCGACCTGCTCTCGGGCATTGATGTGCCTGCGCATGACAATGCTGCTATGGATGGCTACTCACTGACTTCCACCGATCTGGCGCAGCAAGGCGATACCTGGCTAGACGTCATCGGGCAGGCGCTCGCAGGGCGAGCGTTCGAGGGCATTCCCACTTCGGGGCAGGCAGTCCGTGTGATGACGGGTGCTGTCATGCCCGCAGGGCATGACACGGTGGTTCCGCAGGAATTCGTTGTCACCGACGGTAGTCGAGTGCGAATTCCGCCAGGCCAACAGGCTGGCCAGAATCTCAGACTGAAGGGAGAAGACCTTCTGTCCGGCACACCAGCGCTTCGCGCGGGACAACTCCTGGGCGCTGCTGAATGTGGTCTGATCGCATCGCTTGGAATCGCCGAGATTACGGTCGTGCGCAGACTTCGGGTCGCAATCCTGTCAACGGGTGATGAGCTCTGCCCGCCCGGGCAGCCCCTTCCCCAGGGGATGATCTACGACAGTAACCGCAGCACGTTACGCGCGCTGTTGGAAGCCATGGGCGTCGAATTAATCGACCTGGGGATCGTGCGCGACAACCCTGATTCACTTGAGCAGGCGATTGCCGCGGCAAGCCGCAGGGCCGATGCAATCATCTCGTCGGCTGGCGTTTCGGTTGGCGAGGCTGACCATACCCGAGCAGTGATGCAGCGGCGCGGACAGGTAGATTTTTGGAAGATTGCCATGCGACCAGGCCGACCGCTTGCCTTTGGACGCATCGGCAATGCCCTCTACTTCGGATTGCCGGGTAACCCAGTCGCGGTCATGGTCACGTTTCTGTTCCTGGTTCGCGATGCCCTGACAACCCTGGCTGGCGGTCAGCCTTCTCCGCCGCTCTTGCTACGGGCACGCGCCTCTGCACCCATCCGAAAGCGTGCGGGCCGTACCGAATATCAGCGAGCCATGCTCAGCGTCGATCAGGACGGTATGCCGCTCGTCACGCTCATGGAGAACCAGGGATCAGCGGTCCTCAGCTCGATGTCGCGCGCTGACTGCCTGGTTGTGCTGGACCACCAGAGTGAAAGCGTCCCGGCAGGTGGTTGGGTGAACTGCATACCGATGCGGATGCTTTGTTGACTTCGATCCTTGAGCAGGCCCGCCAGCCGCTCTAGGTCGAAGGTCGGACCTCCAGTTAGCCGAGCCCCCGTAAGCTCGTTGATGGCCGCTCGAACCAATGACAGGTTCGGATCGTTCCGGCCCACCACACCGGGAGATTCAAATGACAAAACCTAGCGACGCTCTGGTCGAATCGCTCAAGCGAAGGCTGCGCGCGCGCGGAATCAGCTATGCCGCGCTGGCCAAGCTGATTCCCTGCTCGGAAGCCTCAGTCAAGCGAATGTTCGCTCATCGAAACTTCGATCTGCGCCGACTCGATCGGCTCCTCGAGGTTCTCGATGATGACCTTGCTGAGATCGTTCGGGACGCCTGCGTCGCGCGCGCTGAGCTGCAGGCGCTGACCGCAGAGCAGGAAGCAGCGATTGTTGCCGACCCGATTCTGTTTACGATCGCTGTGTGCGCGCTGCATCAGCTGGCGCTCGAGCAAGTCACCACAATCTATCGAATCAGTCCTGCGGCTGCAGTCAGAGCGCTGCTCACGCTTGATCGGATGGGCTTTTTAACGCTGCATCCCAACAACGTCTACCGACTGAGGCTTTCCCGAACCTTCCGGTGGCTGCAAGACGGCCCCATCGTCCGACACTTCCGTACGCACGCCGACGACTTCTTGAACCACCGCTTCGATGGTCCTGGCGAGTCGATAGGCGTAATCAATGTCCGTCTGAGCAACGAGAAACGGCTGGCACTGATGCGACGCGTGGAGGAGCTGGCCCGCGAGTACTCAGACTCGCATGCGACTGACTCTGCTTTACCGCTTGTGCGGAGACACCCGATGAGCCTTCTGGTGGCCGTTCGCAGCTGGGAACCCGATTTCATGTTGCGGTTACGCAGACTGGACGACCACGCACTCGCGGCATGGCTCAGGAAGACAGACCTCGGTGTGCCCGCCACCTTAGCCGCCAAGCCGCGCGGCGCCCGAGGCCCGCGCCGCCTGTCTAGCTCAACGCTTGTGCGAGAGCGTTCCGGGGAGACTGGCGTAGAACGCCGACAGATTGTCGATATCAGCGCGCGATAGCCCTTTCGCCTGCGCCACCATGATCGCGTTTTTGCGCTGCTCGCTTTTGTAATCAAGCAGAGCGCGTACAAGGTAGTCGGCATGCTGGCCAGCCAGCTTAGGGTACGACGGGTCAATTGGCGTATTGCCATCCTTGCCGTGACACGCTGCACACGCCTGCTCGGCTTTTTCACGTCCCTTTGCTGCGTCACCCGCCAGAACTGGGGACGAACCCAGCGCTGTCAGCATCGCAACCGCCAGCCAATGCCCTGGCTTTACTCGCATGTTCTTTCTCCTGATTCGATCGCCCACAAGCCTGCCTCAAAAGCGGGTAAGGTCCGCTACCGCTGACGCCCGCTACCGTGCAGCGTAATACGCAGCGAGATCTGCGATGTCCTGGTCGGACAGACTTGCAGCAATGGCACGCATCGTGGGATGACTACGGTCGCCCTTTCTATATTGCTCCAGCGCAGCGGCAAGATACCCTGCGGTCTGCCCCGAAATCATGGGCACGCTGTACACATTGGGGAACGACGCTTTGTAGCCGGGTATCGCGTGACAGCCGATGCACATGGACACTTTTTTGGCGCCGGCGGCGGCATCACCTTTCGGCGCGGCGCCCTGGGCAAGGCTGGCGAGCGGCAGCGCGACAAGCGCAGCCGAAATCAGTGCTTTTTTGATCATGATCCCTGACGTTTATTGAAGCCGTCCGACATGCCCTCAGGGGCGGCCGGAACCTCCGGTTTCTTCGGCCCGCGCATTCTAGCCGAGCGGGCAGGCCGAGCCAAGTTCCGACGCCGCTTACCCACCCCGCGCTTTATACTGCCGCTTTTGGCCTATTTCGGAAATCTCCATGCGCTTCCAAGGTACCGACAGCTATGTCGCCACCGACGATCTGAAACTCGCGGTTAACGCTGCGATCACGTTGCAGAGACCCCTGCTGATCAAAGGTGAGCCCGGCACCGGCAAAACCATGCTCGCTGAGGAGGTTGCACGGGGCCTGGACATGCCGCTACTTCAGTGGCATATCAAATCAACCACCAAGGCTCAACAGGGTCTGTACGAGTACGATGCGGTGTCCCGACTGCGCGACTCTCAGCTCGGCGATGAGCGGGTCAAGGACATCCACAATTACATCGTGCGCGGCGTGTTGTGGCAGGCGTTTGAGTCGGATCATCCCGTGGTGTTGCTGATCGATGAAATCGACAAGGCCGACATTGAATTTCCCAACGACCTGCTGCGCGAAATCGATCGCATGGAGTTCTACGTTTACGAAACACGGCAGCTGATTCGTGCCCGCCATCGGCCAGTGGTTGTCATTACGTCGAACAACGAGAAAGAGCTGCCTGATGCTTTCCTGCGGCGCTGCTTTTTCCACTACATCAAGTTCCCCGATCGCGACACCATGCAGCGGATCGTGGATGTTCATTACCCCGACATCAAGAAGCAGTTGCTGTCACAGGCACTCGAATCATTCTTTCAGATTCGCGATCTGCCCGGCCTGAAGAAGAAACCCTCTACGTCGGAACTGCTTGACTGGCTGAAATTGCTTCTCGCCGAGGATATTCCCCCCGAGGCACTACGCTCACCCGACAACAAGGCGATCATTCCGCCACTGCACGGCGCGCTCCTTAAAAACGAGCAGGACGTGCATCTGTTTGAACGGCTGATCTTCATGGCTCGGCACAACCGCTGAGCCGCCTGCGCTGCCAGCTTATCGGAGGCGTTCACCATGCTGATCGACTTCTTCCTGCACCTGAAGAACTCGAAGCTGCCCGTTTCGATCAAAGAGTATCTGATGCTGATCGAGGCCCTGGCAAAGGGCGTCATCGGTCAGTCAATCGATGATTTTTATGTGCTGTCGCGGGCAACGTTGGTCAAGGATGAGCGCAACTTCGACAAATTTGACAAGGCTTTCGGTGCGTACTTTAAGGGAGTGCAGGCGATCCCAGGCGTTGACCTGAATCTGCCACTCGATTGGCTACGGCGCAAGCTGCAGCGTGAGTTCACCCCCGAGGAAAAGGCCGCCATTGAGGCGATGGGCGGGCTCGATAAGCTGCTCGAGCGAATCAAGGAGCTTCTGGAGGAACAGAAGGGGCGACACGAGGGCGGCAACAAGTGGATCGGCACCAACGGCACGTCACCGTTTGGAAACGGTGGCTTCAATCCCGAGGGTATCCGCATCGGTGGGCCATCGGCGGGTAACCGAACCGCCGTGAAGGTTTGGGAGCAGCGCGCTTATCGCGACTACGACGATGAGGTCGAACTGGGCACACGAAACATCAAAGTGGCGCTCAGGCGTTTGCGTAAGTTCGCGCGGGAAGGTGCCGAAGAAGAGCTCGACCTCGATGACACCATTGCATCGACCGCTCGCAATGCCGGTTATCTCGACATCCGAATGGTTCCTGAGCGGCACAACACCATCAAAGTACTCATGCTGCTCGACGTTGGCGGCACGATGGACGACCACATCCGCCAGACTGAGGAACTATTTTCCGCAGCCAGAGCCGAATTCAAACATCTCGAGTTTTATTACTTTCACAACTGCGTTTACGACTTCGTCTGGAAGAATAATCGACGCCGTCATGCCGAGCGCTTTCCCACCTGGGACATTCTTAGAAAGTACAACCAGGACTACCGCCTGATCATCGTAGGCGACGCCACGATGAGCCCCTACGAGATTCTTCAGCCGGGCGGCTCAGTCGAGTACAACAACGAGGAGCCTGGCGCTGTGTGGCTGCGGCGACTGGTTGAGCGTTTCCCGAAGTTTGCCTGGCTGAACCCCGAACCCGAAGGCGTTTGGGAGTACCGACAGTCAATCGGCGTGATCCGTCAGATCATGCAGAACCGTATGTATTCAGTCACGCTACAGGGGCTTGAGCGCGCGATGCGTGAGCTGTCCAAATAGCCAGGCGAACGACTACCGGTTCTTGCTGGCTCAGCGAGCCCCAATTCCTACCCGAAGCATGGCAGAGCCCGGCGCCGCACGACGTCGTAAGCCTCGAATCCAATCGGGTGCGTCAAGCCCCAAGGTCTGCTGAAGCACCTGTGCTCGCTCCTCAAGCACTGGCCAACGTGCGGCAAACGAGGGTCCCCGGAACGCGAGCAGCACAATATTGCCGGCGACCGTTTGCGGCAGCTCAAGCACTCGGCCTTCAAAGGCCTGGTCGATTCTTGCAGCGCTTCGCTCAAACGCGGGGCGCGATGAGCCAAACAAATTCACCACCAGCACGCCCGGGTCACGCAGCACGCGATAACACTCCTGATAAAAACTCAGCGAATCCAGCACAGGACCGCGCGCCTCGGCGTCGTACAGGTCGCACTGAATGACACCAACGCTTTGCGGTATCAAGCTTTTCAGGTGAGCGCCTGCGTCTGCGTGCAGGACTCGCAAGCGGCTATCGTCCGCTGGCAGGCGAAACCATCGTCTACAGGTCTCAATGACGCGACTGCTGGCATCCACGACCGTGACCTTCGCATCGGGTAACTGGCTGTGGCAGAAGCGCGTTAGCGCACCCGCCCCCAGCCCCAGCTGCAGCACGGTTTGTGCGCTTCGAAGAAACAGGAGCCAAGCCATCATCTGACGCACATACTCGATTTCGATGACGTTGGGGTCATCGAGTCGCATGGCGCCCTGCACCCACTCTGTTCCGAAATGCAGGTAGCGAACGCCATCCTGCTCGGACAGGGTGATTTCAGGCTCGTCAGACACGGGCATGACCCTGACTCAACGCAGTGACAACCCCACCAGCATCTCATTCAAGCGCCGAACAAAGCCAGCCGGGTCTTCAAGCTGACCGCCTTCGGCAAGCACCGCCTGATCAAACAGCAGCGGCGCCCACTGCACACAGCGGCTTGGGTCTGCTTTCAGCGGCGCAACCAGCGGGTGGGTGGTGTTGATTTCGAGGATGGGTTTGCGAGCCGGAGCAGCCTGCCCTGCCTGCTTCAACAGCCGCTCGAGATGACCACTGATGTCTCCCTCATCCGAGACCAGGCAGCTGGCCGAGTCTGTTAGGCGCGACGACACCCTCACCTCTTTGACGCGCTCCCCCAGCGCTTCGCGAAGCTTCTCGAGTGCATCCTTCCATTCATCTGCACGGGCTTCGGTTTCCTTCTTCTCTGCCTCGTCAGCCAACTCACCGAGGTCAAGCCCGCCGCGAGCAATCGAAACGAGTTCCTTGCCGTCGTGCTCGGAAAGGAATGACAACATCCACTCGTCGACGCGGTCGGTCAGCAGCAGCACCTCAACGCCCTTCTTGCGAAACACCTCGAGGTGCGGGCTGCTGCGAGCGGCTGCCGGGGTATCGGCGGTCACGTAATAGATGGCCTTTTGGCCCGGTTTCATGCGGCCAATGTAATCGGCGAGCGAGACGGTCTGATCATTTGACTCAGACGCGCTGGAGGCAAAGCGCAGCAGCTTGGCGATTCGATCTTTATTTCCGAAGTCTTCGCCAATGCCTTCTTTGAGCACCTGCCCAAACTCTGTCCAAAACGTCGCATAGCGCGGCGCATCATTAGTGGCGAGATCTTCCAGCATTGAAAGCACCCGCTTGGTGCTGCCCTCCCGAATCGCCCGAACGTCGCGGCTCTCCTGCAGAATTTCGCGCGACACGTTAAGCGGCAGATCTGCGGAATCGATTATGCCCTTCACGAATCGCAGATACACCGGCATCAGCTGTTCCGCGTCATCCATGATGAACACGCGCCGAACGTACAGTTTGATGCCACGGCGCTGCTGCCTGTCCCAAAGATCGTAAGGTGCCTTGGCAGGCAGGTAGAGAAGCTGCGTGTACTCGGTGCGGCCCTCCACCCGGTTATGGGTCCAGGTAATGGGTTCGCCGCCCCCCGGCGCCAGATGCTCAAAGAATGTTTTGTACTGTTCTTCGGTAATGTCGGACTTCGCCCGGGTCCAGAGCGCGCTGGCCTGATTGACCGTTTCCCACTCGTCGCTGAGCTTCTGCTCCTTGGCCTCGTTATCCCAGGACTCCTTTCGCATCTGGATTGGCAGCGACACATGATCGGAATATTTGCGGACGATGGAGCGAAGCTTCCAGCCCGATAGCAGATCATCAAACCGCTCGCCGTCATCGCCCTCAGGATTCGGCCGCAGATGCAGGGTGATGTCTGTACCGCGCTGCGCGCGCTCGATGGTTTCCACGGTGAACCCACCGCTGCCATCCGACTCCCAGCGCACACCCGCTGCGGCAGACTGCCCCGCCCGGCGCGATTCGACCGTGACCTTGTCGGCCACAATGAAGGCAGAATAAAAACCGACCCCGAACTGCCCGATCAGCTGCGAATCCCGAGCCTGGTCGCCGGAGAGCTTGCCAAAAAACTCCTTGGTACCCGACCGCGCGATGGTTCCGAGATGGTCGATCGCCTCTTCGCGGCTCATGCCGATGCCGTTATCGGAAATGGTGATCGTGCGGGCCGCCTTGTCGAAGTCAATCTTGATCTCGAGTTCGGCGCCCCCCTCCATCAGATCGGCCTGCGCCAGAGCTTCGAACCTGAGCTTGTCACAGGCATCCGAGGCGTTGGAGACCAACTCGCGGAGAAAGATCTCGCGGTTGCTGTACAAGGAGTGGATCATCAGCTTCAAGAGCTGGGAGACTTCCGTCTGGAAGCCAAGCGTTTCTTTCATTGCACCCATGGGACCTCCGGTCTGGCTGAACGTCGCGGATCTTGGGGCGACATCCAAAGATTTCAAGCCATGCGAACGCGCTGTCAGCGCCCTGCCAGCGGCGCAAAATGGGTCGCCACCAGCTCGGCGGATACCTCTTCAAGCCGGGGCGGTGACCAGACGGGCTTGCGATCCTTATCGATCAGCAATGCCCGCACACCCTCCGAAAAGTCATGGTGACGCTGAAACTGGCGCGCAAGCACCAGGTCCAGCTCGAGCACCTCCGGAAGCGAGAGACGCTTGCAGCGCTGAAGATAGTCGAAGCTGACTTTCGCGCCGGTTGGCGAGCCTTGGGCCAGGCTTCGCGCCGGCGCCTCGAACCAGGGATCTTCATTGGCTGCGAGCTGTAGCGCATCCCGTACGCCCGCGACATCAGGCTGCTGCCCGATGAACCGAAGCGCGTCGGCATAGGCCTGAAGGTTTGAGCCCGGCAGCCCGGCCTTGCATCGCCGGTGGAACGAGGCGGCCAGTCGGGAAACCGCCGCCTGATCAGCGGCGGGGGACCCGGACCAGGGCAGCGCGCAGAGCTGACTGATCAGGTCGTCGCGCAGCTCGCGCGCGACGAAGGCATCCGCGAGTCCGGCAACGATCGCATCGGCCTCGTTGATGGTAAGCCCGGTTAACGCCATCACGATTCCGGCATGCCCTGGTACCCGGTTCAAAAAGTAGCCCCCGCCCACATCCGGGAACAGGCCGATGTGGATCTCGGGCATGGCGAGCTTGGCCTGCTCGGTCACGATTCGGGTGGAGGCACCTGCCACCAGGCCCAGCCCTCCGCCCATGCACACGCCATGAATCCAACCGATCAGCGGCTTCGGATACTCGTGAATCATGCGGTCGAGCTGGTACTCGACCTCAAAGAACGAATCGCCGTAAACAAAGCGCCGGGGCCCGCCCGCGCGAACCTGTCGGATTACTTCGGCGACATCGCCACCGGCTGAGAAACCCTTGTCTCCAGCGCCCTCGAGCCAGACCGCGACGACATCCTCATCAGAGGCCCATTCGCGAAGCCGATCGCGAAGAAGCTCGCACATCCTGAGCGTAATTGCATTGAGCTGTCGGGGACGATTCAGCCTAGCGACGCCAAGCTTACGCCCTCCCCCCGCTGACCACTCTTCGAATACAACCGGTGCTTCTTCAGTCATGATGTTCCTCATTGCCGGGCAGCTGCTGGCCGGGTATTTGAATGGAGAGTGCTTAGCCGGCGGGTCTCGCCGTGGCGAAGCAGGGTGAAGGCGTCGTCGGCAATACCGTATCGGCGTCGGGCCTCGGCGAGTTCGCCAATCGGCGCATCAAGCGGCTCGTCAGTCAGCTCGAAGCTTCCCCAATGGATCCCGATCGACCAACGAGACTTCACGTCGCGATGGATTTGAACGGCTTCATCGGGGTCGACGTGTTGGTCCTTCATGAACCAGCGCGGCAGATAAGCGCCCACCGGAATCGCCGCCACATCAAACCCACCGAAGCGCTCGCCAATCGCTCGAAAATCACTCGAATATCCCGTGTCGCCCGCAAAGTAAAAGGAGAAGCGATCGGTTCGAATCACCCAACCACCCCATAGTGTGCGATTCCGATCGAACGGGGTTCGCGAGCTCCAGTGTTGGGCGGGCACGAAATGAACATCCAAGCCAGCGAACAGCTCGCGGTCCCACCAGTCGAGTGCGCGGGTACGGGTGATGCCCTGCTCTGCCAGCCATCGCTCAATTCCAAGCGGCACCAGAAATAACGGGGGCCCACCCGGTTGACCGTTGAGCGCCAGCACCGAATCTCGATCGAGATGATCGTAGTGTGAGTGTGAAATGACGACCAGATCGATTCGCGGCAGCTCTTCAAGCTTGACGGTCAAGGGAACCCGACGCTGGGGTCCAAACCACTGCACTGCGAAAGCGCGCTCAGAAAAATGCGGATCGGTGAGGATGTTGACGCCCGCTATTTGCACCAGCAGCGTGGCATGTCCAATCCAGGTGATGCTTGGCTCAGAACGGTTGGTGTGCAGCCAGTCGAGATCAGGGCGTAACAAGGGAAACTGATACCCATTGACATGCGTCGAAGGTGCCTTGGGAAGCCCATCGCGAGTTCGCTCTGCGTACCAGCGCAGGAGATCAGAGATCGGTTTACCACCCGCTGGGCCATCGTTATTGCGAAAGCCGCTGGGGGTGTGATGGGGCTTGGCGGCGTCGTAATAAGGATTAACCGTACTGCAACCACCTAACAACCCAGTCAGCGCCAGTATCACGCTTACCGCCGCCACCACTCGGATCAGGCCCATCAGCGAAGCCTCCGACTGGATCAGCCCGAAGGCGTGGGTTGTGGACGCGGCAGGCTCAGCTTCGCATCGCGCACCCTAGGTTCAATCACCGTGCCTTTGCGCGCTCGCGCCCCAGCCCAGGCGTTGATCTGCGAGCGCGACAGCGGGCGGACAATGGCCTTTCCGCCTCGGCCAACGCCCTCAAGCAGCGCGCCTGCGCCACCACAGACGATGACTGACGCCAGTGCACCCTTGGGCTCCAGGCCCATCAGAATGACACCGCGACCGCCGCTGCGCAGCACCTTCGCATCAGCAAGGGGAAAGCTCAACGCCTTGCCCTCGGCTGACACACACAGCACCGTGTCGTGCCCAGGGAAAAACACCGCCGGGCAAATAGGTGTGTCATCGTCATCGAGCGTGAGGAACGCCTTACCCTGACGCGTACGACCGATCAGATCGCCTGCTTCGCAAATGAATCCGTTCCCTTTTCTGGTTGCGAGTAAGACGCCAGCATCCTGCCGCGCAGCAAACACATGATCAATCTTCGTGCCTGCCTCGGGTTGAACCAGCGAGGTGATCGGCGCACCATCGCCTCGTGCCGAAGGCAGCTGCGACACGGGCACCGAGAACACGCGCCCGGTACTGCCCACTGCAAACAGCTGATCGGTGGTCATCACCTCGTACGCGCCGAGCAGGCCGTCACCCGATTTAAACGCGAACTGTGACCAGTCGTGACCATGTCCCTGGCGTGACCGCACCCAACCACGCTCCGATACGATGACTGTAACGGGCTCCTCGGCGATTCGAATCTCTGCGGTGGTTCGCTGCGCCTCTTCAATGAGCGTGCGGCGATCATCGCCATATTGCTTTGCATCGGCTTCAATTTCACGCACTACCTGCCGACGCATGGCCACAGGCGTAGCCAGCAGCGCTTCAAGCGAAGCCTTGTCTTTCCTGAGTCCCGCAAGCTCCTGCTCGATCCGGATTCCTTCCAGGCGAGCCAGCTGACGCAGACGAATCTCGAGAACATCCTCAGCCTGCCGGTCGGTCAGGCGAAAGTTCTCGATCAGCGCCGCCTTGGGGTCGTCTGATTCGCGAATAATCCGAATCACTCGATCGATATCGAGCAGCACCGCAAGGCGCCCCTCGAGAATGTGAATCCGGTCATCGACCTTGGTCAGACGATGGCGCGTTCGGCGCGTCACGGTGTCCACGCGGAACTGCGCCCACTCGTTCAGCATCTGCAGCAGCGATTTCTGACATGGGCGACCGTCGATTCCGACCGACACCAGGTTCACCGAGGTATTGCTTTCCAGGCTGGTGTGCGCGAGCAGCACACTGAGCAGCTCCTGCTGCTCGATTCGGGATGATCGCGGCTCAAACACCAGCCGCACCGGCGCATCTTTACCGGACTCGTCACGAACGCCGTCCAGTACTGCGAGTACCGTCTGGCGAAGCTGCTGCTGCTCAGGCGTCAAGGCCTTCCGCCCCACCTTGACTTTCGGATTGGTAAGGTCTTCGATTTCTTCAAGCACGCGCTGCGATGACACACCGTGCGGCAGTTCGGTGACCACAAGCTGCCACTGCCCGCGCGCGAGCTCTTCGATGGTGTGCCGGGCACGCAGCTTGATGGAGCCCCGACCGCTTGCGTACACCTCGCGGATATCCGATGGCGCGGAGATGATCTGCGCACCGCCCGGGAAGTCAGGCCCAGGCAGGTGCTGCATCAGCTGATCGAGCGATAGATCGGGATCGCGTACCACCGCAGCAGCCGCAGCCGCGACTTCGCGCAGGTTGTGCGGGGGGATTTCGGTGGCGAGCCCCACTGCAATACCCGACGCGCCATTCAACAACACCATCGGAAGTCTGGCGGGAAGCTGTCGCGGTTCATTAGCAGAACCGTCATAGTTGGGCATGAAATCAACAGTGCCCTCGTCAATTTCATCTAACAG
>CAZORB010000108.1:0-15828 GCA_964581825.1 uncultured Bordetella sp.
TTTCCGTTGCCCAATTGACGGTGGACGGATTAACGGGCGCTTTCGCGACATTGAAGTCGTTGACCGCAACCGGAGCGTCATTGGCGCCCTGTATCACCACCGACAATTGGCTTACGGCAGCGCTACCCACACCGGAGCTCACGCTGTAGCTGAAGGTTTCGGTAAGCGTGGTACCTGGGGTACGCAGCGCCTGAACCTTCGCATTAGCGTTGTCTACGAGGTAGGCATACGAGCCATCGGCACCGATCCGAAGCGTGCCGTAAAGCCCGGTCACGGTGGCGTAGGCCGATGCACTGGTGGAGCCTGCGATCGGCACCGCCGATGCACCCGTCGCGCCGCTGCTTGCGCCGGTCACAGTGAGCCCGGAGGTCACCGTTTCCAGCATGTTGGTGACCTTGTTGATCCGATAACTGGTGAGCCCGCCAGTGTCGTTGGTGAGCACGCTTCCCGACGGATTGATACCCGCAGTCGCGTTGGCAACCCCCCCCGCCTCGAGCGCTGTGGCCGGGTCGATGACCGCCACCGCTGGCGCCGGCTTGGGCAACATGGCGTTTAGGGCGGCCGCGATGGGGTCACTGCTCGTGCCCTGGTTGGTGTTGCTCGCGGGTACGAACGAGTCGCCGCCGTTGACATCAACATAGAGCGTGCGGGCTGGAATGTTGGTGATGGTGCCGGAGGGATATACATAAAACTGCAATGCAACCGTGGTGGAGCCCACCTTCGATTGGCGACTCATCTCGCCATAGAAGCTCGTAACAACCCGGTTTGCGCTGTCGATGGCGTAAAGCGTTCCCCGGACGTTGTTGCCGGAGTAGTAGGGATTGTTTTCTGGGTCGGAAACAAACAGGGTCCGGGTCACTGGCGTGCCGGCGGCGTCGTTCACGGTGGGCCCGAGACTCAGGATGTTCTGCTCGAGACTGGCCGTTCCGGCACCGGCCAGGTTGTAGACCCTGCCGGTAAACAGTAACGAAGCCATTTCCACATCGACCCACTGCTGGTCGATCCGGATCTGAAGCCAGTCGTTCTCCGAAGCAATGCGCTCACTCTGCGCATCGTCGAGCGCGAGCCCGAGCACCGCACGAGCGAAGGCTTCGCCCTCATCGCCACGGGTGTCGCGGCTACCATTGAGCAGCGTATCGAGATGGTGCCCCCACTCTTCCGCCAGCACACCTGCCACCTCGGCGGCGCTGGTGCCGCGGGCCGCGAGCCAATCGGCATTCAGGTAAATAACTGGGTCACCCTGCGGGCTTCTGGCCGCATACGCGCCCTTGGCGCCGATCAGTTCTGCGCTGCTACGAAGTTCCACGCGGACCTGGAGTTCACCGTCGTTGAACTGATTGAGAATCGACTGCGCACCGGCGAGCCAAGCCTCGCTCGGTTCGCCGCCCGCGTACAGCGCTGAAAGGTTCTGGAGCACATCGGGCTGGCGCATCCAGGCGGCGATGGCGCGCTGCGCGCTCGCCTGAGCGTTAGATAACGCCACCGGCGCTGAATCGGTGACGCGCGGTACGGGTCCCGGCTGTGAACCATCCGAGGCACGGATCGAACGGTCAGACTCGCCCGCGGGCAAGGTCCGCGCGATGGCCGAATCCAGATGGCGGTCGGGAGCAAGATCGGTGTAGGTGAGCATTCCCGCACCGTCGAACATCCAGCGGTGCTCGAGCGCAAGTAGGGATAGGCGACCGGTCGCTTGCGGGGAGGGCATTCTTTTTGGTGTTTTCTTGCGTGCAGTCACCGTGGGCACCCGAGGTCGTTGAGAAACCCTCAAATGCTAGGTGCGATGCCCCCCAAGCACCATCCGCCGATCGAAGGAATCGTCGAACAGATGACGCAGAGGGATGTCGATGGGTTTTCCGAGAGAAAAGCGTCGTGCGATGCACGATGTCGAATCCTGCGATCGGAGGATATGAACCAGGCGTAATGCTGGGCAACATCCTTTCTCGCTGCGGCCCAGGTCAATTCAGCCGTGCCCTCACACCTCCCCGCTTTTTGCTCATGAGCATCTGTCGTTTCACATCGCGATCATTTCTAACCGGCGCCGGCGCGCTTTCCTTGGCAATCGCCGCCTTCGCGCAGCCAGCCCCGTCTGCCTCAACAGGGTCGAGATCGAGCCTGACGGCTGGCGGCTCGCCAGTAGTCACGTCGCCAAGCGCTGCGTCGACGCCGCCCGAGCAACGCATCCTCATTCAGGCCTGGGCTGAAACCGAGACAGTGATCTCCAGTCCCCTGGTGGGATTGGTGTCGCAGATTCCGACCCGGCCAGGTACGCGATTCGAGAGGGATGAGGTACTCATCCGCTATGAATGCACCGAAAACGAAGCGCGAGCGCAAATCGCGCTGTCTGAACATACTGCAGCGAGCGAAACCCTTGCTGCGAAAATCCGCTTGCAGTCGATGAATGCCGCCTCGGAGATCGAGGTGATTGTTGCCGCTGCCCAGGTCAGTAAAGCGGAGGCACAGCTGAAGCTTGCCGAATACCAGGCAAGGCAGTGTCGAGTTCTGGCTCCATTTGATGGGTACGTGGTTCGCTCCATCGGCAAGCCCTATCAGACCACGACCGTAGGGCAGCCGATGCTGGAGATCATCACCGCAGGAACTCCCAAGCTCAGGGTGAGCGCGGATTCCCGTCTTTTCAACCGCTTTCGGGTTGGCACCAGCCTGCGCGTGACCATCGACGAGACCGGCCAGAGCTACAACGCTCGGATTACCCTCATCAATGCGCGCATTGACCCGGTCAACCAAACCTTCGAGATGGAAGCCAGGGTACAGGGTAGCGCGCCGGGCCTTCTTCCCGGAATGAGTGGTTCGGCGGTACTCGTGGCCACCGACCCGCCTTCCGAGCCAAGCACTGATCGGGTGCTACCCGGAGGCGGAGCGCGCCGATGACCGCGCCCGCGGCTTCGTACTTGGAGGCATGGCCTGTCCTGAACTCCATCGTAGAAAAGGCTCGAACCGCCGCAAGTGAGCCCGCGCTTTCGTTTTCAGTAGTAAACGACACATTTTCCCTGGTGCCCTACCGAAGCGCGCTGCTGATTGACACGCGGCGTCGACAGCCACGCCTTGTCTACGCATCTGGGCTCAGCACGGTCGATCGCAAATCACCTTATGGTTCGTGGGTAGAGCAGGTAGTCGAAGCGCTTTTGCCAGCGTTGGCAGAGCGTAATCAATTTAATTGTGGGGATGTGCCTGAAGCGCTCCAGGCAGCTTGGTACGAATACTGGCCGCACCAGATCCGCATGTACCGACTGCTCGCTCACGACGGATCGACGCTGGCCGTTGCGGTCTACCTTACTGATCAGGATTGGGCGCCAGAAGCGGCAGCGATGCTATCGGGTCTGCTCCAGCTGTACGCCGCCGCGCGCGAAATTCTTCGTTTGCGCGAGCGACGGCTTGGGGCGTTAGGGCGAAACGCGGATGGGCGCCTCTCGAGGGGGATCAAGCTTGCAGGGCTCGCGCTGAGTCTGACTCTGGCGGCAATGTTCATTCCGGTGCGGCAGTTCGTGATTGCACCGGCGGAAATCGTTTCGCTCGATTCGGTTGCGGTGACCTCACCGGTTGAGGGAATCATCGCCTCGGTGCCGGTGAGGCCCAACGAAAGCGTCAAGGCCGGCGAGGTGTTGGTGAAGCTCGACGACACCACGATTCGTAATCGCCTGGAGGGTGCCCGGCAAGCCCTCGAAGTGGCACGCGCCGAATTTCTCGCGAGTGCTCATCGCTCAATGATCACGAGTGATCGGGGTACCGAAGTGGGGGTGCTCCGCGGGCGGATCAATGAACGACTCGCAGAAGTGGCGTTCCTGGAAGAGCAACTCGGACTGTTGGATCTACGCGCGAGCCGCTCCGGGATTGCGGTTTACGGACAGGTCAACGATCTGATCGGCAAACCGGTCAGCCCGGGCCAGAAAGTGATGGAGCTGGCCGATCCTAAGAGGATTGGGGTTCAGGTCTGGGTCCCGGTTGCAGACGCCATTAACGTCAGGGAGGGCGCCCGGTTCAATCTGATGCTTTACTCCGACCCGCTCACGGCTCGAGGCGCGACACTCGAGCAGGCTAGTTATCAGGCAATCCGATCACCGGATGGCGTTGCGGCCTATCGCTTGCGGGCCACGCTGGATACTCAAGATGTATCGCGCCTTGGCTTGCGCGGCAATGCCAAGATCGACGGCGAACCGATCGCGCTTGGCTACTTCCTGTTTCGACGGCCAATCGTCGTGATCCGTCAGTGGCTTGGGGTCTGATAAGTGGCGACCGTTGCGGCCTCCGATCAAAGCCTGCGGAAAATCACGCCACAGGGTACGCAGGATCTGGGGTTACCACCGCTCAGGGAAGATCTCGCGCTCCATCCGGGGCCCACGCTCAAGAACGGGTCCCCCAGTTGGATGATCGAGGATCCCCTGCGAGGCCGGTTCTTCCGAATTGGATGGCTAGAGTTCGAACTGCTGTCACGCTGGGCGTGTGCCGACGCGGCCGTCCTGGTCGCGCAGGTATCTGACCAAACGCTGCTGTCACCCACCATTGACGAGGTCCTGGCGGTTAAGCAATTTCTGCTCGCTCACGAACTCATTGGCGACCCGGCTCGCCGAGCAGCAATCGCCGAGCGACGTGGTCAGCCGGGACTCGCGACACGTGCGCTGCACCACTATCTGATGTTTCGCGTTCCGCTGTTGAATCCTGACCGTTTTCTGGTGGCGGCGCTACCCGCTGCCCGGCTCCTGTTGTCCCCCGTGACATTCTGGCTTTCGGTCCTGGCCGGCGCGATCGGTATCGGATTTGCCACCACGCAATGGGCCAGCTTTGTAAGCACTTTCGTCGACACGCTGTCGCTTCAGGGGCTCATGAGCTATGCGCTCGCCCTGATATTCGCCAAGGTGCTGCATGAGTTTGGGCATGCCCTGACGGCGCGCCATTTCGGGTTACGGGTACCGCGTATGGGGGTTGCATTCGTCTTGCTGCTGCCCATGCTTTACACCGATACCGGGGAGACCTGGCGACTGACCCGGCAGCGCGATCGTCTATCGGTCGCCATGGCAGGTATGCGCATTGAAGTCATGCTGGCCGCGTGGTGCACGCTCGCCTGGAGCTTCCTTCCGGACGGTCCCCTGCGGGGCGCCTGCTTTTTCCTGGCAACGACCAGCTGGCTCATGACACTTGCAATCAACGCGAGCCCGTTCCTGCGATTCGATGGCTATTTCATGCTCTCGGATGCCTGCGGCATCGCCAATCTGCATGACGAAGCGGGAAAAATGCTGCGGCATCGACTTCGGCGTGTCCTCCTCGGTATCGCCGAGCCGTTGCCCCTGGTTGAAGGGGCGCCCGCTCCTCGGTGGTTGTTCTGGTTCGGGTTTGCCACAGCGATTTACCGGTTCTTCCTTTTCCTCGGGATCGCCCTGGCCGTTTATCACTTCTTTTTCAAGTTGCTTGGCATCTTTCTGTTTGCCGTAGAGATCTGGTGGTTCATCCTGCGGCCTGTTTATAGGGAAGTGATTGTTTGGTGGCGTGAACGTACTCGAATTCGGCTCGTCAATCTCATCGGTCTGACGATTGCCTTATCCGTCATGTTGCTCGCACTCACGGTGCCCTGGCAGTCGCGAGTCTTTGCTGACGGATGGATCCGCGCGGGCCAAGAGTTTGCGCTCTACTCTCCAAGGCCCGCGGTACTTGGATTTCGGCCAGCGGCGGGGCCCGTTGAACAGGACGCTCTGATTACGGTCCTTGAGTCGCCAGACCTCCAGCTACGCGAAACTCGAGCAGTGGCACGAATCGGTGCGCTGGACAGCCGACTCTCGGCAGGGGCCGCTTCGCGAGGAGGAGTTTTCTCACCGGCAGCAGGCGAACCCGTTCCGGAATCAGCTCGCACGACGCGTGCACAGTTATCCCAGCAGCAGATCGAGATAGCCGGAGCAGGAGCGGAGGCTGGCAGGCTACGCTTGCTATCACCGTTTCGCGGCACCGTGGTCGATGTTGCCCAGGACGCGATCGGCGGGGCCATGGTGAATCGGCAGGAGGTGCTGGCTCGTGTTGTCGATACATCGTTCTGGGTCGCTGAGGTTTTTGTCGACGAAGACGATGTTCGCCGAATACGGGTAGGAGCGGCGATGAAAGCGTGGTTGCTTGGCACCGACCCATTGATCTTGACCGGTACCGTCGAGGAAATTGATGACGTGCCGCTCGAACAGTTGCCCACGCCCATGCTCGCAGCCCGTTTCGGCGGGCGGTTTGCAACCGTTGAGGAACCCGAGTCACTAAAACCCCGTCGCAACCTGTATCGTGTCCGCTGCCGGGTCGATGGGGTACCGCCTATGACGCAATCGCGGCTGGCGGCCTTCGTCTTGGAAGCAGAGCGTGTCAGCTTGGCGGACAGCCTCTGGCGCGCGATGCTTGGGGCTCTGTTATTACAGGCTGTATTTTGATTCAAACATCGCTTACGAGGACGTCATGTTCGCGAGTAACCGTTGGTCAGGTCGCTTAGGGGTCGCGCTACTCCTGGTGTCATCGGGCAGTGCCTTTGCTCAGGTGTCGACTGCCACCCAGCGATTCGTGGGGGCGAACCTCACGAACCCAGTCCTAGCAGTAGAACTCGATGCGGCGCCCGATCGGATGGTGCAGAATTCCTCAGGCCCGTCTGGTGTTGGGCTTCAAGGCTCTGCTGGTGGAGGGGCGCCAGAAGGCTACGGCGCGAGGGTGCAATCGCAGACTTCGCCACCCACCTTTACCGGCGCAGGGGGCGTCGCGGGCTCCGGCGGCACAACTACTCACCTATCCGGGCAGGGTTTCAGCAATTGGGGACGGTAAGCGACCTGATCAACAGGCCGGGCGGACGATCGCTTTGGACCACGCCGAGTACCAGGCCTTGAAAAGCGCCAGCTGAGTCGCCGCGTAGCGCTTCTGGCTCGCCGACAGCTGATCGGTGGGATTGAGGTGGAGCTCGTATTCCGGATTGCCCTCAAGCACCATCAGGTGCTTGTAGTACAGCACCAGATCAACGCCCTCATCAAACGATGACAGGACACCCAGGGCCTGGTCGAGCTCGCGCGCGCGGACGCGCGCATCGGCATCGCCCGCGGCCGCGGCTCGACACAACGATTCAAGCTGCAGCACTTCACGAGGCAGGACGTTGCCGATTCCCGTGATTGCACCGACCGCGCCGCAATTGACATAGCCATGAAAAACCTGGGTGTCGACACCCACCAGGAGTGATACGCCTGGCTCATGTCCGACGATATGTTCGGCAGCGTACCGAAGCGATGCTGCGCCACCAAACTCTTTGAATCCCACCAGATTCGAATACTTGCGGCGCAGTTCGAAGAAGAGATCGGCGCGGGTTTCGTAGCCGTAATAGGGGCTGTTGTAGATGACGGCAGACAGTGAACCCGCCGCGCTCAGTACGCCTTCAAAATGCGCCCGTTGGGCAGCAACCGAACTGCCGCGTGACAGCACCCGCGGAATGACCATCAGCCCGCCAGCGCCGCAACGCTGGGCATGGGCTGCGATGGCCGCGGCGCGTGCAGGATTCTGCGCGCCCGTTCCAACCACCACCGGCACACCCGCCCGCACCAGCCGCTCTACGCCCTCCATCCGCTGCTCGTCGGTGAGAAGCGGCCAGTCACCCATGGAGCCGCAGTAGACAACCGCGTTCATGCCGATACCCACGAGCTCTTTTGCCTTGCGTACCAAAGCATCGAAGTCAGGTTGTCGGTCAGGCCCGCAAGGGGTCATCAGTGCGGGGATCACGCCGGAGAAAATAGTGGCAGCCATGGCAGGGCCTTGGTGGAGACGATTGACATTGACCGCGGCCGGGGCATCCGGCCGCGGTGACCCGCGTTACAGACTACGACCGGCCTTGCGCAGCTCAGCGAGAATCGGCGCCTTCGGAAGCCAGATCTTGTCGTACTCGGCGACCACGGCCTCAGCGTCGGCACGGTTGGCAAGGCGGAACGGCACGCTGGTGGCCTTGAACTGTTCAACAAGCTTGGGTTCATTGACAACCAGTTCGTCGATCTGCACGTCGAGCGCTGCTTTGATGAGACGCGAAATCAGATCCCGATCAGCGGCAGGCATGCCTTGCCAGAATCGGCCTGCAACCAGGGCGATCACCGGCATATAGATTGCGTTCATCTGCAGGATTGATTTCGAAACCTTGTCGAAGCGCTGGTTCCACGAAAATTCGAGATCAGCATCCAGCCCGTCAACCTGACCGTTGGACATGGCATCGAAGACCTGCGGCGCAGGAATTGGCGTTGGCGAGGCGCCCAGCAGCTGGTAGAAGTCGCGATAAGCGGGCGTCGGGTTGATACGGAGCTTCATACCCTTGATATCGCTGATTTTGCTGATGTCACGTGCAGCAAAAATGGCTCGCATGCCGGTAATGCCCCAAGCCAGACCGATCGTGCCAGTTTCGGCAGGCAGTGGGTCAAACAGCTTCATCGCGACAGGGTGGCGAACCAGCTTGGCGACTTTCTCAGTGGAGTCGACCACGTAGGGCGCAGTGATCGCAGCGATGGCAGGCACGCGCGAGCCGAGCTCGGACGCCATGATCCATCCCATGTCCAAGGCACCCGACTGCATCTGCTGCAGCATGGCGGCTTCATTACCGAGCTGCCCCGCCTGGAATACCGTGATGGTCAATCGCCCTTTGGTTTCAGCATTCAGCTGATCGGCAACCTTCAGTGCAGCGCGGTTCCAGGGATGTCCGACCGGCGTCAGCAGACCTAGACGCATCTGGCGAGATTGCGCCACGGAAATGGCAGGGAAACCGACTATTGGCGCTGCAGAACCAGCGATAACGACGTCACGACGAGAGATGGGCATGGGTGTCTCCGGATAACAGTTGATTTATTTAAGGAACACAAGCGATAGGGATGGGTACAGGCACAAAAGCAGCAGTACGACGCACGCAGCGATAAAGAATGGTGCGGTGACGATGAACATTCGGCCAGGGTTCGCGCCGGTAACTGCGGCGGCGACGAAAAAGCAAAGGCCGACAGGCGCAGATAGCAGGCCGAGAACCAGGTTCACCACCACCACCACGCCGAAGTGGCGGGGGTCGATGCCATACACTTCGGTGGCGATGGGCAGCAGGATGGGCACTGTCATGATCAGGCCTGGTACACCATCGATCACGGTGCCAATGACCAACAGCGTCAAGCTGACCAGCAGCAGGAATGCGGTGGGATCCTTCGCTATCTGCTGCACTGATGCAGCCAGCGCTTGGGGGATCTTCCCGTAGATGAGCACCCAGGAGAACACCGAAGCCGCGGCGACCAGAAACAACACGATCGCTGAGTAGACCCCAGCGCGCAGCAGCATTTCAGGAACGCGCGAGAACCTGAATTCTTTGGTAACGAAGCGCCCCACCAGGGCTGCCACCACTGCACCCACAGCGGCCGACTCCGTGGCATTGGCCAACCCGGCAAGGATGGATCCGACGATGACAATCGGTATCAGTAACGTGGGGGCCGCATCGATGATGGTCCGTCCGCGCTCGCGCCAGGTTCGCCGCTCGCCGGAGGGGAATCGATGAATGGCACCCAGGATCGCAATGATCACGCAGAACAGCACGGTGAGGATCAGACCCGGAAGGATGCCGGCAACCAGCATGTCGCTCACGGCAACTTGCGCAAGCGTGCTGTAGACGACGAACATGACTGAGGGCGGAATGATCGGCCCAAGCATTCCGCTGAATGCGGTCAGTCCCGCCGCAAAGGTTTTGTCGTAGCCCTTGCGCTCCATTTCTGGAACCATGATCTGCGACATGATGGCCACTTGGGCCGTGGCCGATCCCAGGATGGATGCCACCATCATGTTCGCAAGCACGTTCACATACGCCAGCCCCGCACGCAACGAGCCCACGAAGGCCATCGCCATCTGAACGATGCGCTGGGTTATCCCGCCGGCATTCATGATTTCGCCAATGAGAATGAACAGCGGAATCGCGATGAGACCGTAGCTGTCGACGCCGCCGAACAGCTGCAGCGGATAGTTGTTGAACAGCAGCGGATTTCCAGAATCGGCGATATAGACGATCGCGCCCAGGCATAAGCACAGGCCGATCGGTACTCCGATAAGCAGAACCAGTGCGAAGGCGCCCAGCGTCAGCATCAGTTGATACCTTGCGAATTACCGAGCTTGAACGCGGGGAACTTCGCCGTAGCGGCGAGCCGGAGGTCTTCAAGAACGTTGGCGAGCGCGTGGACGAACAGGGTGACTGAAAATATTGGAATGACGATGTAAAGCACCCAAGACGGCCAGTTAAGCGTCTGGGTTCGCTCGGTGTAGATGAAATTAAATGATGCGGCAGCGAATTTCTTGGCGTTGAATTCCGCCTGCGCAATACCCACCGGGTCGAACCAGAACCAACACATGGCTGCCAACGCAGCCGCAAAGCCGACGACACACATACCCGCGGCAACTTTTGCCCGGCGAGCCCAGTCTGGCGACAGCTTGTCGGTAAGCATGGTCATGGCAAAGTCGAGCCGAAGGCGTGCCATGGCTGAGCCCCCGATGAAGGTCAGCCACACCACTGAGAAGACTGCTGACTCGTCGATCCAGTAAATCGACGCGCCCGAGTAGCGCGTGACAACGTTGAGCAGAATGAGCCCAAGCAACAGCGCCATTAAAAACACGATGGCGAACCGCTCAACGTGAAGGATCGCTGCAGAAGTTTGAATAACTGCGCGAACCAGTAATGGCGATGGCTGCGCCACCTCGGCGGCTTTCTCGCTCTCGGAAGGTTGGGAACTGACTGGCGCGCTCATCTGCAGATCGTATACTGTATAAAATCTTGCCGTCAACATCATGCATTCAGTCTTTCAACATCGCACGCTGGCAGGTGCCGTTGTCGATCGGCTCCGCGAGCAAATTCTTAGCAGCGCCTACCCTTCAGGTACGCAGCTGCGCCAGGATGCGCTTGCCGCGAGCTTTGGCGTCAGCCGGATTCCCGTGCGCGAGGCGCTGATCCAGCTCGAGGCTGAGGGCCTGGTGCGGATGGTCCCACACAAGGGCGCTGTGGTCACCGAGCTGTCTCGCGATGAGATCAACGATGTCTTCGACCTTCGCGTGCTGCTCGAGACACGGCTATTTCGTGATTCGATCGGGCGTCTCGATGCAGCCGATTTCGCGGCCATTGACGCGATTCAGGCAAGCTTTGAGGCAGCGATCCGCGACCGCGATCCGGCGCGATGGGGTGTGTTAAACCAGCAGCTGCACGCTGCGCTTTACGATCGGGCGGCGCTTCCTCAGACCAGCGCAGTCGTTGCGAGCCTGCTGCAGAAAACCGACCGTTACACCCGGGTGCAGCTATCGTCCGACACTGCAAGAAAGCGCGCGCGCCGCGAGCACGGCCTGTTGATTGAACTCGCGCGCGAAGGCGAGGTCGACGCGGCTTGCGAGTGCCTGCGAGAACACATCGAGTCGGTGCGAAACGATCTGTTGCGCATGCTGGACTCGCGGGGCAGCGCCCGCATACCCGTACAACGCCGGGCAAGGCCAACGAGAAAAGCTTGACCCCTATGCCTCGCCAATAGGTCTACCGCACTGGAAGCAGCGGTAAGCAGTAAGGCGTGCGCTCATCACGTCGTCTTCCTGAAACGTCATCGCCTCAGCAGTGAATGCAGTGCGCGGCCTCGGGCGCAGACGCGGCCTCGCAGACCACGGCCTGGCAGCAGTGTGCTGACAGATACCCAAGCAGCGCATTCATCGTGTCGATGCTCGGTCGGTAGATCAGGTGTCGCCCAACGCGCTCCTGCGTGATGAGCCCTGCATGAAGCAGCTCTTTCACATGGAAGGAAATCGTTGAAGGCGGTATGCCAAGCGCACTCGACAGCGCGCCCGGCGTCATGCCGTTGGGGCCCATGCCCACCACCGCGCGGTAAATCCGTAAGCGTCCCTGCTGCGCCAGGGCAGCAAGGGCCCGGACCGCGTCGCGTTCATGCATCGCGTTCATGCTGTCTCCTGGCACTGTTGTCGATTAAGCGAACACGCCCAGCGCTACGCAGACTCACTCGGACGGGTGGGCAGTGCAAGCGTCACGGCCCAGCAGATCGCCAGCATCAGTGCAGACCCCGCCAGCGCCCACGAAAGACCTCCCCACTGGTACAGCAGACCCGACATCAGCGTTCCGAAGAAGCGACCCATCGCGTTGGCTGCGTAATAGAACCCCACATCCTCAGCCGCTTTCTCGGAGCCCGCATAAGCAAGAACCAGATACGAATGCACCGATGAATTGACTGCAAACGCAAATCCGAACACAGCCAGGCCGGTCACCACGACCCACTCCAGATGGGGCACCTGTGCAAACACGAGGGCCCACAACACCAGCGGCACGATCGCCAGAAGCGCGGACCAGAGCCTGGCAGCGGGAACTTCCGCGCTCAACCCGTCGTCGCTGCGACGAACCAGTAAGGGCGCAAGGGCCTGCACCGCACCGTAGCCGATTGTCCAGAGCGCAAGAAAACCACCCACCATGCTGAACGTCCAGCCAGCCGAATAAAGAAACACGGGCACCCCAACCACGAACCAGACGTCGCGCGCACCAAAGAGCGCGACGCGTGCCGCCGCAAGCAGGTTGATGCCGCGATTCTTGGCGAACAGCTCCTTCGCCGACTTCGACGCCTTGCTCTGTCCCATGAGGCGGGGCACGAACATCAGCACACCCAGAAAAACCAGCAGGAGCAGGCCCGCCATGGTCCAGAGCGACTGCTGAAAGCCTAGCGTCTGCAGCAAAACCCCGCCCAGGAAGAAACCCACACCTTTCATGGCGTTCTTGCTGCCAGTAAAAAACGCCACCCACTTGAACAACCGCCCTGATGCGTCTCCTGCCGTCAGTTTGATCGCCGATTTACTCGCCGTTTTCGTGAGGTCTTTGGCGACGCCACAGATTCCCTGAGCCACGACCACCCAGGCCACCGACATGGCGACGGTCCAGTTTGGAGACAGCACAGACAGCAGCACAAACCCGGTGATCTGTGTAGCCAGACCGACCGCGAGCATCCGCGCAATGCCGAATCGGGTGGCAAGCCAGCCTCCCACCAGATTGGCCACCACACCCATCGCCTCGTACAGCAGAAACAAAAACGCGAGCGTGAAGGGCGAGTAGCCAAGCCGGTAAAAGTGCAGCAGCACCAGCATCCGCAGCGCACCGTCGCTGAGCGTAAATCCCCAGTAAGCGGCCGTGACGATCGCGTAGTTACGGGTGCCTGAGTTCATCGCTTGCTCATAGGCCCGCACGCTCAAGCTGGCAGGCCAGATCAACCATGCGGCAGGCGTAACCCATCTCGTTGTCGTACCAGGCGTAAACCTTTAGAAGCGTGCCGTCAGTGACCATGGTTGAGAGCGCGTCCACGACCGCACTTCGTGTATCACGGGCGTAATCGGCGCTGACTAGCGGACGCTCTTCATAGCCGAGAATGCCAGCGAGTGCACCCCGCGCGGCCTCAGCAAACAGCGCATTCACCTCGGCCGATGAGGTTTCACGCTTGAGTTCGAACACACAGTCGGTCAGCGATGCGTTCAGCACCGGTGCTCTGACCGCATGGCCGTTCAGCTTGCCCTTCAGTTCAGGATAGATCAGCGCGATTGCGGTGGCGCTACCCGTCGTGGTGGGCGCGAGGCTCAGCATGGCGCTGCGCGCGCGGCGCAGGTCTTTGTGCGGCGCATCCACCACTACATTCGTATTGGTGGGATCGTGAATCGTGGTGATCTGGCCATGACGAATCCCGAGATGCTCGTGCACCACCTTGACCACAGGCGCCAAGCAGTTCGTGGTGCAGGAGGCAGCAGTCACGATGCGATGACGGCTTCTGTCGTACAGGTGGTCATTGACGCCCACGACGATGTTGAGCACGTCGCCAACCTTGACCGGTGCGGCTACGATTACCCGCTTGGCACCACGATCGAGGTGGCCCTGAAGTGTTTCGGGCGTCAGAAATTTGCCCGTGCACTCCAGCACCAGATCAACGCCGAGATCACCCCAGGGAATATCGGCTGCAACCGCGTGCGACGAAAATCCCAGCCGGCGATCCCCCACCCGCACCGCTGCATCGCCCTCGACCGCAATCGACTCGCGCCAGCGACCCTGCACACTGTCGAATTCAAGCAGGTGGGCGGTGGCAGCAGCACCGCCCTTGAGCTCGTTCAGGTGGACCACCTCGAGACGGTTACCTGCTCGCGGGTCGCCAGCGGGGCGCTCAGCCGCACCGTGCGCGGCGCGCAGGGCGAGGCGTCCGATCCGCCCCATGCCATTGATGCCAACTCTCATCTGTGGTTCTCCATCGGCGAATTCAACTGTAATTCGACAATCATCGAAAGATCAGATGACAGTACGGTGACAAGAGCACCCAGATCAGCTTCCGGCGAACCTTGACGCGCGATACGGCGCCGGATCGATCCGGGGCTGGCGACCCGCGATCAGATCACCAATTAATTCAGCGCTGGCCGGCGCGGCCGCCAGGCCGACGTGGCCATGCCCAAAGGCGCAAAACACCTGGCCCGATGGGTTGCATGCGCCAAGCACCGGCAGCCCGTCTGGCGTGGAGGGCCGATGGCCCAGCCACCGGGGAGTTGCATCGCTCGAATGGGGAAAATCAAGGGTGGGGAACAGGCGTCTGGCATGACGAAGCAGTACCTCCGTACGACGCCAATCGGGTGCCGCGGATCGGCTCGCAAGCTCAACCTGCCCCGAGACACGAAGACCCTGCTCGGTCTGCGTGACCGCCATTTTTCCGTCGGATGGCATGAGTGGCGTGCGCATGGAAAGGCCGTCGGCGGGCAGCACAATGTGATAGCCGCGCTCACTTTCAAGCGGCACGTGACATCCCGCCTGCCGCGCAAGCGACGCAGCATCGATGCCTGCGCTGATCACCGCAAACTTGGCAGGCACAGCGTCACCTGCGCCCACCTTAACCGCGCGCAGCTGACCCCCCTCAAAAACAAAACCCGTTGCAGCACCGCTTACCCATCGGGCACCACGCGAACGGGCAAGCGACACCAACGCGGCAACATACCCGCCAGGATTGCGGCAATGCGCACCCGCGGGCACTTCGATGCCGAATGTGTAAGAGGGCGCAAGGGCTGGGGTGTGGCCGCGCAGGTCGTCGGCATCGAGCTCGCGCCAGATCACTCGCTGCGCCTGCCGAAGCCGCCATGCAAGCGCTTCGGCTTCGAAGTGCGCCCGCGACGGGTACGCGTAGGTGAGGCCGCTGCGGACCACCAGATGCTCGACACCCGCCGCCTGGGCGAGTGCCTGATGGCGGGATGGCGCGTCCTCAAGCAACGCGGAGAGTGCGCGCGCGGTTCGTTCAACCGCCTCAATCCGCCACCCAGCAGCCAGGAACCTGATCAGCCAGGGCGCGAGCCGTGGCAGGGCCGACGCTCGAATGACCAGCGGCCCATCTCGGTCGAGCAGATAACCAGGGATGTTTCGCCAGAGGCCGGGCAGCGACATGGGCACGACCGATGCGGTGCTGAGCCACGCCCCGTTGCCGTAACTTGCCGACTGCGCACCACCGGGCTCGCCAGGCTCAATGACGGTAACATCGTGCCCATCGGAGAGCAGCGTAAGCGCGCAACAGGCGCCGATCACGCCCGCGCCGATAATGACAACCTGACTCATTACCAGCGATTATCCGCCATGAAGATCACGCTTGCCTTTGCCCCCGGCGCCTGCGCCATCGCCCCTTACATCCTGCTCAAAGAAGCGGGCGCTGCCTTCGACACGCTAGACCTGAACATGGCTGCAGGCGAACACCACCAGCCGCAATACCTGAAGATCAACCCCAAGGGCAAGGTGCCCGCGCTGATCGTCGACGGCACGGTGATCACCGAGAACGTGGC
>CAZORB010000109.1:0-15776 GCA_964581825.1 uncultured Bordetella sp.
CACCAAACCCTTCATCGCCCACGCCTCCCTCATGCCCTCCTGCGCCATCGCGCAATGGACCGGCCAGCAGCTCGAGGTATGGACGCACAGCCAGGGCCCCTACAACCTGCGCGCAGATCTTGCACTGCTCTTTCCAGACGCCGAAATTACGGTTTATCACGCCGAGGGCGCAGGCTGCTACGGGCACAACGGGGCCGACGATGTGGCGCTGGACGCCGCGTTGATTGCTCGCGCCGTCAACGCACCGGTGCGCGTGCTCTGGTCGCGGCGTGACGAGTTCATTCGTGCACCGCTGGGTTCAGCGATGACCATGCAGATTCGCGCCTGGATGGATGGCGGTCGCATCACGCGCTGGGAGCACGAGGTTTGGAGCGCAGGACACAGTCTTCGCCCAGGCCGCGCGCCCACACCCACGCTGCTCGCAGCCACTGAAATCGCTTCGAATCGGTTCGAGCCACGAGAGGCGGTCAATGCCGCGCTCGCTGCCGGGGGCGGTTCGGAACGCAACGCGATTCCGGCCTATCGGTTCGAGACGCTGAAGGTGGTGAACCACAGAGTTCGTACGATGCCGCTTCGCACCTCCGCTTTGCGCTCGCTCGGTGCATTCGGCAATGTCTTCGCCATCGAGTCTGCGATCGACGATCTTGCAGCGCTCGCTCAACAGGATCCGATCGCCTTCCGACTCGCCCACCTCGACCATCCGAGGGCGCGCCGCGTGCTCGAAACACTGGCGGTTCAGATCCAGCGCAATTCATCCGGCTCCGACAGCGCTGTCTCTGGTGCAGCAGTCGGCACCGGCATTGGCTTTGCGCACTACAAGAACACAGGAGCCTGGTGCGCGGTCGCCGCTGACATCGAGGTCGCTGAAGCGGTAAGCGTTCGGCGACTGATCGTAGTGGCTGATCTCGGGCTGGTCATCAACCCCGACGGCGCACGCAACCAGCTGGAAGGCGGAGCCTTACAGGCATGCAGTTGGACGCTGCTGGAAGCGATGCGATTTGACCGCACAGAAGGCCCGATTTGCGCGGACTGGTCCGCCTATCCGATTCTTGGTTTTTCATCGCAGCCGCGCGTTGACGTGGTTCTGATCGACGCGTCAGACGAGGCGCCCCTCGGCGCGGGCGAGTGCGCGCATGGTCCCACTGCTGCGGCGATCGGCAACGCAGTGAAACAGGCTCTGGGTATTAGGGTGAACGATCTGCCGCTGACTCGCGAGCGACTAATGGCTGCGATCAATGCGTAAGGTTGGCTAGCGCATCATCTTTTCCGGAAGCCAGGTGGCGAGCCCCGGAAACCAGTACAGCAGCAGCACCGCAAACACCATTACGCCAAACATCGGTAGCGTGGCGCGAGCGATCCAGGGTAGCTCACGCCCGGTCATGCCCTGCAATACAAACAGATTGAAACCCACTGGCGGCGTGATCTGCGCCATTTCCACCACCAGCACGATGAAGATACCGAACCATATCGGGTCAATGCCCGCCTTGGTCACCGTGGGCATGATCACGCCCATCGTGAGCACCACCATCGAAATACCATCCAGAAAACATCCCAGCACGATGTAGAACACGGTCAGTACCGCGATCAGTTCGAACTGGCTGAGCCCAAGTTCTGCAATCCACTCGGCCAGATGACGCGGCAGCCCGATGTAACCCATCGACAGCGTGAGAAAGGCCGCGCCCGCCAGAATGAGCGCGATCATGCAATACAGGCGCGTCGCGCCCATCAAGGCATCGCGAAAGCTGGCCCAGTTGAGTGTTCCCTGAACCGCCGACAGCACCAGCGCGCCCACAACGCCTACCGCTGCCGCTTCAGTGGCCGTTGCAATGCCCGTGTAGATTGAGCCCAGCACTGCTGCGATCAGCAGCACCACCGGAATCAGGGTGCGAGACTCTCGAATCTTCTCGATAAAGCTATAGCTACGTTCGGCGGCTGGAATCAACCCCGGATTACGCAGCGCCCAGACAATGATGTATGCGGAAAAGAGACCCGCCAGCATCAAACCCGGAATGACACCGGCGATGAAGAGCTTGGCGATCGATACATCCGCAGTCACGCCATAGACGATCATGATGATCGAAGGCGGAATCAGGAGCCCCAGGGTTCCCGCGCCGGCCAGCGTGCCCACGACCATCCCTTCCGGATAGCCCCGCCGGTTGAGCTCGGGCAACGTCATTTTCCCGATCGTGGCGCAGGTGGCGGCCGACGAACCCGACACCGCCGCAAAAATCGTGCAGCCGGCGACGTTGGTATGCAGCAATCGGCCAGGTAGTGATTGCAGCCAGGGGGCCAGTCCGTGGAACATGTCCTGGCTGAGACGGGTACGAAACAGAATTTCGCCCATCCAGATGAATAGCGGCAAGGCGGTCAGCGTCCAGCTTGATGAGGATCCCCAGATCGTGACCGCCATCGCGTCCCCCGCGGGGCGGCTGCTAAAGAGCTGCATGCCGACCCACGCCACCCCGGAGAGCGCCAGACCGATCCAGACGCCCGAGCCCAGGATGAGAAACAGTGTGAGGATCAGGAGTCCGGTAATGAGAAGGTCGTCCACCTGCTGCTCACTCGTTGTGCAAAGGCTGATCGGGACCACCCGAGCGCCGCAAACCGCGAAACTCGAGCACCCACTCATCCACTAATGCGATAAACAGAATGACCGAACCTGCCGCCATCGATAACTGTGGAATCCACAGCGGCGTAGCGTCATTACTCGTGGAAATATCGTTAAAAAGCTTGGACTGCCAGCAGAGCCTTACGCTGTAAAACGCCAGCAGCAGACTTAACAAACCGGCCAGCCCAAGCGCCCACAGCTCAAGACGACGCAACGCGGCGCCACGAAGACGGCCGGTGAGCAGCGTGACGCGAATATGTTCGCCACGCTTGAGCGTGTGAGCAAGCGCTAGAAACCCACTTGCCGCCATGAAGTAGCCGGCATAAGCGTCGGTACCTCGAACATGAAATCCGAACTCGCGCCCGAAGATCGATGTAAGCACCATCGCCAGCAGTGCCACCATGAACAGCGCGGCAAGAGCTGCCGCGCCGTCATAGAGTCGGTCCAGAAACGAGCGCATCAGAGCTTGCGATAGGCGTCCACCAGCGCCTTACCCTCGGCGCCCGCCTTGTCAAGCCACTCTTTCAGCATGGTCTCGCCTACCTTCTGCATGTCAGCCTTCAGCTGCGCAGACGGTGCGGCAATAGTCATGCCGTTTTTCCGCAGCAGGTCGAGCGTTTCGAGGTTCTTGACTTTGGCAATCTCCCAGCCACGGGTCTCTGCCGAAGCAGCCGCCTTCAGCACTGCATCGCGAACGTTTGGCGCGAGCTTTTCAAACGCAGCACGATTCATGATCACTGCGTTCTTGGGCAACCATGCCTGGGTGTCGTACCAGAACTTAATGTGCTCGTAGGTTTTGGTGTCGTAGCCGGTAGAGCCCGATGACATGTAGCTCTCGACCACCCCTGTTGCCATGGCTTGCGACAGCTCCGCCGCCTGCACAGTCACGGGCTGCGCGCCCACCAGCTCGGCGATTCGCGCAGTGGCCGGGCTGTAGGCACGCCACTTGATACCTTTGAGATCAGCCGCCGAGTTGATTGGCCTCTTTACATAGATGCCCTGAGGCGGCCACGGCACGGAGTAGAGCAGCATCATTCCCTGCTCGCCCAGTTTCTTCTCAAGGAACGGGCGCTGCGCCTTGTAGAGCTTGTTTGCCTGATCGAAGCTGTCGGCAAGAAACGGCAAGCCGTCCGCACCAAACAGCTGCCACTCATTCTGGAAATTCGCGAGCAGGATTTCACCGACCTGCGCCTGCCCGCCCTGCACCGCCCGCTTGATTTCTGGGGCCTTGAACAGCGACGCGTTGGCATGCACGGTGATCTTGAGCGCACCATTGGTAGCCTTGTCGACGTCCTCGGCGAACTGCTGAATATTTTGGGTGTGATAGTTGCCGGCCGGATAGGCGGCGGGCAAATCCCATCGGGTCTGCGCGGAGACAGTCGACGCTGCGGCAAATGCAGCGATCGCAAGCAGAAAACGCGGCTTCATCGGCAACTCCTGGTTGAGCCGGCAGCGATCTACCGGCGCGGTTGAGACGCGCAATCATGGCACACTGGCCGCAATCCCAGTCAAGGAAAACAAAGTTTGAAGCAGTCTGATGGCAGGGTTCGGATTGGCATCCTGATGCTCGATACCCGCTTTCCCCGTCCACCTGGCGACATCGGACATCCAGACAGCTTTCGCCGCTACGGGGCCGAACCGATTTATCAGAAGGTGCCGGGCGCTACGGCGCACCGAGTCGTCGAAGCAGCAGCCGAGGGCTTGCTCGAACCTTTTATCGCAGCAGGCAGGCAGTTGGTCGCGCGAGGCGCGCAACGCATCGGAACAAGCTGCGGGTTTCTCGCCCGATTCCAAAGCGAACTGCAGCAGGCACTGGAGGTTCCCGTGATCAGTTCTGCGCTGCTGGCCTGTGCTGACAGCGATCGCCCAGGTGTTCTGACCTTCAGCGCCGAATCTTTAGATGACCAGCTGCTGGCTGCAGCGGGCGTTCCACCGGGCACGCCCATTGAAGGCATAAGCGCCGGGTGCGAGTTTCATCGCCGAATCATGAACGACGAGCCAACGATGAACTGGGGGGAGGCTGAGCAGAACGTGGTCGAGGCCGCTATGCGCCTGGTGTCCGCTCATCCGGCGGTAAGAACCATCGTGCTGGAGTGCACGAATATGCCGGTGTTCCAGTCGGCGATCGAGGCGGCCACCGGCCGCCCGACCGTCGATCTGGTGAGACTACTTACTCGCGCGAATTAAACGACGCGAATACGCGAGGCGGCGGGGCCTTTCTGGCCTTGCACCACTTCGAACTCAACTTTCTGGTTTTCCTGAAGCGTACGGAAACCCGAACCTTCGATTTCCTTGAAGTGGGCAAACAGATCTTTGCCACCGTTGTCGGGCGCGATGAAGCCGAAGCCCTTGCTTTCGTTGAACCATTTGACGATACCGGTTTCCCTGGCCATGTCGATTTCCTTTGGAGAGTTTTCGGCAGACAGGATGCCTGCGCGACGTGCAGAAACACCCACGAAAACTCACCTAAGGGGATTGACCGGAACCGCCGAACAAGCCGACAGCGCGCAACCAAAGCGCCGATTGAGAGATAACGGGTATGCGTCTAGCATGTTGATTCTACCCTAGTTCGTAAAGCAACATGCAGAAGGAGCGAGGCAGTGACCGAAAGCAGCATATCCCGCAGACGCCTGATTGGCGCAATCGCCAGCACCCCATTGGTATCGGCCCCCTGGGTACACGCGCAGACATGGCCAGACAAGCCGATCCGCTTGATCGTGCCCTACCCTGCGGGTGGCGGTGCAGACTCCTGGTCGCGCATCGTCTCGGGCCGGCTCGAAAAGGTTCTCGGCCAACCCATTATTCTCGACTATCGGCCTGGCGCCAGCACGATGATCGGTAATGAGGCCGGCGCGCGCGCAACGCCCGACGGATACACCTTCCTGCTCTATGACAGCACGGGTTTCGCTTACGTGCCGAACCTGCGCAAAATCAACTACGACCCGATCAACGCCTACGTACCACTTGCGCACCTTGGGGCCATCCCATTTGTCGTGGTGGCACATCCCAGCGTTCCCGCGCGCTCGATTCGCGAGCTGGTGGCCTACGCCAAAGCAAACCCCGGCAAGCTGAACCACGCAAGCGCTGGCATTGCGTCACCACATCATCTGATCGCTGAGCTATTCAAACTCAAGGCGGGCATTCAGATGAATCATGTCCCCTACAAAGGCGCAGTCCAGTACGTGGCCGATCTGCTGGGCGGGCAAGTTGATCTGGCAGTGTCAACAGTGGGCCCGGCGCTACAACACATTCAGGCGGGCAAACTGATCGCACTGGGCGGGGCCATGCGGCAACGGATCAGCGTACTGCCTGATGTACCAAGCATTGCCGAGCAGGGGTTTGATGGGTTCGATGCCAAGCCGTGGAACTGTTTCGTCGCCCCCGCCGGCATCCCGCAGGTGGCGCTCGACACCCTTCGACGCGCACTCAGATCGATCATTGCCGAACCCGAAGTGGTCGCGGCGCTTGCCAAAGCTGGCATCGAAGAAGCCGGCAAGATCCCCCCAGAGGGCATTGCGGACGCAATGCGGGCAGACTTCAAACTGTGGGGTGAAGTGATTCGCGAAGCGAAGATCACGCTCGCGAGCTGAGCTGTCAAAGTGAACCGCCAGCCCAGCGCGGATGCGCCGGGCTGGCAGTGCGCATCACGCGCGGGCAGGCCCTTGTGCCATGGCTGCCTTCACCTTGTCAGGGGTGATCGGCACCGAGCGCAGGCGCGCCCCCGTGGCATCAAAGATCGCATTGGCAACGGCTGCCGGAATGGCGGTGGGGGTCGGCTCACCGGCACCCCAAGGCTGCTCGTTCGGCCGATCGATCAGCACCACCTCCACCTTGGGCGCGTCGTGGAAGCGCAGGATCGGGTAGCTTGCCCAGTCAACACTGGTCACGCGGGCGCGCGTCCAGTTGACCTGCTCCATCAGCGTGCGGCTGACGGTCTGGATCACGCCGCCTTCGATCTGATTGATCAGACCGTCGGGGTTGATGATCTGGCCGCAGTCGTGCGACACACACACCCGTGTCACCCTGACTTCGCCGGTTTTGCGCTGAACTTCGACTTCGGCAACGGCTGCGACGTAGGTGGTGGCATTGTTGTACCGAACGTAGGACACGCCACGCCCTTTCAGCACATCGCCAGAGCCACCCGCCGCGTTATGGCCGACCCGGGTCTGCCAGCCGGCTTTCTTCAGCACCGCACGCAGGGCTTCCAGTCCGCGCGCATCTTTCAGCACACGCAGCCGGTACTCGGCGGGATCCGCCTTCGCTGCAAAGGCCAGTTCGTCCATGAACGATTCATTGGCGAAGCTGTTCTCGATACGACCCGGCGAGCGCAGATGCGACGATCGGAAGAATGCCTCCGAGATATGTCGCGTGTTCACCGCGATGTTCGGGAAGGGATACGGCTGCCCCGCATTCTGAAACAGGAACCCCACCCAGTTACCGGGCTTGCTCTGACCAATATCGGTCGCCGCAAGCAGCGGGAAATCGAGCGGCTTGAAGGCTGCGATATGGTTAAGCGCAATGTGGAAATCGCCTTTCCAGGCCACCACATTGCCCTGCGCATCCAGACCCGCTTCGAAGTCCATCGCACGCGGCGGGCTCTTGGGCGCGCGCGCTGTTTCGTCATCGCGCATCCACTGCACACGTACCGGCTTGCCCACCAGCGTCGAAATGAGTGCGGCATCGGCCGTGGCGTCCTCATGGCCGTTTCGTCCGTAGCAGCCAGAGCCTTCGCAATACACCACCCGAATCGCGTTACGCGGCACGCCCGTGATGCCGGCAAGCTCGTCCATCATCGAATGCGTGGCCTGTGAGGCCGACCACACCAGGAGCTTGCCGTCTTTGAAGTCGGCAACCGCGCAGGAGGGGCCCAGCGACGCGTGCGTCTGCACCGCGAACTCATAGCTTGCCTTGATCCGCTTGGCGCTTGCGGTAAAGCCCGCAGCGATATCGCCAGCTTTTTGCGTGGCTTCTTCCTTGGCAACATGACGCTGGCGCCAGGTTTGGAAGACGGTGGACTGCTCGGGAAGCAGTTGCGCGGCTCCCCAGTTCACTGACACGGCGCGCGATGCTTTGATGGCCGACCATTCGTCGGTGGCGAGCACCGCAAGGAAGTTTCCTTTACGAACGGTTTGCACGAAGCCCCGGACCTTGCGGGCCCCTGAGTCGTCGAAGGACAGCAGGTTGGCGCCAATATCGTCTGGTCGAATGACACGCGCATGCAACATACCGGGCACTCGCACGTCGTGAACGAATTCGAAGCGACCGGTGACCTTGTCGGGGATATCGACGCGGGCGATCGGCTTTCCGATCACTTTGTACTCGGCAACCGGCTTCAGCTGGATCTTGTCGTTGACCTTGAGTTCAAATCGGCCGTCGCCGATCAAATCGGTATAGGCCACTGATTTCGACGGGTCGTTACGGACGCGGACGATCCCGTCCGAGGCCACCAGGTCGGACGCTGACACTTTCAGCCGTTCGGCAGCCCGACCCAGCAGTGCGGCGCGTGCCGTGGCACAGGCACGGCGCAGTTCGCCACCCCCCTGTTGAATGGTGATGTTGGCGCCGGTGAGCCACTGATCTGGCGTGGTGCCAGTGTCGCCCATGTGCATGGTGATGCGGTTAAACGGTACGTCCAGTTCATCAGCTGCGATTTGCGACAGCGCGGTGCGGGTACCGGTACCCAGATCAACCTTACCGACATACACCTCAACCCGGCCGTCGCGGTGCATGACCAGGAATGCGTCAACCTGGTCTTTGGCAACGACCTTGGCAGCGGGAACGTTCGCAGCGGAGGCATTGCCTGCGGCAACGCCAAGTGAAAAGCCGACAGTAAGCGTGCCGGCGGCGCCCGCCTTCAGGAATTGGCGGCGATCGATAGTCATCGTCATGGCGGGTCTCCTCAGGCGGCCTGGGCTGCGCGCTTGACTGCCGCGCAGATCCGCTGTTGGGTGCCACAGCGGCACAGGTTTCCGGCAAGCGCGTCATTGATCTGCGCGTCGCTGGGGTTGCGGTTCGTGGCGATGAGCGCTGCAGTCGCCATGACCATACCGTTGGTGCAGTAACCGCACTGGACTGCCTGCGCATCAATGAATGCCTGCTGCACACGCCCCGGCTTGCCATCCACCATCAGGCCTTCAAGGGTAGTGATGGCGCGCCCGCCAACCGCCGATACCGGAACCGAGCACGAGCGGGCAACTTCGCCGTTCAGATGCACGGTACAGGTTCCGCATTGCGCCAGACCGCATCCGAACTTGGGTCCGTTCAGCTGCAAATCGTTGCGCAGTACATAAAGCAACGGCGTATCGGCGTCAGCTTCAACGCTCTGTGTCTTGCCGTTCACGTTGAGGGTGTAACGGGGCATCGGCTTCTCCTCCTGGTTATTCAATAAAGGCCTGAGGTCAGGCGCAGTTCGTCTCCGCAATCGTCAGGTGACCGTTTGCGGGTGCAGCGCTGAGGTTGGAGTGCGCGCGGCCGCCGGTCACTAAAAACCTTATGCATCAAAAGGGAAATCGTTTCATCCAATGATGCCCTGCAACTGAAGTGCCTGTCGCTGTTCCGCGCTGATCCCTATCTCGGAAAGTACTGAATCGCGATCCTCGCCCAGCCTGGGCGCCGGCCGACGAACCGCGCCGGGCGTGGCGGAGAGCTTAGGCACGACACCTGGAACCAGGATCTCGTCGCCGTCACGGGTGACCTGGCGGTGCAGCATCTCGCGCGCCTGGTAGTGGGGATCCTCAGCAATATCCTTCGCTGTGTAGATCCGCCCGGCGGGCACCTTGGCTCGCCCGAGTGTCTCAAGTGCCTCGGCCACCGATCGTTGTCGGGTCCAGGTACCGATCGCCTGATCGAGCTCGGCAGCGCGCGCAACGCGTCCGGCGTTGTCGGCCAACTCTGGGTCATCGCCCAGGTCAGCACGCCCGATCGTCACCATCAGCCGCTTGAAAATACTGTCACCGTTGCCTGCGATGAGCACGGCGCCGTCGCTGCACGCGTAGGCATTCGATGGCGCAATGCCAGGCAGCGCTGAACCAGCGGGCTCTCGCACCACGCCAAACGCGTCGTACTCGGGAATCAGGCTTTCCATCACGTTGAACACGGACTCATACAATGCAACGTCGATCACCTGTCCGCGCCCGCCGTTTGCCGACCGGTGATGAAGCGCAGTTAACACGCCGATGGTGCCGTGCAGCGCTGCCAGCGTGTCACCAATCGAAATACCGCAGCGAACCGGCAAACGCCCTGTCTCACCCGTCAGGTGCCGAAGCCCCCCCATCGCTTCACCAATCGCGCCGAAGCCTGGCAGATCGCGGTAGGGCCCCGTCTGCCCATAGCCTGAAATCCGCAGCATGATCAACCCCGGATTGGTCTTCGACAGCGTCGGGTAGTCCATGCCCCACGACTCGAGCGTACCCGGCCGAAAGTTTTCGATCAGAACGTCGGCGCTTGCGATCAGCTGCCTGGCAATGTCCTGCCCCTCGACTGTGCGCAGATCCAGTGCAATGGAGCGCTTGTTCCGCGACTGCACTTGCCACCACACCGACGTTCCATCCTTGATCAGCCGCCAGTTGCGAAGCGGATCCCCCTGCCCGGGCGGCTCGATTTTGATGACATCGGCCCCAAAGTCGGCCAGCGTCTTGCCGGCAAATGGGCCTGCGATCAACTGACCCATCTCGATCACGCGGAGACCGGCGAGTGCTTGAGGCGATGACAGGTCTGCAGCTTGGTTCGCAAGTGGAATCGAACTCATGACACGTCCTTCTTATTCCGATTCACAGATTGATTAATCAATCGTAGCGCCCGACTCGCGAACGATCTTTGACCAGCGCGGTAGATCGGCGGCGATCAGTTCTGCGAAGGCGGCTGGCGAGCTGGTAAAGGGTTCGCAGCCCTTAGAGGCCAGCTTCTCAACGGTATCGGGCGTCGCGAGTGCGGTCGCGATCTCTCGGTGCAGTCGTCTGACGATCGCCTGGGGCGTCCCCGCAGGGGCCAGCACTCCATACCAGGGTGTTGAACCAAATCCCGGAATCGTTTCGCCGATGGTGGGCACGTTCGGTAACGCAGCCACCCGCGACTCGTTCACCACGCCTAAAACGCGTAGCTTGCCGCTTCCAATGAAGGCAATCGCCGACGGCAAACTCTGCACCGAAACCTGTACCTGGCCGCTCAGAAGATCTGTCACTGCAGCGGCAGCGCCTTTGTACGGCACATGAACCATATCGATGCCGGCGGCCTTACCCAGCATCTCGCCAATCAGGTGGTTGAGGGTCCCATTGCCCGCCGAGCCAATCATGATCTTGCCGGGCTGGCGCCTGGCCTGCGCGACCAGCTCGCTGACGCTGGATGCGGGAAACGACGGATTGGCCACCAGCACATAGCCGGCGGTTGCAACCGGTGTCACCGGCTCAAAGTCACGCACGGGGTCGAATCCGGTGTTGCGGTAAAGCGCCGGGTTGATGACGTGGGCGCTATTGACCGTGAGAAGCAGCGTCTGTCCGTCGGCCTTGGCACGCGCCGCAAGTGCCGTTCCAATGTTGCCACCAGCGCCCGGGCGGTTGTCGACGATCCATTGAGTACCGGTTTGCTCTGCGAGCTTTTGCGCGAGGATCCGCGCAATCGCGTCGTTCGCTCCCCCGGCCGCCTGCGGGACAATCAGCGTGACAGGTTTACGAGTCTGCGAGGGCGGCTCGGCAGCCTGCAGGGTGGCGAGGCAGGCGCTGCTCAACACCGCAGCGAGTAACGAAGAAACCAGCGCTTTCATCGAGCATCTCCCCGGGCGAGGCATTGAGATGCGCAGCATCCTAGTTGCGCACACCCGGCCGGAGAATCGCGATGTCGGCGACCCAGCCTTCGCAAAACGCGAAGGCTAATGGGCGGCTGCTGACTCGAGGTGGGCGAGCATGAGGCGAGCGCTTCGCGACAGCCGGTCCATGTCGCGGATTCCGATCAGCAGTTCGCGCTCGATCCAATCACCCGTCAGATCAACGCGAACCAGGCCCATGGAGCGGATATGCGGCTGAACCGCCGCCAGCGGCAGCACAGCAATACCCAGCCCCGCGGCCACCATCTGGCACATTGCATCGAAGCTTCTCACGTGCACGCGAACCCGCAGCGACAAGCCTGCGGCGCCCGCCTCTGCTGACAGCCGCTGAGCCAGCGAAGTACCCTGCGACAGGCTCACAAAGTCGTGATCCACCAGATCGGCGAGCGCGACACGCTTGCGGCGCGCCAGTGCGTGTCCTTTGGGCACCACCAGCACCAGCCGGTCGCGCCGGTAGCGGAGTGTCTTGAGACCGAGCGGATCAACCCGCTCTGCAAACAGACCGATTTCGGCGCGCCCGTCCAGAACGGCCATGACTACTTCGCTGCTGTCGTGCTCGTGGAGTTCGATCCGAATCCGCGGATGAATGGCGCTGAAGGCTGCGAGATCGGCCGGCAAAAACTGCGTGACCGCGGAGGTGTTCGCCCATAGGCGAACCACGCCCACCACGCCGCGCGCATGATCAGACAGATCTGCGGCCAGACGATCGACCTCACCGAGAATGCGCTGCGCATGCGCGACCAGTGCTTCGCCCGCAGCGGTCGGGCGAATTCCTCGGGAGTGCCGCTCGAGAAGCGGCACGCCAATCGCAGCTTCGAGATCGGCAATTCGTCGGCTGGCTGCCGCAAGCGCGAGATGCGCCTGCTCGGCGCCTTTGCTGATGCTGCCGGTTCTAACCACTCGGACCAGCAGCGCAATGGAAACCAGGTCGAGTCGATGAAGATTCATTCGGGCCGCGGCCAACTCTGCGCAACATGGACAGTGTACGGGCTTTCGCCTAAAGTTCCCGCCCCAGAAATACTCACCAGGAGTGCCTGATGACCCGCCGCCGCTTGCCACCTCCGCTGCTCGGAAAGCTCACCGCCCAGGCACTTGCGATTGCACTGTGCGCACTCGCAGTAATCCCTTTACAGGCTCAGACCCAGTCCGCGAACTGGCCTAGCCGCCCGATTCGAACCATCGTCCCGTTTCCCCCGGGCGGAAGCGCCGACGCCCTTTCGCGGCTGCTCGCAGCGGAAATGTCGCGCACGTTCGGTCAGCAGGTCATTGTTGAAAACCGTCCCGGTGCCGGCGCAACGATCGGTATCGACCAGGGCGTTAAGTCAGCCCCTGATGGCCATACGATTTTTCTGGCGCCAGCCGGTGCGATGGCCATCAACCTGTCGCTGATGCCCAAGCTTCCTTACGACCCCCAAAAAGATATCCAGCCGATCTCAATGATCGCGCTGATTCCGATGGTAGCCGCGGTGCCTGCAGACAGTACAGTGCGGTCGGTGGCCGATCTGATCGCGCAGGCCCGCGCGAAGCCAGGTGCGCTCTCCTTTGGCTCGGCCGGTAATGGCACGGCAATGCATCTGTCCGGCGAAATGTTCCAGCAGATGACCCAGACGCAACTTACGCATGTGCCCTACAAAGGCAGCGGGCCTGCGGTGACCGATCTCTTAACCGGTGCAATTCCCGTAGCGTTTGTCGACCTGTCGTCTGCCCTGCCGCATATTCGCGCCGGTAAGGTTCGCGGACTCGCCACATTGGGTTCCCAGCGTACGATCAGTGCACCCGAATTGCCAACGATGGCTGAGCAGGGCGTGCCGGGCTACGATGCGGTGGGCTGGTTCGGTCTGGCCGGCCCCGTCGGCATACCCGCTGAGATTGTCAATCGCCTCTCGGCAGAGGTTGGACGCGTCATGCGTCTGCCCGATGTCCGTGAGAAATCGCTGGCGATGGGGGCGGAACCCGCGCCTGGCACTCCTGCTGAGTTCGCCGCATTTATCCGATCTGAGATCCCAAAATGGGCAGCGGTTGTAAAGGCCGGAAACGTTAAAGCGGATTGAGGGCGATCACGTCACCGACCAGGCTGACATCCAATGAGCGACCCGGTTCTGCTCATTCTGGTTTACGTCGCGTTTCTTGGGCTGACGCTTTTTTTCAGGGGGCGCGCGCTGCAGGGGCCATGGTGGTTTCTGCTTCGCAGTGTTCTCCCGAACTGGCGCTTTTACCACCGGGTTGGCGCGCTGCCCGTGATGCTGGTCCGAGCCTGCGGACCCGACGGTCAATGGTCTGCCTGGCAGGGCGACCGGCCCCGCGCTCGCCGCGCGCTCGTCGATCTGATTCATAACGCTGACAACAATCGGCTGCTACTGGATCAGAGCCTGGTTGAGCATCTTTATGCTGATCTGAGGGAAGCCGACGGGGCTGACGCGGTAACGACGCTCGTCAGCTATCGCCTTGCCTGCGAACTGGCGCGCAGGCGCGCGCGCTTATCCACACCTGGCGCGGTCGACATTCAGTTCGAAATACGGCTGATCCCGGCCTATGGGGTGGCTACACCGGACACTGCCGTGCTGACCTCGCCTGTCCTGCCCGCGGCGCACAGTCAGCCTCTGACGAGATGACTTTGTCGATCACCGACGCAGGCCAGGCCCTGCTCTGGCTCACTGCGATCAGCCTTGTGGTTCAGTCGATCGAAGCCCTGCGACTGCAAGCTGGATCCGAGTTGCTCGCGCCCTGGCCCTGGTCGATTCAGCGCGATGACATTCGTGCGTCATCGAAACCCGTGCGGTCCCTGTTTGACTGGCTTTATCAGCCCGGTATCCACCGAGCCCATCTCATGATGCATCTGCTGGCTGCACTCAGCCTGCCCTGGGTTGGCGCCACGATTCCGGTTGCAGCAGGGCTGCTCGCCAGCCAGCTGCTGATCTCAATCCGCTGGCGCGGCGCCTTCAACGGCGGCTCTGATTTCATGACCTTATCGGTGCTTGCGGGTATCGCAGTGGCCGCCCTCGCCTCGCCCTGGTTCGGTGAGTCCCTGGCCTGGCAGGCGGGACTATGGCTGATCAGCATTCAGGCGCTGAGTTCGTACTTTTTGTCTGGTATGGTGAAGCTGCGCTACGCCGGCTGGCGAAACGGCCGGGCGCTACCCGCACTGCTCGACGGCGGCCTGTACGGCCCGCTTTCCGCCACAAGCCCGCTCAGGCAACCAGCGATTGCAGCAATCTGCTCGTGGGCATTCATCCTGTGGGAAGCGGCTTTTCCGCTTGCAATGATTGACCCGCGGCTCACCACCCTGTGGTGCGCGATCGGTATCGTGTTTCATCTGCTGGTCTGGTGGTTCTTTGGCCTGAATCGCTTCTTCTGGGCCTGGCTTGCCACGTTTCCCGCGCTCATTGGATGTGCAACCCTGATTCAGGGCTGATGAGCGCACGCTTAGAACGCGCGCATGGCATCAACGACCCTGGCCCTGAACCTCGCAAGCGACTGCTCGGTTGCCACATTCATGTGATAGTGCGCGTGGTATTCGGTTCGAACACCAGGCCCTGTGAGGCGTGGCAGATAGCGGGTAATAATTCGACGGGGCGGATCGCCCATGTAGATCGCCATCCAGCGCGGACGCCCGTACGTGGTGATGCCAGCAATTTTTCGGATATTGGTGAGCGCAGGCTTCACATTGGCTGGATCGCTGATGTCGAATGCCACACCAGGCATCAACACCCTATCGAAAAAGCCCTTAAGCATCGCCGGCGGCCCAAAGGTCCAGACCGGAAAGCACAGCACCAACGCCTCGGCGCGCCTTAACCGCTCAACATATCCGCGAACCGGCTCAATATTGGAAGGCTCTTCGTGGTAGCCCAGGCGCTCGTCGCGCGACATGACCGGATTGAAGCCTTCGGCGTAAAGATCGCAGTCATCTACCTGATGGCCTGCAGCCTGCAACGCGGCCACCACGTCAGAATGTAGGGACGCGTGAAAGCTGGTTTCCACAGGATGACAGAACAGCACCATCACCTGCATCGTTGCCTCCTGTTTGCAGTCGTCAGGCTGTCGCGTGAATTTCCGGCTCACCGTGCTGCGCGAGCAACTCCATCAGCTGCTTGCGAATCAGCATTCCCGGACGGTCGCTATCCATTGAGAACTCAACACCGCGGCGGCGGGTATCGACCAGCGCATCGGGGTCGGTCGCTTCGGTCGTAGCGCCAACCGTGATAGCCGCATTCAAGAATGCCAGAATCGCAGCGCCCCTTTGAAAGGCGAGCGGTGCGGTGGCAGCAACGGTTTTTTAGCGCTGCGGGCTGGCCGTTAGGGTCGAGGAACAGCACAATTGGCTCGCCAAGCAGCGTGAACGGTACCGGGCCT
>CAZORB010000110.1:0-12349 GCA_964581825.1 uncultured Bordetella sp.
CTGCGGAAGGACAGCAGCTCGAAATAACGCCACATCAGCTCGTCAGATATCGACATGAGCTTGCCGAACATCTCGCCCGGCGGCTCGCTGATGCCCACATAGTTGCCCTTGGATTTCGACATCTTGTCGACGCCGTCGAGCCCCTCGAGCAAGGGCATGGTCAGGATGCACTGCGGCTCCTGGCCCATTTCCCGTTGCAGCTCGCGCCCGACCAGCAGGTTGAACTTCTGGTCGGTGCCGCCCAGTTCGATATCGGAACGCAGGGCGACTGAGTCGTAGCCCTGCATGAGCGGGTAAAGAAACTCGTGTACCGAGATCGGTACGCCACCTTTGAAGCGGCGCGAGAAGTCATCACGCTCCATCATGCGCGCAACGGTATAACGGGAGGCAAGCTGAATCATTCCCCGCGCGCCCAGCGGATCGCTCCACTCAGAGTTATAGCGGATCTCGGTACGCTCGCGGTCAAGCACGAGACTGGCCTGATTGAAATAGGTCCGGGCGTTTTCCTCGATCTGCTCGCGTGTGAGCGGTGGCCGGGTGCTGTTGCGGCCAGACGGATCGCCGATCATCGCAGTGAAATCGCCAATCAGAAAAATAACGGTATGCCCTAGATCCTGAAGCTGGCGCATCTTATTAAGCACCACCGTGTGGCCCAGATGAAGGTCGGGCGCAGTCGGGTCGAGCCCCAGCTTGATCCGCAAGGGCTGGCCGGTGGCTTCGCTTCGCTCAAGCTTCGCCTGCCACTCCGACGCCACCAGCAATTCGTCGCAGCCACGCCGCGATACTGCAAGTGCCTCAAGCACGCGGTCGCTCGGCACGGCTGCCGCGACCTCGCCGCCCACCCGTGGCGTCACCGCACCTTCAGTTCGATTCATGAGAGTCCTGGAACGGGGTTCAGATGAGAATTTCACGAAATCCAGAGTTTTCCGGTAGACTTCGCCTCCCGGTTTGCCCAAAGGCCAATCCGTGGGAGTCAATTTCCCCGCAGGTTTGGCAGGCAGCCCGCTAGTTTATCTGAGTGCTCGCTCGCCACGGTTCCGTTACGCCAGCGTCGGAAATCTAGGCACTGTTGGTCGTTTCAATTCAGATTCAGCCGGTTTGTTCAATGCTCCGTTTGCCCCTGTCAACCGAGTCAACCGCAGCTTTGCCGCTAGGGCAGGCTGAGGCATTGGTTTGGTCAGATATGGTCGAGGCGGCCGCTGCGGCGTGTGGCGCTGCCAGCTGGCTCTTGAACGAACAGGCGAACGCGATCGCGGCCTGCGACGCAGCAATCGCGTTGATCGCCGAAGAGTGGGTTGAAACGCTTCCGTGGGCTCCCGAAATCGAGGCGCCGGTTACTGACGCTGAAATGGTTTGCGCGTCCGATTTCGCGCTCACTGTCAGCCCGCTTCTGCTCGCTGACAGCGCCGCCGAAGCCACCCAACTCGCAATCGAGCTGGCGTCCGATCAAACCGCCTCGAATACTGCTCAGCACGTCATTGACCTGAGCGGGTCAAGCCAGCCCGGTGGAACGGTTTCCGCACGCAGTGGTTTTGACATAGAAGATTCGGACGACGACGAAGTTCCCTCTCTCCCCAAGCTCACGTTGCGCAGGTTCGCGGGCGTGGTTGGCGGGTTGCTGGGCCTTGGGGCCGTTGCCGCTGTCGCCGTTGCACCGGCAACCGACATTGCTCCGCCATCCATACGTCTGGTGGTTGAACAGGTAGCGCTCGCTGCGCCAGTCTCAGCCACTGAAGACCGCGTTATTGCCCCCGTCAGGATCAGCCAATCCGAGGTGGTCAACCGAGGCGAAACCGTCTCCAGCCTGCTCTCTCGGCTCGGCGCCAACGACCCGCAACTGGTTCAGTTCGTCAGTACCGACCGGGTCGCACGGCGCCTGATGCAGCTGCAGCCGGGTCGTACGGTCAGCGCCGAAATTGATGATGCCGGGGTGGTGCACCGCCTTCAGTATCGTCACGGTAACCTTGAAATCGATGGCAGGCTGCCACTCCGGGTCACCATTGCTCGAGAAAACGGGCAACTGTCTGCCACCGAGCAGCCTGTTGCGGTAGACCGCGGGATCGAGGCACGATCTGCCGAAATTCGTACGACGCTGTTTGCAGCCACCGACTCAGCCGGCATTCCCGATGCGGTTGCCACCCGCGCAGCCGACATTCTCAGCAACAGCATCGACCTTCGCAAAGATCTGCAACGCGGCGCCCGTCTGCGCGTGGTGTACGAAACATTGCGCGAGGCTGACAGCCTTGATCTGCCCGTTCCCGGACGTGTGCTGGCCATCGAACTCGAAAGCGGCTCGCTCCGTCACGAGGCTGTCTGGTTCGAACACGACGACGGCCGCGGTGCTTATTACAATTTCGCCGGACAAAGCCTGGTTCGCTCTTTCCTGCGCGAACCCATCCAGTACACGCGCATCACTTCGGGCTTCAGCGGCGCACGTCTCCACCCGCTGTTCCGCGATGTTCGCGCCCACACCGGCACCGATTTCGCTGCACCGGTCGGCACCAAAGTACGCAGCGTTGCCGATGGTGTCGTCGATTTCGCGGGCTACAACGGTGGCTACGGCCGCACAGTCATCATTTCGCACTCGGGCCGAATCACCACGCTCTACGCTCACCTCAACAACTTTGGTGACGGTATCAGCAAAGGCGCCCGCGTCACGCAGGGGCAGGTCATCGGTACCGTAGGCATGACAGGCTGGACCACCGGTCCGCACCTGCACTACGAATTCCAGGTTGGCGGCAGGCACGTCGACCCCATGCGAGCTGTGTTGCCTGAAGGCCGGAAGCTTTCCATGTCTGAGCGGATGCGGTTTGCGCCGCTCGCAGAGGTCTATCGCGAGCATATGGCGCAAATTACTGGCTCAGGCAGCACTGCCCTCGCGCACGCCAAGTTCGAATAGCGACATCGCTGCGGGGGCCTCTTTCGGGACCCGCCACTTTCAATGCGTGCTGACCATCGCCGGCTCTTCATCGGTTTGATGTCGGGAACCAGTGTCGACGGGGTCGACGCGGTCGTGTTGTCGATCGAGTCTCATAGCAACACCAGCCCCTCCCAGCAGCCCGTGGGCGCAAGCACGCTCAGCACACTCGGGTATGCGTCGCGCGCCTTTCCTCTAATCCTGCGCGACGCCATCCAAGGGCTGCAGACCCCAGCGCACGACGATCTCGAGCGCGCTGCTCGAGTGGCCCTTGACTTGGCGCATCTGTACGCGCAGGCAGCGCACGAGGCGATGCACGCTGCGGGCTGCACTGCCGATCAGATCACTGCAATCGGCGCGCATGGTCAAACCGTTCGCCACCGTCCCGCCGACGGCTACACGATTCAACTGCTCAACGCCGCGCAGCTGGCTGAATCCACTGGCATAGCGGTGGTGCACGACTTCCGCCCCGCCGACATCGCAGCAGGCGGCCAAGGCGCGCCATTGGTTCCAGCGTTTCACGCAGCGGTATTCGGCAACCCGGAGCACACCCGCGCCATCGTCAATATCGGCGGTATTGCCAACATCAGTGTGCTTCCGGCAATCGATACAACCGGCAGTCTGCGGGTGCTCGGCCATGACACGGGGCCTGGCAATACGCTGCTAGATGGGTGGCACGAACGCTACCAGGGCGGCGCTTTCGATCGAGATGGCGCCTGGGCTGCAAGCGGCGCACCAGATCAGACGCTCCTCGAGCTGATGCTGGCCGACCCTTACTTTGCGAGGCGCGCACCCAAGAGCACAGGACGTGACGATTTCAACCTGAATTGGGTAGATCGCACCATTCAGCGTTACCAGAGCATCACGCATCGTTTGCCGTCACCGGTCGATGTTCAGGCTACGCTGGCCGCGCTATCTGCCCACACCATTGCCGAAGCCTGCCAAGCAGCCAGCGCATCGCAGGTATTTCTATGTGGAGGTGGCGTCTTTAACGCCGACCTGGTTGGCCGAATTCGGTCCAGGCTACCAAGTTGCGACCTCAGGACGACTGAAGCTCTTGGCATTGCGCCTATGGCTGTTGAGGCCGCGGCATTCGCCTGGTTGGCTGCAAGAAGGCTAGACGGCCTTCCTGGAAATTTGCCGGCGGTAACGGGCGCGTCCGCCAGCCGGGTGTTGGGGTCGATTACCGACCCACTGGGTCGGCTTGCGCCGGGTCAGTAGCAAGCGTGCTACCAGCGGCGCAGGCCGAATGAAAAATCAGACCGAGAAAGACGACCCACACCCGCAGGTCGTGGTGGCGTTCGGGTTCTTGATCACGAATTGCGAACCTTCGAGATCGTCTTTGTAGTCGATTTCTGCGCCAACAAGATACTGATAACTCATGGCGTCGATGAGCAGCTGCACGCCATTTCTTTCCATCACGGTGTCGTCGTCATTGGTTTCTTCGTCGAACGTGAATCCGTACTGGAAACCTGAGCAACCGCCCCCCTGGACAAATACGCGCAGCTTGAGAGAGGGGTTACCTTCCTCATCGATCAGTTGCTTAACCTTGCTTGCAGCGCTTTCGGTAAAGATAAGCGGGGCTGGCATTTCGGCGACAGCGTTCATGCTTTTTTCTCCCTAGACAATCGTTTGAGTGTAGCTCAGGGCAGGATAGGAATCTGCGTCAATCCCATTTCTTCGGGGAGGCCAAACATCAGGTTCATTGCCTGCACGGCCTGACCCGACGCACCTTTGACCAAATTATCCTCCACAACCAGCACCATGAGCAGATCGCTACCTGGCGGTCGATGGACGGCGATGCGCACCATGTTCGACGCACGCACCGAGCGCGTGTCGGGCGTGGAGCCCGCGGGCATCACGTCAACGAACGGCTCCGATACAAATCTCGCCTCATAAAGTGCCTGCAGATCAGTTGCCAGACCCGCTGGCGTCAGCCGCGCATAGAGGGTGGAGTGAATGCCACGAATCATCGGAACCAGATGCGGCGTGAACACCAGGTTGACTGGGCGGCGGGCGATCGCCGACAGGCCCTGACGAATCTCCGGCCAATGCCGATGGCCGCTGACGCCATAGGCTTTGAAGTTATCCGAGGCCTCGGCCAGCAGCGTATGAACCTCGGCCTTACGGCCCGCCCCCGATACGCCCGACTTACAGTCGGCGATGATGCTGAGGGGGTCAATGAGCGGATCAGCGTGTGCGGTTGACGGTTCCAGCACAGGCATCAGGCCCAGCTGTACCGAGGTCGGATAGCAGCCGGGCATGCCCAGCACTCGCGCCTTGCGGATAGCCTCTCGATTGACTTCTGGCAGCCCGTAGACCGCCTCCGCCAGAATGTCGGGACAGCTGTGCGGCATTTTGTACCAGCGCTCAAACTCAGCCGTGTCTTTCAGTCTGAAGTCTGCCGCCAGATCAATCAGCCGGACACCGGCCGCCAAAAGTTCGGGCGCCTGCGCCATTGCCACGCCATGTGGCGTTGCGAAAAACACGACATCACAGTCGGTCAGTGGCGCCTTTGCTGGCTCGCTGAACGCAATGGACACATGACCGCGCAGCGACGGAAACATCTCGGCGACCGGCATTCCGTCTTCCTTACGCGAGGTGATCGCACGCAGGTCAACCTGCGGATGCTGCGCAAGCAGTCTGAGCAACTCGACCCCGGTGTATCCGGTGCCGCCAACGATGCCAACCTTGATCATCTGTGATGCTCCCGAGGGCAAGCTGCCGAACCGCCTGCGAGCGGCCCGTAGCGCACGAAAAAAAGCCGCCTTCGCAGAGGCGGCTTTGTGCGGCAGCGATAAGGTGCCGAACCGGGGCGCCTCGCGCCCCCGCGCGGATCAGCGCTTGGAGAACTGCTTCCGGCGACGCGCCTTGTGCAGACCCACTTTTTTACGCTCGACCTCACGCGCATCGCGCGTGACGAGGCCGGCCGCCGACAGCTGGGGCTTCAATGCCGCGTCATAGTCGATGAGCGCACGGGTAATGCCATGACGAACTGCGCCAGCCTGGCCCGTTTCGCCACCACCATGAACATTCACCTTGACATCGAACAGGCCCATGTTCTGGGTGAGTTCGAGCGGCTGCCGAACCACCATGCGGCCGGTTTCGCGAGCAAAGTATTGGTCAAGCGGACGACCGTTAACCACCACCTTGCCGGTGCCCCGCTTCAGGAACACGCGAGCAACGGATGTTTTGCGACGGCCAGTGCCGTAGTAATAATCGCCGATCATCGTTAGATCTCCAGGGCCTTCGGTTGCTGGGCGGTGTGCGGATGCGTGCCCTCTGCGTAGACCTTCATTTTCTTGATCATTGCATAGCCAAGGGGGCCTTTGGGCAGCATGCCCTTCACGGCCTTCTCGAGCGCACGGCCCGGGAAACGGCTTTGCATTTTCCCGAAAGAGGTTTCGGTGATTCCGCCTGGGTAGCCGCTGTGGCGGAAATAACGCTTACCCTCGGCCTTGTTGCCGGTAACGCGAATGCGCGCCGCATTCACCACAACAATGAAATCGCCCGTGTCAACGTGAGGCGTGAATTCGGGTTTGTGCTTGCCACGCAGCCGAAGTGCAATCTCGGCAGCAAGACGGCCGAGAACCTTGTCGGTTGCATCAACAACAAACCAGTCGCGCTGGACTTCGTGCGGCTTGGCAGAAAAAGTTTTCATGGGTCTGCTCTGGCAGGGTTCGCCCGCGTGTTAGTAGCCTGCTTATTCCAACTACCAACCCTGTTTCTCGGCGTTCAACCTGCTAAAACCGAGACGCTTTTCGCGGAAAGCCTTCAATGATATCAGCGTCGCGCGGGCTGCGTCAAAAAACCTCTCATGAGCCGTGCTCCTGCTAACGATCGTAGCAGTCATCATTCGAACCTATGCGGCTCACAACTGGCCACGTGACTGCCTTGCACTGGCCGGTCGCTTTCCTGATTTTCCGTTGCGCGACGAAAACGCCCCGCCTGGCCGCCCTGGAGCAATTCCTTCGGCTCATTTCGATATTGCCGTTCGATGCCCGAGGATTTTTACAGGTGCCCGCACTTGACTGGGTGAACTGGCACGCGTGACGCCAGTCAGCGCCTCCCCCCGACTCTCAGTGCTCGCGGGCTGCGGCCCGAACCGCACAGGCGAAAAAAAACCCGACCCTTTGGGGGCCGGGTTGAATCCACCTTTTGGAGGAGGGTGGAGGAGACATCGAGAGATCGGCTAGCCGATCAACGCTTCGAAGTTTACGTGAAACGCGTTGTGCAACGCAAGAGTGGCCATCGCCAAAATGGTGATATCCGACACGCCCGGCCCAAAGTCGTTGCAAAACGACAACAACCACTCGTAACACTCTGATTTTTAATAAGGCCCATCCCGGAACCCTGGAAGTTCCGCTCCGCATTATCCCGTTAATCCCTCAAAAGATTTAGGCCTGACAGCGTAGTTTTCGTTGAAGATTGCGCAGCGCAGCATTGAGCCAACACGCCGCCCAGGCCGCAGCCAAATCGCGAATCGGCGTAAAGTCTTTCCTGTCGCCCCGCCTCGGGCCCAACCCCACACAACGGAGCAGAGTGATGAAAACAAGCGTCAGTTGGACTGGTCCCGGCGGCATGAGTTTTGTGGCCGAAACGGGTAGCGGGCATGCGGTGCTGATGGACGGCGCCGTAGAAGGTGGCGGCCGCAACTTGGCGCCACGGCCCATGGAAATGGTGCTGCTTGGCACCGGCGGCTGTACGGCCTACGACGTGGTCGTCATCCTGAAAAAAAGCGGCATCGATGTGCGCGGCTGCGAAGTGCGGCTGGAAGCGGTCAGGGCTGAAACAGATCCCAAGGTATTCACCCGCATCCACTTCCATTTTGTGGTGCGCGGCAAGGGCGTCAAAGCCAATATTGTCGAGCGCGCCATCAAGCTGTCACACGACAAATACTGCTCCGCCTCTGCCATGCTGGCTCACACGGCAGAAATAAGCACCAGCTGGGAAGTAGTCGAAGACTAGCCCGCAGCCCGCCTTCTGCCCGCGGGTCTCAAATCCTGTGTGCGACCGTTGTCATCACTTTCGCACTGGCGCGCATAGCTTGCCGGACGGCGGCCGGCAACTCGGCCCCGCCCAGGTCGCGCGCGCGGCGGGCGTGAGTCATCTCATCGCGCTGCATGGCTTCCACAATTTGCCTGGATCGCGTGTCGGCTGGCGGAAGCTGCTCTAGATGTGAGCCCAGATGGGCTTCCACCTGGCGTTCGGTTTCCGCCATAAACCCAAGACTCCAGCGATCACCAGCCCGACCTGCTGCCAGCCCCATTGCTAGCGAGCCCGCGTACCAGAGCGGATTCAAAAGCGACGGCGAGGCGCCCAGCTCGTCCAACCGCGCACGCGTCCAGGCCAGGTGATCGGACTCTTCGCGTGCCGCATGAAGAAACGCCTCTCTCAGGCGCGGGTCCGACGTACTGGCAGCCTGGCCCTCATAGAGCGCCTGCGCGCAGATTTCACCCACATGGTTCACGCGCATCAGCGCGCCCGAGAGACGCCGCTCGGCCTCGCTGAGCTCGATCTCCTGCGCTGCCCCGGCACCGGGAGTGGGCCGCCCCGCGGGCACCGAGTCGGTGAGTGTGGCAAGCGCGCGACACGCCCCCGCGAGCAGATTGTCCAGAACAGAAAAGCGACGAAGCGAGTCCATGTTGTAAAGCTTCCGTTAGCCTGGGCAAGCGAGCCCACCATCAACGACACACGTCGCCATTAAACCACCTGTCTGCCACCGATCAACCAGCCACCGCCGCGGACGGTGCAGCCGCCAGGTGTTGCACAGCTGCAACGTCTGTGCCCCTAAACGGCTGCTTTTCTTTGCGCCCCCCGCCGCGCTCTGTTCAAATACGCCACAACTTCCCGTCAGGAGGTTGGCACGGGTGCCGTCGGTTTAAGCCAGCGTCCCCGAGGTCTAAAGAGACTTGTACAACTCTTCAAGAGGCATGCAATGAAAAAATCACTTATCGCGCTGGCAGTGCTCGGCACTTCCTTCGCAGCGTCCGCCCAAGTGACCCTGAGCGGCCGTGCAGCTATGGAAGTCGGCAACTGGCAGGCCACCGGCTCCACCGCGGGCGCAGCTTCCGATTTCCGTGACCGTACCCGCGTGGCCGACGTCGGCTCGCGCGTTATCCTCAGCGTCAACGAAGACCTAGGCGGCGGTTTGCGTGCCTTCGTGATGTGCGAAACCGGCATCAATATCGACAACGGCAGCTCCACCGGCCAGGCCAACACCAACAACGCCAACACCACCACCTGGTGCTCGCGTGAAGGTCACGCCGGTATCGGCAACCGCACCGCTGAAGTTCGTCTTGGCCGCCAGAACGTGTGGTGGACCCAGGGTCCGATCAACGTGACCGGCGCCCGTTGGCACTCCGGAGACTCCGTCACCGACCTGATCACCGGCGGTATCGGTCAGTACACCGTCCGCGGCGAGAACATGATCATGCTGGTTGCTGGTCCTGGCACCGGCGCGTGGGCGGGTTCGAATGTGTACATGGGCTTCATGGGCGCCAGCGGACACATCAACCAGCTCACCACCACGCAACTCGGCGCTGGCCAAGACAACGGCGAGTCCGTTGGCGCGAACAACAGCTCCAAGGGCAAGTATCAGGGCCTGAAAGTAGCCTACTCGCAGGGCGCGCTCGTCGGCTCGTTTGACATGCAAACGTCAGACACCGGCGTCCAGACCCCCGCAACGACCGTCACGGCCGCCCGCACTGAGCGTTCCGCATGGAAACTTGGCGCTGGCTACCGTTACTCCGGCACCAAGTCGCAAAACATCATCTCGATTCAGTACGTCGAGCGTGAGCGCACGGTTACTACCTCTGGCGTTGGCGTCAAGGGCAAAGAGAGCCTGATCGCTCTGGTTGGTCAGTATCAACTGACCGGCGGCTGGATGCTGAATGGTACCTACGGTCGTGCGTCAGATCGTAAGGACAACAACGTTACCGTTGCTGACTCCGGTGCCAACTCCTACGGTCTTGGCGTCATCAAGACCCTGAGCAACCGTACGCACGCCATGTTCCAGTACCGCGTCATCGACAACGGTCGCGCTGGTGCGTATGGCTTCGCCGGCGGCAACTACCAGGGCGGTACCCCCGCTGCTGGCGCCGACAGCAAAGCCTGGGGCCTCGGCCTCGTGCACCTGTTCTAATCGAGTTCAGCGCAAGCTGACTCTCGTTTGAACGGAGCCGCCCTGTTCGCAGGGCGGTTTTTTTTTCGCCTGTGACGCATCTCGGACCGTCCAGTACTTCAAGTCCGAATCATTCAGGCTTAAACTTTCCCGCGATGATGAACAAGCGGGAAGACACCAGGGCGCTCTCCGCGCCGTTGGACCAGGAAAGCCGGGTGGTGGCGCGCGACCATACCGCGCTCAAGCTCTGGCTTCGTCTGCTTACCTGCACCACGCTCATTGAGGCCTCGGTCAGCCAGCGCCTCAGGCGCGGCTTCGGGTCCACCCTACCCCGCTTCGATCTGCTTGCTCAACTTGACCGCGCCCCTGAGGGCTTACGGATGAGCGAGCTCTCTCGCCGGCTCATGGTGACCGGGGGCAACATCACTGGGCTTGCAGACCAGCTCGAGCATGAGGGTCTATTGGTTCGCGAAGCTGTGCCGGGTGATCGCCGCGCGATTCGACTCAAGCTCACGCCCGAAGGTAAAACACGCTTCGCCGAGATGGCAAGTGAACATGAAACCTGGGTCGTGGCATTGCTGTCCTCGCTTAGCCAGTCGGAGCAACGGTCGCTTCGAGACTTGCTCGGCAAACTGAAAACAGGGCTTCACGCAGAGGGCTCGTCCACAGGTGCTGCCGCAGCCTCGACACGCGCCACGCTTTCACCTGATTCCCATCCGAACCGTTCCGGAGACTGACATGCCTCGTTCGGCTCACGTCGACACCTTCGCACGTGAAAACCTGCCACCGCGTTCGCAGTGGCCAGACTTTCTCGAGTCGCCCGATACACGCTATCCCGCACGAATGAACGCAGCGGTCGAATTGCTCGATGCAATGATCGCGAAGGGACACGGCGACTCAATTGCCCTCATCAATGACCAGGGGCGTTGCACGTGGTGGCAGCTGTGTGCTCAGGTCGATCGAATCGCCCACGTACTCACCGGCCAGATGGGTCTGGTGCCAGGTAACCGTGTGCTGCTTCGCGGTGGCAACAATCCGATGATGGCAGCCTGTTGGCTCGCCACGATCAAGGCTGGGCTTATCGCCGTGGCCACGATGCCGCTACTGCGCGCGGCGGAACTGAAGCAGATCGCAGAGAAGGCGCAGATCAATGCAGTGCTCTGCGACCTGAAGCTTCGCGAAGAGGTCGACCTGGGGGCCCGCGACTGCACGCGGCTGCAGGATGCGCGGTTTTTCAACGATGGCAGCGGTGCTTCCGATGCGCTCGAAACTTATTTTCCCAAGGTTGACTCACCGTTTCCTGCCTGCAACACGGCCTCCGACGATGTCGCGCTGATTGCCTTCACCTCGGGCACCACAGGTCAGCCCAAAGGCACGATGCATTTCCACCGCGACGTGATCGCGATGTGCGATCTGTTCCCGCGCCATGTGCTGAAGCCCCGCGCAACCGATATTTTTTGCGGTACACCGCCGCTTGCGTTCACGTTTGGGCTGGGCGGGATGCTGTGCTTTCCGATGCGGGTGGGCGCAGCCACACTGCTGCTTGAGGGGCTGACGCCCGAGAAGCTGCTTGCTGCAATCGAGCGCCACCGCGCCACGGTGGTGTTCACTGCACCCACGTTCTACCGACAGATGGCGCCGCTCCTCGGTCGGTTCGATCTGAAATCACTCCGCGCCAGCGTGTCTGCCGGCGAGGCGTTGCCTGACGCCACTCGCCAGCTTTGGAAAGAGGCCAGCGGCCTGGAAATGATTGACGGCATCGGCTCCACCGAGATGATTCATATCTTCATCTCATCTGCTGGCTCGCAGGTGCGGCCAGGCGCCATCGGCAAGGTGGTGCCGGGTTATGAAGCGCGCATCGTTGACGAGAACATGAACACCCTGCCGCCCAACACGGTGGGGAAGCTTGCGGTGCGCGGCCCCACCGGCTGCCGTTATCTGGCCGACCCGCGGCAGGCGCAGTATGTGCGCGATGGCTGGAACCTGCCCGGCGACACATTCATGGTCGATGAAGACGGCTATTTTCACTACCAGGCGCGCTCGGACGACATGATCATTTCGGCCGGCTACAACATTGCCGGCCCGGAAGTTGAGTCGGTGCTGCTGGCGCATGAGGCCGTGGCCGAGTGCGGCGTGGTGGGTGCACCGGATCCCGAGCGCGGCCAGATCGTGCGCGCCTTTGTGGTGGCACGCCCGGGCATGATCGAGCGTCATGGCGGCGAGCAGGCGCTGGCTCGCGTGCTGCAGGACTATGTGAAAGCCACCATCGCCCCCTACAAATATCCGCGGTCGATCGTGTTTCGCGACAG
>CAZORB010000110.1:12449-15412 GCA_964581825.1 uncultured Bordetella sp.
CATCTGTGACGCTTGGAGCCTGCCTCGAGGTGCTCACCGCGCTCAACCTACAGGTGTCCGTCGCGCCGGTCACCGGCCCTGAAGCAGAGTCGGAGAGGCCGCTTCGACAAACGGGGGCACCCGACATGATCCAGCTTGCGGACTATCCTCAGTTGCGCGAATTGGCATGGCATGTCCGCGGGCTTGAAAGCCTCACCGCCAATGAAGCCGCCGGGATTTACCGCCGCAACGAACGTCACATCGACACCAACAGGCTTACCGAGCGCGAGCGTGATTTGATCCGCGTGCTTACCGGCGCGTAGTCTGCGGAATCCCTATGTTCACGCGCGAACGTCATCAGCAGATTGCGGCCCTTCTCAGCGCGTTAGACGCTGACCTGTTGCGCGGCCATCGTTGCCTGTTCGGTGGCGGCACGGCAATCGCTCTGCGCTTTGGAGAGTTCAGAGAATCGGTCGATGTCGATTTCCTGGTGAGCGATCAGCCGGGCTATCGCGATCTGCGTCAGAAAATGACGGGTCCGGATGGGTTCAAGTCGATTCTCGCCCCTGGCAGGCAGTCGGACGTCTCCCTTGCATCCGACCTGCTGACGGATCAGTACGGAATCCGAGCACGACTTCAGGTCAACGACCTTCCGATCAAGTTCGAGATCGTGTTCGAGGGGCGGCTATCCCTTGAAGATCCGCAGGAAACCGATACGGTATGCGGGATCAGCTGCCTGACCCTGCGCGACATGATCGCTTCCAAGCTGCTCGCCAACTCAGACCGCTACGGCGACGACTCGACTTTCAGCCGCGACCTGATCGACCTCGCCTTGATTCCGTGTAAGGCGCAGGACTTCCGTGCGGCGCTCGCGCGCGCCGAGGCTGCGTACGGGAGCGCCATTAAGCGTGATCTCCTGCGCGCTATCGCAAAGGTTGCGTCACAGCCGAGCTGGCTCGACCGTTGTATCTCCGCGATGGCGATCTCAACACCGCGAGCCCTGCTGTGGCAGCGCATCCGGGCTCTCCAGCGGCGGCTGCCTGCCGCTTAAGCTGAGCAGCGGCTGCGCATACCGTTTAGCCACCTATAAAAGTGGTTTTATAATCTTTAGGGATTCATTTATAGTGTGTCTCAATGAAACGCGTCGCTCCGCCCCCGCTACCGGTCTCACGCTGCCTTGCGCGGCTTGGTGAGGGTATTTCCCTGGCACGCCGCCGCCGTCATCTTACGCAGCAGGATCTGGCTGCCAGGATCGGGTCATCGGCCAACACGGTTCGTCGGATGGAGGCGGGGCACCCTGGAATCGCGATGGTTCTTTTCGCGCGAGCGTTACAGGTCTTTGGCGAGCTCGACAAGCTCGAGCAGATCCTTGATACATCCCAGGATACCGTGGGGCTCGTCCTGATGGACGCACAGCTGCCGCAACGCATTCGGAAGTCTCGCAGCACGCCCGAGTCTGGAGGTTTTTGATGTTGGCCCGGCCCTTGCCGCGCGCAGGCCTTAACCGGGTCGAGGTCAACATTTGCCTCGGTCGCGCAGCGGCGCCGCTGGGTAAGCTTGTGTTCGTCAAGGATGGTCAGCGTGAGTTTTCGCAGTTCGCCTACAGCAGCGAGTGGCTGTCAGATGCCCATTACTTCGATATCTCGCCCGACCTGAACCGACAGCCCGGCTACCAGCTTCGAAAGCCGCCCACCAGAAACGATCCCTGCTTCTTTCTCGCACTGGCCGACACCGCACCGGATGCTTGGGGCCGTCGAGTGATTGCCCGAGCTCATGCGAAAGCGCGTGCCACCAACGCAGCGCTCGCACCACTGACTGAAATCGACTATCTCGCTGCGGTTGACGACTTCAGTCGCGTAGGAGCGATCCGCGTTCGGGACATGCAAGGGCGCTACCTGCGAGCGGTCGCAGACGGCGAACGCTCTACGCCTACCCTCCTCGAACTCGAAAGCATCATGCTCGCTTCGCATGCAGTCGAGCTCAGCCAGGAGACCGCAGAGGATCTCGCTTATCTCCAGGGAAAAGCAACCTCGCTGGGTGGGATGCGTCCGAAGTGCAGCATCGTTGACCTGGATGGCGCGTTATCCCTCGGGAAATTTCCCAGCATGACCGACGAACGTTCGGTGACGCGCGGGGAAGTACTCGCACTTCGTCTCGCCAGACTGGCGGGCATCAACAGCGCTGAAGCGCGGGTCACGATGGTTCACGGCCAACCCGTTGCCATCATTCGGAGGTTTGATCGAACCCCTGAGCGCAACCGTATTCCCTACCTGTCAGGCGCAACGATCTTGCAAGCCCAGCGCGACGATGAACACTCGTATACCGAAATCGTCGACGTCATGCGATCAATCTGCGAAGACTTCGTTGCCGATGCAAGGCAGCTGTGGCGCCGGCTTGTCTTCAATCATCTGATCAACAACGTCGATGACCACCTTCAGAACCTTGGGTTTCTGTACAGCGCCAACAACCAATGGAGGCTATCGCCTGCATTCGATCTGAACCCCTTCCCGGACAAGAGCCGGGAATCAAAAACCTGGCTGAGCGAAGACACCGGCCCGATCACTTCGGTTCAGCAACTGCTCGATCAGGCATTCCGGTTTGGGCTTGATCAAGACGACGCCAAGTCCATCCTCGTGGAGGTCAGCACTGCCGTGTCGCGATGGGAAGATGTGGCCACCTCGCGCGAAGTCGGGCTATCGGCGCGCGAGCTGAGTGACTTCCGACCCGCTTTTGAGCTTTCCCGATAGGCGGGTTTTCGCCAAAATCGTCTTCGCGGGCTCGCCGCCCCACTAAGCACCGCGCCGGATCAATCAAACCGCCACCCGCCCAAGGAAACCTGCCGGGTCCTCTGAAAACTGCGGGAAATTGTCCGGCGTAATCACAACGCGTCTCGCGCCGGGTGCCCGACTGCAGAATGCGTCGAGCCCCCGCGCCGATTTTTTGCACCCCGATTTCACTTCGATCGCGTACAGACGATCCCGATA
>CAZORB010000111.1:0-14950 GCA_964581825.1 uncultured Bordetella sp.
TACAAAAACGGACACGCCCCGGGCGCGGGGCGTGATGGGATGGCAACCCGAAAGTGTAGCAGGGGACGCCCCTTGAGACGCCCCCGACGGGTGATCAACGCGCTGCCGGCCTGATCGGAACGTACTGAGCGCTGTCGCCGCGCCGAACCAGCAGCACGTGGGTTCGATTTCGGTCGAGCTTAGCCACGATCTCATTGAACTGCTTGACCGACCCGATGTCCTGGTTGTTCAGCGCAAGAATGATGTCCCCCTGGCGGATGCCAGCGCGCGCAGCTGCGCCGTCTGCTGCATCAACCAGAATGCCCTGCCGAATACGCAGCTGCTGGCGGCGATCTTCGGAAATATCGCTTACCGTCACGCCGAGCATGTTGGTCGCAGAACGCTCCTGGCCCTCCGCTGGCGCCCCACGGTTACCCACGCGCGCCGCTCGATCAGGCTCGAGCTCGGCGACCGTGAGTGTGAGGTCACGGTTGTTGCCTTTTCTCCAGACCTGCATGGTCACCTGGGTGCCCGGGCGGGTTCCGCCGACCAGTCGCGGCAGATCGCTTGAACGCTCGATGGCGCGACCGTCGAATCGGGTGATGATGTCGCCGACCTCGACGCCCCCCTTCTCGGCCGGGCTGCCTGCCTCGACCGAGCGCACCAGCGCACCACTCGCCCGTTGCAGCCCGAGCGCTTCAGCGACGTCCTTGGTGACCTCAGCGATCCCAACCCCGATTCGCCCGCGCGTCACGCGCCCGGAATCGCGCAGCTGGTCTGCGACCCGCATGGCCTCGTCGATGGGAATCGCAAAGGAAATTCCCATGAAGCCACCGGTCCGGCTGTAGATCTGAGAGTTGATGCCTACAACCTCGCCCGCCAGATTAAGCAGCGGCCCGCCGGAGTTACCGGGATTGACGGCGACATCAGTTTGGATAAACGGTAAGTAGTCGCCGGTGTCTCGCCCCTTCGCAGACACAATACCCGCGGTAACCGTGTTGTCGAGGCCAAACGGCGAGCCAATCGCCATCACCCACTCTCCGACCCGAAGCCGAGTCGGATTCCCGATAGGAAGATGCGGCAGCCCCGTCGCCTCTACCTTGACCAGTGCGACGTCTGTACGGCGGTCTGATCCAACGAGGCGGCCCTTCATTTCACGCTTATCGGTAAACGTGACGTAGATTTCGTCCGCGCCCTCAACAACGTGATGGTTGGTAAGCAGAAACCCATCAGCGCTGATGATGAAGCCCGACCCTACGCCACGTGGCACTTCATCGCCAGGACCGCGGCCGCGCGGCTGTGGCCGCTGGTTGGGCGGAAAGAAACGCCGAAAGAATTCATAGAACGGATCGCCTTCCTCCATGCCTTCTGGCACTTGTGGACGTTGCGACGGAGCCTGTCCCGCGCCCTCCTTGACCCGCTCGGTAGTGCGGATATTGACGACGGCGGGGCCAGCCTTTTCAGCGAGGTCCGCGAAATCGGGCAGCTGCCGCGCCTGGGCCACGGCATCGCCCGCAACCAGCCCCCCGAACGAGATGCCGGCAGCCACAGCCAACGCAAGCGACGCACTGACAAGATATTTTTTCATGAGGAGGTCCCGATGATGGGCGGTGAAACGACGATTGTCGCGATATGGGGGAAGCCGAACCAAAATCAAGTGGATGCTGAAAGGGGCTTTATCGCCCGACTAGCGTGACTGCCCACGCTCCAGCCACACAAGCCAACGTTGCAAGGCTGCCCAGATTTCAGGAGACGTGTCTGACGAACGCACCGCCAGATCGATTCGCATTGTTTGGGCACTGGACTGTGACTCGGCAGCCTCAGGTAGCAACCGCAACCAGGCGGATCCCTCAGTTCGCTGCCATTGGCTGACGACCATACCACGAACGCTGGGTTCATTAAGGTCGGCTGCGGACGACGCGCTTGCGCTGGTCGAGGGCGAAGACTGCCAGAACGGTCTGCCCAGGTCATCAACCTGGAGAATGCCTATGGCGTGCGCTGCAGGCTTACGCAGGCCAATCAACAATAGCGCCACACAAAACAAACCCAGCGCCGCGGAAAGCGCCGGACGATCACGCATGAGCCACAACGCCCATCCCGAGGCCAGCCCCGCAACCACGGTCACCGCGGCTCGGTGGCGAAACAAGCGGCGGCGGGTATCCACCGCCAGTTCAAATGCGAGACTCAGGGGTAAGTTCCGCGCGCGACGACGATAAGGTTGGCTCAGACCCGACGGATAACCAGCGTACCGTTGGTGCCGCCGAAACCGAACGAGTTCTTCAGTGCCACGTCGATCTGCATGGATCGGGCGACGTTGGCGCAATAGTCGAGATCGCACTCGGGGTCGGGCGTTTGCAGATTAATGGTGGGCGGCGACACCTGATGGTGCACAGCAAGAACCGTAAACACTGTCTCGATGCCACCCGCCCCGCCCAGCGCATGACCCGTCATCGATTTGGTGGAGTTGACCACCAAAGCGCGCGCCGCGGTCTCGCCCAGCGCCGCCTTGATTGCGTTGGTTTCGTTCCGGTCACCCAGCGGGGTCGAGGTGCCGTGCGCATTGATGTACTGGACCGCGTCGCCTGACACCTTCGCATTACGCAGAGCAGCCTGCATGCAGCGCCTCGGGCCGTCCATGTCAGGAGCCGTAATGTGATGTGCGTCGGCACTCATACCAAAACCGGCGATTTCGGCGTAAATACGCGCTCCGCGGCGCCGAGCGTGTTCATATTCCTCGAGCACCATTACGCCTGCGCCCTCTCCGAGCACAAACCCGTCGCGGTCGCGATCCCAGGGACGGCTGGCAGCCTGCGGATCATCGTTGCGGGTGGATAGCGCCCGCGCGGCACAGAAACCACCCAGGCCTAGCGGCGAAATGGTTGATTCCGCACCGCCCGCAACGATAACGTCGGCATCATCGTGCGCGATCATGCGCGCGGCGTCACCAATACAGTGCAGACCGGTGGTACACGCGCTGACCACAGCGTAGTTCGGCCCACGCAGCCCGAACATGATGGACAGCTGCCCGGAGATCATGTTGATGATCGACCCGGGAACGAAAAACGGCGAAACCCGGCGCACCCCGCGACTGGCAAGTTCGCCGTGCGTGTCTTCGATCATTGGCAATCCGCCGATGCCCGACCCGATTACCACGCCGATGCGGTCAGCGTTAGCATCGTTGACCTCGATGCCGCTGTCACGAAGCGCCTGTGTCCCCGCCGCAATGCCGTAATGAATGAAGGTGTCGAAGTGACGCGCTTCTTTCGGCGACATGTAGGCCGACACATCGAACCCCTTTACCTCGCCCGCAATGCGGGTGGGGAAGCTCGATGCATCAAAGCGCGTCACGGGGCCAATACCTGACCGCCCAGCGACGACGTTGTCCCAGGCGCTGGCAATATCGTTGCCGACCGGGCTGATGATTCCAAGTCCTGTGACGACGACGCGACGAGTCACGGGCTACCTCCGATCATTCGGTTTCGCGGCCCCTGCGGCAAGCCGCCGCGGGCCGTATCGAACTGCCAAACCACAGCCTGATTAGGCCTTGGTGGAGGCTTTCTTGACGTAGTCAATGGCCTGCTGAACCGTGGTGATCTTCTCGGCTTCTTCGTCGGGAATCTCGGTCTCAAACTCTTCCTCGAGAGCCATCACCAGTTCGACGGTGTCAAGAGAGTCTGCGCCAAGATCATCGACAAACGATGATTCGTTCTTGATGTCGGCTTCGTTGACGCCGAGCTGCTCGGCAACGATTTTGCGGACGCGCTGTTCGATATTTTCCATTTAAAAACTCCTCGAAAAAGAGGCCGGCCCCGGACAGGCTGGAGACGCGGCGCGATTGTATAGCAGTTGCCCCGCCCCTACTCCATGTACATGCCGCCGTTCACGTGTAGCGTGACGCCGGTGATGTAACCCGCCTCGCGTGAGGCCAAAAACCGTACTGCGCTGGCAATGTCGTGCGGGTCACCGAAGCGGCCCAGCGGGATTTGCTGCTGCAGTACCGCGACCTGGTCTTCAGACAGAGCCCGCGTCATGTCGGTATCAATAAACCCTGGCGCCACGCAGTTGACTGTAATGGAACGACTACCCAGCTCACGGGCCAACGCCCGGCTCATGCCTGCGACACCAGCCTTCGCGGCAGCGTAATTGGCCTGACCCGCATTACCACTCGAGCCGACGACTGATGTGATGTTGATGATGCGCCCGTAGCGCGCTTTCATCATCGGGCGCATCACCAGCCGGCTCATGCGAAAGACCGAGGCGAGATTGGCATCGATGACGGCCTGCCAGTCTTCGTCTTTCATGCGCATCGCGAGGTTGTCGCGAGTAATGCCAGCGTTGTTAACGAGAATACCGATCGGTCCATGGGCAGCCTGCATCCTCTCGAGCAAAGCTTCTGCGGCGGCCGCGTCGTTCACGTCAAGCACCGCACCTTCACCGGTTGTGCCTGCCTGCACGAACGCCTCGGAAATGGACGCGGCGCCTGCCTCCGAGGTAGCGGTTCCCACAACCCGAGCGCCAGCCTGCGCCAGTTCGAGCGCAATAGCGCGCCCAATGCCGCGCGACGCTCCGGTGACCAATGCCAGGCCCTCAAGCTTCATGAAAGCTCCTTCAGCGCAGCGTCGAGCGAAGTGGGATCAAACACCGTGCTGACCTTAAGGCTTTTGTCGATACGCGAAACCAGCCCAGACAGCACCTTTCCCGGACCAAATTCAATGACATGCGTGACCCCACGGGCTTTAAGCCCGAGAACGACATCGACCCATCGAACGGGGCCCCAGGCCTGCCTCACCAGTGCATCGCAGATCTTGGCTGGGTCGGTCTCTGCGGATGCGTCAATGTTGTTGATGAGCGTGAAGCGAGGGGGTCTGATGCTGACGGACTGAAGCGCTACCGCGAGACGGTCTCCGGCAGGCTTCAGTAAAGACGAATGGAACGGCGCGGACACCGCCAAAGGTAAAGCGCGCTTGGCACCCAGGGCCTTCGCGCGCTCGCAGGCGCGGTCAACCGCAGATTTATGCCCCGCGATGACGACCTGGGCGGGTGCGTTGTAATTGGCGGCCTCAACGACCTCGCCGCCGACGCAGGCCTCAGTACATGCCTGACGTACCTGCTCATCGGTAAGACCAAGGATGGCAGCCATGCTGCCCGTGCCAATCGGCACTGCCTCCTGCATCGCCTGAGCACGTAACCGAACCAGCCGAATCGCATCCGCCGCATCAAAACTGTTGGCTGCGGTAAGCGCGGTGTATTCGCCCAGGCTATGTCCTGCAACCGCGGCGGGTTCGGGGCCGCCCGCCTCTCTCCATGCGAGATAACAGGCGAGCCCGGCGATCAACATGGCCGGCTGGGTATTGACGGTGAGCGCAAGCGACTCGGCTGGGCCTTTGGCAATAAGACCCGACATTGACTCGCCAAGCGCCTGATCGGCGGTGGCAAGCAGTCGGGCCACCGCTGAAGAATGCGCGAATCCGTCGAGCATGCCGACTGCCTGCGCGCCCTGCCCCGGAAACACAAAAGCAAGCGACATCAATGAGCTCCTGACATACGAACCAGCACCGCGCCCCATGCGAACCCGCCTCCCACCCCTTCGAGCAATACATGCTGGCCCGGGCGAATTCGACCATCTCGCAACGCGAGATCGAGCGCGAGCGGAACCGACGCAGCCGACGTATTGGCGTGACGATCTACGGTGACAACAACCTTTGCGGGATCGAGGCCCATTCTTCGAGCAGTCGCCTGGAGAATGCGGACGTTCGCCTGGTGAGGGATCAGCCAGTCGAGCTGTTCGATCGGCAGCTGCGCTGCTGTCAGCACTTCCCGTCCCACCGCGTCGAGCACCGAGACAGCGAGCTTGAATACCGCCTGACCGTCCATGGTGAGCATCGGCGAGCCGATGACCGCACCGCCGCAAACATGACCGGGCGTGCGCAAAATGCCTTCATGACGCCCGTCTGCATGCAGACGACTTGCCAGCACCCCCGGCTCATCGGACGCCTCGAGAAGTACCGCGCCTGCGCCATCGCCGAACAGGACGCATGTACCACGGTCGGACCAATCAAGAATTCGCGAAAACACTTCGGCGCCGATCACCAGCGCGCGCGTGGCCATCCCGGTGCGAATCATCGCGTCGGCAGTGGCCATCGCATACACAAAACCGCTACAAACTGCCTGAACGTCAAACGCCGCGCCGCCGGGGTTGCCCAGGGCCTTCTGCACCAGACACGCCGTACTGGGAAACACATAGTCGGGCGTTGAGGTAGCAACAATGATGAGATCAACCTCAGCAGCCTCACGGCCAGCGGCTTCTAGCGCTGCCCGCGCGGCCTGAGTCGCCAGGTGGCTGCTCGCCGTGTCGGGGTCGGCCAGATAGCGCTGCCGGATGCCGGTGCGCTCGACGATCCACTCGTCAGATGTCTCGATGCCTCGTTCAGCGAGGCGGCGAACGAGTTCAGCGTTACTGACGCAGTCAGGGGGCAACGCGCTGCCAGTGCCGACAATTTTTGAGTATCGCGTCATGGTTAGAGGGCTCCCGCGGGAGCAACAACGGGGCTTGGCGCTGCGGGCGCACGCGGAATCGCCGCTGCGATGCGTTCGGGCAAGCCACTGCGGCAGGCATCCGCGCATCGCTGCAGCGCGGTCTCAAAGCCCACGGCGTCTGCCGATCCATGGCTCTTGACCACGACGCCTCTTAAGCCAACCAGGCAGGCACCGTTGTATCGGCTGGGATCGACCCTGCGCTTGAACCGGCGCAGAACTGGCATGGCAGCGAGCGCGGCCACCTTGGAGAGCAGCGTCCGACTGAACTCTTCCCGAATCATCTGTCCGAGCATTCGGGCCAACCCCTCCGACGTTTTAAGGGCAACATTTCCAACGAAGCCGTCGCAGACAATGACGTCCACGCGGCCCTCGTAAATGTCATTGCCTTCCACGTTACCGATGAAGTTGAGGGGACTTGCGCGCAACAGCTCGGCAGCCTGACGCACCGCGTCGTTACCCTTGATGACTTCTTCGCCGATGTTGAGCAGCCCGACCGACGGGCGGGCACGGTTGTCGAGCGCGGTAACCAGCGCCGCCCCCATTAACCCGAACTGCAGGTAATGCACCGGTTCGCAGTCGACATTGGCGCCCAGGTCGAGCATCGTCGTGGCCCCGCCCCGCATGTTGGGTAACTGCGTTGCAATGGCCGGGCGATCGATTCCGTCTAGCATCTTGAGCACAAACCGCGACGTTGCCATGAGCGCGCCAGTATTGCCTGCGCTGATGCAGCCGTCCGCGCGCCCCTCCTTCACCAGATCAAGCGCCACTCTCATAGAAGAGTCGCGTTTGTTGCGCATCGCCTGTGCCGGCGATTCGTCCATGCCCACCACCTCAGAGGCGTGGTGTACCTGAAGACGATCTGCCAGCTCAGACGAATCGCCCGCGCCAGCGTCCGTGAGGGCCTGACGCAGTTCGTCCTGCCTGCCAACCAACAGACATGACACGTCGGGCGTTCGACGGACAAACGCAATGGCTGCCGGAACAGTGACCGAAAGACCGTGGTCACCACCCATGCAGTCGATCGCGATGCGCACGCTCATGACAGACGGGGTCCGCGCTTAGGCGCGGGAATCACTCGTCGGTCTTGGTCTTGATAATTTTCTTGCCGCGGTAGTAACCGGTGGGGCTGATGTGGTGACGCATATGCGACTCACCCGTGGTGGGCTCCACCGCGAGGGGCGGCGCCGTCAGAAAGTCGTGTGCCCGATGCATGCCGCGCTTCGAGGGCGACTTCTTGTTCTGTTGAACGGCCATCTTTTGCTCCGCAAAAGTAAACCCGCGATGATATCACGGAGAGGATTTTCGCTTCAGTGAGGCGAGCGCGGCAAAGGGAGACGGCCGCTCCGTCACCGGCTCTGACTCGCCAGCTGTAACAGCACCTGCGCCTGCGGGCCGTTCACACTGCGCGTGCGCCGCCGCCGGTGGTACGGCAAGGATCGCCTCATCTTCCAAAAGATCGCCCACAGAAAATCGGCGAGATGCGACCAGCACGTCGACGTCATCTTCCGATTCATCAAGGCTCGCTGCCTCGGATTCATCGCGAACCAGAAGAAACGCGCGATCGATTGCGATCGGAATACCCACGACGCCAAGGCAGCGACCACAGCGCATGCCCACCGTTCCGCTCGCGCGGAGCCGCGCCACCATTTGCTCGTTCTCGGACGCGTCGCGTTGACGCCAGCCATCTAGACGCCAGACGAGCTCGCCTGCGGGGTCTGCCAGGAGCGACGCGAGGCGCACGAGCGAGGACACCGGCTCACGCCCCTCAGCGCTGAGTCCGGCCCGGGTAAACTCGAAGGCATCGATTTCCGTCGGCATTGCAATCTTTTTATCATATGTCGATGAAACTCATACTTGCTTCCACTTCCCGCTATCGTCGCGAGCTGCTTGATCGGCTTCACGTACCCTATGACGTGATCCCGCCCGGCATTGACGAAACCGCCCATCCGGGTGAGCGCCCTGGGCCGCTGTCGCTGCGGCTTTCAGTTGAAAAGGCCGCTGCGGTGGCCGACCGCTATCCCGACGCCGTCGTAATCGGATCCGATCAAACCGCCACCATTGACGGACTGCTGTCGATTGGCAAACCGGGCTCTCATGAGCGGGCGGTTGACCAGCTTCGTACGGCGTCCGGCCGCGAACTGGTGTTTCACACCTCGATGGCACTGATTCGGCGCAGTGACGGATTCGAGCGGGCCATTACAGTCGACACTCGGGTTCGCTTTCGTTCCCTGACAGACGCCGAAATTGAGTCATATCTGCGGGCGGAAACCCCTTATGACTGCGCGGGTGCTGCCAAGTGCGAGGGGCTCGGAATCAGTTTGCTGGATGCGATTGAATCCAGCGATCCCACTGCCATTGTCGGGCTTCCGCTCATCGCCTTATCCAGGCAACTTCGCGAAGCAGGTATACAAATCCCTGGGTCACCGACCCCAGTTCGGTGAACACGCCCACCAAGCTCGGTCGTCTGTGGCTGATTCCTACACCGCTTGGCGACAGTTCTGATCCGAGGCGCTGCCTGCCGCTCGATACCATCGACATCGCGGTCGGCCTTGACTGCTTTGTTGCAGAAAATGCCAAGACAGCGCGTGCTTTTTTAAAGAAGCTACCGCTCCAGCGTCCGATTCAGGAAATCGACATCCGCGAGCTGAGCGAGCATACGCCCGCCGCTGCCCTACCCGAGCTGCTCGCGCCGCTGATGGCGGGCCGCGATGTAGGGCTGCTGTCGGAGGCGGGATGCCCCGCGGTGGCCGACCCCGGAGCACCGCTGGTCGCACTGGCGCACCAACGAGGCATCCCTGTCAGGCCCCTGATCGGTCCGAGTTCAATTCTTCTCGCGCTCATGGCAAGTGGTCTGGGGGGGCAGGCGTTCTCATTTGCGGGATACCTGCCTCAGCAGCCCGACGCGAGACTTCAAGCGGCCCGCGAGCTCGAGCAGCGGTCCGCGCGGCTGGGCGAAACGGTTCTGATGATTGAGACGCCCTACCGAAACCAGGCGATCTTTGAGACCCTGCTGAACGCCTTGTCTTCCGAAACCCGACTGCTGGTTGCGTCAGCACTCACGCTGCCCGAAGAGTCCATTCAGATGGCTGCTATTGCCGACTGGCGGGCGAAAAAAGCAGCACTTCCCAAAGTTCCGACAGTTTTCGGGCTACTCGCAGCGCCGGCTGGCCGCAAGCCCGGTGGCAAGCCGGGTCGTTCCCGCTAGCGCAGACGCAGCGTTTCAGTGAGGCTTCTGACCGCCAGCGCCAGCGACTGCGCGGCCTGGGCACCAAGACGACGCGCAAGGCGATCCGCCAGATTCTCGTGACGCGAAAAGTCAACAATGTCTTCGGCCTGCACCACCTCGCGTGCCACATAGGTGAGCGAACCCAGGCCATCGGCCAGCCCAAGTTCGACGCTGCGCGCACCGGTCCAGACAAGGCCCGAAAATATCTGCGGGTCGTCTTTCAATCGCTCACCCCGCCCTGACTTCACCGCGTCAATGAATTGTTGGTGAATTTCGTTGAGCATCTTTTGGGCGTGTTCGCGTTGCTGTGGTGTGGCGGGCGAGAAGCTGTCGAGAAACGCTTTGTTATCGCCCGCGGTGAGCAGCCTGCGCTCAACACCAAGCTTCTTCATAGCGTCGACAAAACCGAAGCCATCCATCAGAACGCCAATCGATCCGATCAGGCTTGCCTGGTCGACATAAATACGGTCTGCTGCCGCTGCGATGTAATACCCACCCGAGGCACAAACCTCCTCGACCACAGCGTGAACCGGCGTGTCAGGGTGCTTTCCCCGCAATCGAAGGATTTCCTGGTGGATGATGCCCGACTGAACCGGGCTGCCTCCGGGGCTGCTGATACGAATGACCACGCCCGCAGTCCGCGGATCGAGAAATGCCGCGCGCAGCGATTCGACGATGTTTTCTGCCGAGGCTTCGCCTTCAGAATCAATCAGGCCACGGATATCCACCAGCGCTGTATGGCGGCCAGTCCCGCCCATATGCGGCCCCGCCGCACCCTTGTACCAGAGGAGCGCAGCAAGGAGCACTAGGCCCATCCAGGCAAATCGGAAAAAGATTTTCCAGCGGCGGGCGCGCCGCTGCTCCTCGACGGTCGCGAGCAGCACTCGTTCGAGGATCAATCGCTCGGACGACGGGGCGGGCGCCGATTCGACTGGGTTTGCCCTGCTGCTGGAGGAGGAAGAGGGAGTGTCATTCATGTTGTTTTGAGTGGCGAGCGACCGAATCGTGGCCGACGTACACCGAGCCTTGAAGTTCATAGCATGGCACAGGCGTTAAACCGCGACCCCGACAAGGCCCACCCATGCAACGGCCATCCGACGGACGATAGGCGGCGCCGTGCGTCGCACACACCAGAAACTGACCCTCATCGTCGAAAAAAATGCCTGGTTGCCAATCAAGCTCGACCGGCACATGCGCGCACTGGTTCAGATAAGCGGTTACCACGCCCGCATGCCGAACCGCGAAAGCCGACTGGCTTTCACCCTTATCGGACACCACAGCAAACCGAACGCCCGGCCCGCCATCGGATAACTCGTCTGAGCCGCAAATCCTCTGGGGCGCTCCGACCGACTCAGGACCCGAATCGCCGTTCATGTCGCGCCGCCGGTGGGCTGCCGTTGCGGATCCACCGTGCCCATGCGGGTGAATAACTGGCTGCGTAACGACGGAACATCGTCCACCAGCGCGAGCGCAGGCTCGAGCAATAACTGTACGCGGTCATGAGCGCCATAGGTGACGCCGATCGCTGACGCACCGGCGGCGCGGGCCATACCCAGATCGTGCGTGGTGTCACCCACCATCAGCATGTCAGCGGGCTCAAGACCCAGCTCAAGGGCCAGATCTTCAAGCATCCACGGGTGCGGTTTGGGCTCTCCCTCATCAGCACATCGGGTTGCAACGAACCTTCGACGCCAATCAAATTGTGACAACGCGCGGTCCAGTCCCTGCCGAGACTTACCGGTTGCCACCGCCATGGCGACCCCGGCCTGCTCGAGCGCATCGAGCATGGGCTCGATGCCTTCAAAGGCGCCCAGCTGGGCATCCCGAGAGAGATAGTGAACGCGATACCGCTCGATGTAGGCAGGCAGTCGTTCGGCAGTAAGCGAGGGCACCGCGAGGCGCAGCGCGTCGTGCAGCCCCAGCCCAATGACGTGGGCAGCCTGCTGAGATGAAGGCACGGGGAGCCCCAAATCAGCGGCCGCGTGCTGCATCGCGATAACGATTGCGCGGGTTGAATCAACCAGCGTACCGTCCCAGTCAAACACAACGAGCTTCAAGTTCGCGGAACTCATTCAGGAGACTCTGATTCAGTGGTCGCGCGGTGCGGCCGCGGATTGGTTAGTTGGGCCCAGTCAGGGGGCTTGCCCGTTGCTGCAGTAATCAAGGCGCCGAAATCCTGCCCCGGCTCGACCCGCATGCGCAGCCGCCCTGCACCGGCCGGGTGGTCGCATTCGAGACGCCACGCATGCAGAAACATCCTGCGAAGGCCACGCTTGGCAAGCGACCGATTAAGCGCGAAGTCACCGTACTTGTCGTCGCCGGCAATGGGCGCCCCCTCCTGGGCCAGGTGAACGCGGATCTGGTGAGTGCGACCCGTGTCGAGCTGCGCCATCACGAGCGAGAACTCGCCCAGACCGTCCAGCGAAAACCGGGCGAGCCCGGTTACTCGTGTTTGGGCCTCACGGCCGTCGTCGTCAACCACCACCCTGCGGTCACCATCGGGCGCCGCAAGCCTGCGCAACGAATGTCGGATCAGCTTAGTTCGGAGCGGCCAGCGCCCGGCGACAATCGCCAGGTAAACCTTAAGCGTTCGGCGGTCGCGAAACTGCTGCTGCAGCGCCAAGAGCGCGGGCCGGCGGCACGCCACGAGCAAAGCGCCAGATGTCTCGCGATCCAGACGGTGCGCCAGCTCCAGGAAGCGGGCATCGGGGCGATGCGCCCTAAGTGCTTCAATGACGCCCAGCGCGATGCCGCTCCCCCCGTGAACGGCCAGCCCGGCGGGCTTATTCAGCACAATCAAGTGCTCGTCCTCGTGAACCACTGGCGGAACAGCGCCGCGGGGCACTGCCGAGGGTCGGCTTGCCCCCGGTGCAAGAGACTGCTCGAGCCCGGTGGCTTCGGTGAGGCGGATCGGCGGAATGCGGATCTTGTCACCCTGTTCCAGGCGTCGGTCTGCATCAACCCGTCCACCATTGACCCGGACTTGGCCGCTGCGGATCAGCCGGTAGACATGTGATTTCGGCACCCCGCGGCAGACTCGGATCAGAAAATTATCGAGTCGTTGCCCGTGATGATCCTCATCAACAATCAGGGTCGACGCCCGAAGCGGTTCCGTCGCAGGCGAAGAATCTGATGCAGATCGAACTTCAGGTTTTGGACGCAAACCGTTCAAGTTGCTATACTTTCAAGGTCGTATACCGGCCCGGCATCCAGTATCCGGATTCCCGCTTCATGGCGAGCGGACCAAATAGGGTCCCGCCTGAGTCGGAACCGGACGCGGTCGATCCCGATCGGAAATTCATTCCGGAACACCAATCCGGAGATTCTACCGATCAGTTCAAAACGCGTTGGCCTTGATCGTTGCGCCACGTATCCGACAGGAAGAACAATGACGGGCGGCTTGCCGGCTCACGCTGGCGGCGCGCAGGTCGATGCGAAATCTTCAGAGAAGCGTTCAGACGGACCGCCAGTTGCGGGCCGCAACAAGCCGGATTCCAGGTGAAACAACCGATCTCAATGTCTCAGCGCGCTAGGCCCGATCCGGGCGAGTGTCGATTTGGCATGCCTGCGCTCGGCTTGAACCTCATATCGGTTGCGCACAGCGCGCGCCGACGTCGGCACTGAACCCAAGCTTCTCCCTTCCGTTCGCATCCCTGCTGGTTGCTGCGCGAGGCCACGCCCCTTTCGCGCGGGAGACCTTCGCATGAAGCGAATGCTGTTTAACGCAACGCACGCAGAAGAACTGCGCGTTGCCATCGTCGATGGCCAGAAACTGATCGATATCGATATCGAATCCGCTGGCCGCGAAACCCGTAAGAGCAATATCTACAAAGGCATCATCACCCGAGTCGAGCCCAGCCTCGAGGCCTGCTTCGTCAATTACGGCGAAGAGCGTCACGGATTCCTGCCGTTCAAAGAGATTTCAAAGGCCTTTTTCAAGCAGGGCGCCGATGCGCGATCGCGCATACAGGATGCAGTCAGCGAAGGCCAGGAACTCATTGTTCAGGTCGAAAAGGAGGAGCGCGGCAACAAGGGGGCAGCGCTCACCACATTTATTTCATTGGCCGGCCGTTATCTCGTGCTGATGCCGAACAATCCTCGCGGCGGCGGCGTGTCTCGCCGAGTCGAAGGGGAAGACCGGCAGGAATTGCGCGAGACCATGGAGAAGCTCGAGCATCCGGCGGGCATGAGCCTGATTGCGCGAACCGCCGGCATTGGCCGCAGCGCAGAAGAGCTGCAGTGGGACCTCAACTACCTGCTCAAGCTCTGGGGCGCCATTGAGAGTGCCGCCGGCTCCGCGCCGGGCCCATTCCTGATCTATCAGGAATCGAGTCTGGTCATCCGCGCCATTCGCGATTACTTCACGCCCGATATCGGTGAAATCCTGATCGACACCGATGACATCGCCGAGCAGGCCCGCCAGTTCATGGCGCACGTCATGCCCGATACGGTTAATCGCGTGAAGCGCTATCGCGACGATGTGCCCCTGTTCTCGCGCTTTCAGATCGAACATCAGATCGAGTCGGCATTCTCGCGCGTGGTACCCCTTCCGTCGGGTGGCTCAGTGGTAATCGACCACACCGAGGCGCTCGTGGCTATCGACGTCAACTCCGCGCGGGCAACCAAAGGCGCGGATATCGAAGAAACGGCGCTCCGCACCAACCTGGAGGCCGCTGACGAGGCGGCCAGGCAAATGCGCCTGCGGGACCTTGGCGGCCTCATCGTCATCGACTTTATCGATATGGAGAGCGCCAAAAACCAGCGCGAAGTTGAGCAGCGACTCAAAGAGGCGCTGCACTACGACCGCGCGCGCGTCCAGACCGGCAAGATCTCGCGCTTTGGCCTTATGGAGCTCTCCCGCCAGCGCCTGCGCCCTGCACTCAACGAAGGTACTCACATCACCTGCCCGCGTTGTAACGGCACGGGCGTCATTCGTGATACCGAGTCGTCTGCGCTTCACGTCCTGCGGATGGTGCAGGAAGAGTCCATGAAAGAGAACACCGCAGCGGTGTGGGTGCAGATCCCCGTCGATGTGGCGACCTACCTGCTCAACGAAAAACGCTCCGAGGTTGCGAAGCTCGAGGCACGCCATAAAGTGGAGATCATCCTGGTGCCTAACCGGCATTTGGAAACGCCCCACTACCGGCTGGAGCGCGTTCGTCATGATGACGACCGACTCGCGAACTACCGCACGAGCTACTCCATCGC
>CAZORB010000112.1:0-12998 GCA_964581825.1 uncultured Bordetella sp.
GGTCGGCTTCATGCTGGCCGAAATCATGTCCGGGAACCAGCGATACCCAGGCCTCGTCGAGCAGACGCTCGGCAAAATCGATGCTGCTGGAAGCGACGCGCGCGCAGTCGATCCAGACATAAAAAGCACCATCGGGCGTCACGGGAACGTCGAGGCCAGTGGCCCTGAGGGCCGGAACGATGAAGTCACGGCGTTCACGAAACGAATCGCGCTGCTGGTCGAAAATCGCGAGCGATTCGGGTTCGAAGCAGGCGAGCGCTGCATGCTGAGCCAGTGCAGAGGCGCAGATGAACAGGTTTTGCGCGAGCTTTTCAAACGCGGGCACGAGTGATTCAGGCACCACCAGCCAGCCCAGGCGCCAACCTGTCATGCTGAATGTTTTTGAGAAACTGTTGCAGACGATGAGATCGTCGCCCAGTTCAAGCGCGGAGCGCGGCGTGCTTTGATAGCTGAGCCCGAGGTAAATTTCGTCGATCAGACTGAAGCCGCCTCGCGCTCTGATCGCCTCAACGATACCGCGCAGCTCCTCAAACGGGATGGAGGTGCCGGTGGGATTCGCCGGCGTGGCAAGCAGTGCACCCGCAGTGTCGGGTGTCCAATTGGCTTCGAGCAGGGCCCGCGTCATCTGGAACCGGTTCTCAGGCCCCGTAGCCACAGGGTTTGGGATGCCGTTGAACGCCGCAACAAAATGCCGGTTACAGGGGTAGCTCGGATCGGTCATCAGTACCCGGTCACCCACATCGACCAACGCGCAGCAGGCAAGCAGTAGCGCAGCCGATGCACCAGCGGTCACAATCACCCGCGAGGGTGCGATGTCCAGTCCGTAGCGCCTGCCGTAGTCGTGCGCGATCGCCTGACGAAGTTCAGCGATGCCAAGGGCCGGCGTGTATTGCGACAGCCCCCGCTCGGCCGCGCGTCGGAGTGCTGCAACGACGGGCGGCGGCGCGGTGAAGTCTGGCTCGCCGATATTCATCTGGATGACGGGATGGCCGGCAGCGGCCAGTGCATTGGCGCGCTTGACGAGCTCCATCACGCGGAACGGGGCAATGTCATCGACGCGACGCGCAAGTCGCGGTTGGTTTCGTGCTGGGTTGAGCTGCATCAGCGAGCCTCTCGCGCGCACGCCGCCAGGTAGTCGACGGCAGCCTGAACGCCCCCTGGTCGGTGCGGAACGCCGGCGGCAACCAGCCCCATCTCAACGCCACCCAGGGTGCCGATCAGCGACAGATCATTGAAGTCGCCAAGGTGGCCAATGCGGAACACCCAGCCGGCGAGTCTGCCCAGGCCAGTACCGAGTGACATGTTGAAGCGCTCAAGTACCAGTCGCCGCAGGCGATCAGCGTCATGGCGCTTCCCCGCTTCGGCCTCGGGCATGACCACTGCGGTGACGACCGGGCTGGCTTGCCCCGGGTTTTGACAGAGCAGCTCAAGCCCCCAGGCTTGAACCGCGCGTCGGGTGGCTTCACCGTGGCGCAGGTGGCGGGCGAACACGTTGGGCAACCCCTCATCGAGCAGCATGTCAATCGCTTCAGCGAGGCCGTACAGCAGGTTGGTCGAGGGCGTGGTTGGCCAGTAGCCCTTTTCGTTAGCTACGAGCATTTCGTCCCAGGCCCAGAAGGCACGAGGCAATCGTGCGGTCTGGCTGGCTGCGAGCGCCTTCTGGCTGACCGCGTTAAAGCCTAACCCGGGCGGCAGCATCAGACCTTTCTGCGAACCCGCGATCGTGATGTCAACGCCCCATTCGTCATGGCGGTAGTCGATCGATCCGATGGATGAGACAGTGTCCACCATGAGCAGCGCAGGATGGCCAGCGGCATCGATTGCGCGTCTGACGGCCGCAATATCTGAGGTAATGCCCGAGGAGGTCTCGTTGTGCACCACGCACACCGCGCGGATTGCGTGTTGCCGATCGGCTGACAGACGACGCCCGATTTCATCGGCATCAATGCCGACTCGCCAGTTGCCTTCGACATACTCCGTCACCAGACCCAGACGTTCGGCAAGCCGTTTCCAGAGCGCCGCGAAGTGCCCGGTCTCGACCATGAGCACCCGGTCGCCCGGCGAAAGCGTATTGACCAGCGCTGCCTCCCAGGCACCAGTACCTGAGGCCGAGTAAATGATGACTGGCTGGGCGGTTTGAAACACCTTTCGAATACCCGACAGCACAGTCCTGCCAAGTTCGCCGAATTCCGGTCCTCTGTGATCGATCGTTGGGTGGTCGATTGCTCGAAGCACACGGTCGGGTACGTTGGTAGGCCCTGGAATCTGCAGGAAGTGCCGTCCGGTGGGGTGGTGGTCGAGCCTGAGTCCGCTGGGTAGTTTCATAGCTGGTCTTTCGATCACAGGCCCGGGCGAAGTGACTCGGGCGGCGTGGGGGGACTTCCCGCATCAGGGTGACGCTGGTGTCTAATCACAGAATTGTAGAGGGTCTTATCGTCGCCATGTCCGCTTCCCCCACCGCCGCGCCGATCGGTTTTTCAACATCCGCCTCGCTCGAGCGCAGTCGCCTGGCCCGTCGTCTTCGCAATGTGCTGAAAGGCGACGTTCGGTTCGATGCCTACACGCGAGGTCGGTACGCAACCGATGCCTCCATCTATCAGCAGATGCCAATCGGAGTGGTCACACCTGCTGACGAGGAAGATCTGACGGCGGTGATTGAACTCGCAGCGGAACTGAAGGTGCCTCTGTTGTCGCGCGGTGCGGGAACCAGTCAGTGTGGGCAAACGGTTGGAGAGTCACTAGTCATTGATTTCAGCCGCAACCTTAACCGGCTCATTGCATTAGATACCGATGCGCGTCAGGTTGAGGTGCAGCCAGGTATGGTGCTTGACCATCTGAATGCGCAATTGAAGCCGCATGGCCTGTGGTTTCCTGTTGATGTATCCACGTCTGCGCAAGCTACGCTGGGCGGCATGGCGGGCAATAACTCCTGTGGGTCAAGGTCGATTGCCTACGGCAACATGGTGCACAACGTACTCGCCGCCGATGCCATTCTTTCGGACGGCACGCGCGAACACTTCGGACCTTTTGGTACGCATGCGGGGCGCCCATTATCGAGCGCACGAACCAGCGCGCTCGTTTCCCGACTGCATGAGATCGGGGCGCGCGAGCGTGACGAGATCGAGCGGTTGTGGCCGAAAGTGATGCGTCGCGTCGGCGGCTACAACCTCGATGTCTTTCACCCGCAATCTGAACGCCCTTACACTGCCGATGAATCGGTGAATCTGTCGCATCTGCTGGTGGGATCGGAGGGCACGCTCGCGGTGTTTCGCCGGCTTCATCTGAAGCTGTCGCCCTTACCCGGCGCGAGGGTGCTGGGCGTCGTGAACTTCCCAGATTTCCACACAGCGATGGCAAGTGCGCAGCACCTTGTTGGCCTGGGCCCGGTCGCTGTCGAACTGGTCGATCGAACAATGATCGATCTGGCCCGGCTCAATCCCGCGTTCCGACCAGTCATTGATGCCGCGCTGGTACGCCGCGACGGCGAGTGGCCACAGGCGGTGCTGCTGGTTGAGTTTGCGGGGGACGACCGGGCTGCGATTATCCGGAAACTGAACCAGCTGGTTGAACTGGTTGCGGATCGTTTGGGGTTACCCGGTGCGGTGGTGCAGCTGACTGACGAGCGTGCTCAGAAAGCGCTTTGGGAGGTGCGCAAGGCAGGGCTGAACATCATGATGTCGCTGCGTGGCGACGGCAAGCCAGTGAGCTTCATTGAAGACTGCGCGGTCCCTCTGGAACATCTTGCTGAATACACCGATCGCCTCACCGAGGTGTTTCGACGCCACGGCACGCGCGGCACCTGGTATGCACACGCCTCAGTTGGAACCCTGCACGTCCGTCCCATCCTCGATATGCGCGCAGAGGGTCCAACAGGCGGCGCTGCCAAGATGCGCGCCATTGCCGAGGAGGCGGCCGAACTGGTGCGGCGATTCAAGGGTGCGTTTTCGGGTGAGCATGGCGACGGCCTGGTACGAAGCGAATGGGTGGGCTGGCAGTACGGGCCGCGGATTACGCGGGCGTTTGAGGAGATCAAAGACCTGTTCGATCCGGCGGGCCTGTTGAACCCGGGCAAGATCATCCGGTCAACAAAAATGGACGATCGAAGCCTGTTTCGCTACCGGCCTGGTTATGCGATGACGACGGTTCGCACGGGTCTCGACTGGTCGGCCTGGAATGTTCATAACGATCCGGCCACCGAAACCGTGTCTGCTCCCGGTACCGGGGGGGATCCTGCAGGGGGGTTCGGTAAAGCGGTCGAGATGTGTAACAACAACGGCCACTGCCGGAAGTTTGATGCGGGCACGATGTGCCCGAGCTTTCGGGTCACCTCCGATGAACAGCATCTGACCCGCGGTCGCGCCAACACGCTGCGACTCGCGCTGTCCGGGCAGTTGGGCGATGGGGCGCTTGTCTCCGATGAGATGACCGAGACGATGGCGCTCTGCGTCAGCTGTAAGGGCTGCCGCCGCGAATGCCCCACGGGCGTTGACATGGCCCGAATGAAACTCGAGACGCTGTATCAGCTGCGGCAGGTGAAGCCGCCGTCGGCTCGCGAGCAGCTGATCGCCAAGCTGCCTCGCTATGCCGGTGCTGCCGGCTATGCGGCGCCGCTTCTCAATGCGGTGGCTCGAATGCCCGGAAGCGGCTGGCTGCGCGAAAAGCTGCTGGGGCTTTCGGCCCGCCGCAGCCTGCCGCAGTGGGAAAGCGAGCCGTTTACGCGTCAGCCTGGTTCGCTCGACACTGCTGGAGAAGGCCGCGAGGTGGTGCTGTGGGCCGACACCTTTAACAACTATTTCGATGCGGAAAACCTTCACGCCGCGCGGCGTGTGCTCGAGGCGGCAGGCCTGCGTGTGCACATAGCAAGGCCGGTCGCCGGCGATGCTGAGCCTAAGCGCGCGCTGTGTTGCGGCCGAACCTTTTTGTCGGCCGGATTGCTGGATGACGCCAGGGTTGAGTTACGGCGAACACTCGCCGCGCTCGAGCCGTTCGTATCGCGCGGCGTACCGATCGTGGGGCTGGAGCCCTCCTGTCTTTTGACGCTCCGCGATGAAGCGCTGGTGCTGGGCCTGGGAGAGATTGCAGAACGGGTAGCGGCTTCGGCCCAGCTATTCGAAGAGTTCCTCGCGAAAGAGCTGGCTGCAGGTACCCTTGAGCTGCCGCTGCAGGCTCAAACTGCTATGCGGCTCAAGGTACACGGGCATTGTCATCAGAAAGCGTTTGATGCATTAACGCCTGTGCATGCGGTGCTCGCGCGTATTCCGGGGGCCTCGGTCGAGGCAATCGAATCGTCCTGCTGCGGCATGGCGGGCGCATTTGGCTATGAGGCCGAGCACTTCGATCTCTCAATGAAGATGGCTGAGCTGTCGCTGTTGCCCGCGGTGCGCGCGGCAGCTGATAACGTCGTCATCGTTGCTGATGGCACAAGTTGCCGGCATCAAATTCATGATGGCACTGGGCGCGAGGCCCTGCATGTGGCGCGCGTGCTGGATGCGTGCCTGTATCATCGATGAGCCCTGTTTGTCACACTGGAGCTGCCGCTCTGGGGAGTTGTTGAATGGATCCGCAATTGCGCAAAGCCGCGCTCGAGTACCACGAACTCGGGCGCCCCGGAAAAATCTCGGTCACTGCCACCAAGCAGCTCACCAACCAGCGTGACCTTGCGCTTGCGTACTCGCCGGGCGTCGCGGCAGCCTGCGAGGAAATCGTCAAAGATCCAGGTAACGCATCGCGCTATACCAGTCGCGGCAATCTGGTTGCAGTCATCACCAACGGCACTGCAGTGCTGGGTTTAGGCAACATTGGCCCGCTCGCTGCCAAGCCCGTGATGGAGGGTAAGGCGGTTCTGTTTAAGAAATTTGCGGGTATCGATGTCTTTGACATCGAAGTCGCTGAAAACGACGTTGACCGTCTGGTTGAGGTCGTGGCCGCGCTCGAGCCTACCTTCGGCGGCATCAATCTCGAAGACATCAAGGCACCCGACTGCTTTGAAGTCGAGCGCAAGCTTCGCGCGCGGATGAAGATTCCGGTGTTTCATGATGACCAGCATGGCACCGCTATTGTGGTGGGCGCTGCGCTCAGCAACGCGCTGCGCGTGGTCGACAAGTCCATCTCCGAGATCAAAGTAGTGTGTAGTGGTGCGGGCGCGGCAGCGCTGGCCTGCCTTGAACTGCTCGTTGATCTGGGTCTGCCCCGCGAAAATGTCTGGGTGTCTGACCTCGCTGGTGTGGTGTACGAGGGCCGCACCGAGCTGATGGATCCGTTGAAAGCGCTGTTCGCACGCAAAACCGATGCGCGAACGCTTGGCGAGATCATCGACGGCGCCGACGTTTTCCTGGGGCTATCCGCGGGTGGGGTGCTGAAGCCCGAGATGGTTGCCAAAATGGCATCGAACCCGTTGATCTTTGCGCTGGCCAATCCCACGCCCGAGATCATGCCCGAGGAGGTGAAGGCGGTTCGCGACGACGCCATCATCGCAACCGGGCGCACCGACTATCCGAACCAGGTCAATAACGTCCTGTGTTTCCCTTTTATTTTTCGTGGCGCGCTCGATGTCGGCGCCACGTCGATCACCCGCGAAATGGAAATCGCCGCGGTGCAGGCGCTTGCCGAACTCGCGCGGGCTGAAATGTCCGATATTGTTGCGGCCGCTTACAGCGTGCCCGGTGGCGGGTTTGGTCGCGAATATCTGATCCCCAAACCCTTTGACCCGCGCCTCATCGTCATGATTGCGCCGGCGGTTGCGAAGGCTGCAATGGACAGTGGTGTGGCTACGCGGTCTATCACCGACTTCGACGCCTACCGTTCTCAGCTCGAGCAGTTCGTGTATCACTCGGGCAACTTCATGAAGCCCATCTTCAGTAGCGCCCGGCGTGCCCGCGCGCGACGCGTGGTGTACGCAGAGGGCGAAGACGAGCGCGTGCTGCGCGCGGTGCAGGTGGTGGTGGATGAAAAGCTCGCGCGTCCGTTGGTCGTGGGTCGCCCGAACGTGGTGGCGCAGCGAATCGAGCGGCTCGGTCTGCGGGTACGGCCCGACGCTGATTTCGATCTGATCAATCCCGATCAGGATGAGCGCTACCGCGAATACTGGAGCGAGTATCTTCGGCTTACCGCGCGTAAAGGGGTCTCAGAGGCCTACGCCAAGCTTGAAATGCGCCGTCGGCCTACGCTGATCGGAGCGATGCTGGTGCGGCTTGGCGCAGCCGACGGCATGATCTGCGGAACCGCAGGCCCGTTCTCGGAACACCTACGCTACGTTGATCAGGTAATCGGTAAAAAGCCGGGCAGTCGGGTGTATGCGGCGATGAACACGCTGATGTTGCCAGGACGCCAGCTCACGCTGGTCGACACGCACGTCAACATCGACCCTGATGCCGAGCAGCTCACTGAAATCACGATCGCCGCTGCCGATGAGCTGCGTCGCTTCGGCATCCTGCCCAAGGTGGCGCTGCTGTCGCATTCCAATTTTGGCTCGTCCGATCATCCGTCCGCACTGAAGATGCGGGAAACGCTCAGGCTGCTGCGCAAGCTTGCGCCGGGACTCGAAGTCGATGGCGAAATGCATGGTGATGCAGCGCTTGATCCCGCGATTCGGGGCTCGGCAGTGACTGACTGCGCCCTGTCCGGGGGCGCGAATCTGCTGGTCATGCCGGGCATTGACGCGGCTAACATCGCCTATAACCTGCTGAAAACCGCAGCGGGTAACAATGTTGCGATCGGGCCCGTGCTGTTAGGGGCCGCGCGCCCCGTGCACATCCTCACGCCGTCGGCAACCGTGCGGCGCATCGTCAACATGACAGCCTGGACGGTGGTCGACGCGAATAGCGAACGCTGAGACGCTCCCCCTTGCCTCGCTTCCGAGGCTGATCAATACTCGCTCTCATGAACCGGATCCACGAAGAATCCGGACAGGGGAGGCAACGGGGGATACGGATCGGCGGCGCAGGCCTGGCAGCTGATCCCAGGCGCGACGCAGCGAAGCTGCGGGCGCTGCTCGATGAACTGGGCTTGCTTGCTCATGTCTGGATCGATATCGATCGCGCGGGGGTCTGCGCACATCTTGAGCCACGTACCTATGGGCTCTGGACACCGCATTTCGATACGACTCGGCTTGGCGACGTGCTCTCGCAGGAGGTCGGCCGTGACACCCGGCATACCGAACGCGAGGCGCTGGTCGGTCTGCTGGTTGCGCCGCTGCAGCTCGATTTTCCCGATTTCGATGAGTTCGAGTCAGCGGTGCGAATACGCGTCGACACGGCGGTGTCGGCCGCCAGTGCGGCGCTGCGATTCGATGTGCAGCAGTACCGTCCCGAAGCGTATTGGGAACAGAGCGACACGGGAAGCTTCATCCTGCGGCCAGGATGCAGCCTGGTAAAGGGCTTGTCGGCGGCCACACTGCCAGGCTCTGAGGACGAGGCGTACGGTTTTGGCTGCTACCGTGCCTCGGAATATGTGATGCTGCTCGCGATTGCGCGCGAGGCAGCGCGCAGTAATCCCGAGTTAAAAACTCGGCTTCGCGAGCGCTCCACTCGGCGGCCCATCGAATCACGCGAGTTTCACGAGGTACTGCTGCGTGAACTCGGTACATTCGATGAGCCGGTACCGGCCCGCTGGTTTGTACCCGGCGACAGGATCTGGTTTCGTAATCCCGACAGTCATTCGGCCGATGCCGAGGGATTTGAAGGCTCGTGGGTCATCTACATTGGTGATGGGCTGTTCTCGAACTTCTGGAAGCGCAATGCGCCCTTTACGCTCGAGCGCAAATGCATCGAGATCTATCACTGGCGACACGCGACCTACCGCGGCGATGATGGGGTGCTACGGGTCGATGAAGATGAGGTCGCCCGGCGCGTGGCCCTGACCGAAGCCGATCCCGCGGCGCGAGCGGAGGTGCTCGATCGGATGGGCCGCTGGCGCGATCCGCGAGGCGTCTATGAGAACGGGGGGTGCATGGACCGAACCCGTGAATGCGCGCGGTGGATTCAACCGAACACCTGCGATATCACCTTCGGACCAGATTGACGCGCGCGCGCATCAATTGAATCAGTGCTTGCAAATCGGGCTGCACTGTGGCCTAGTAACGAAATGATTACACGTAAGCTGTCAATTTTAGTTGTCACTCTCTTTCTGGGCTTGGCGGGATGGCTCGGTTTCGGTGGTTCGCCCGCGGTTGCCCAGCGCGCTGCTTCTGAGGCGGCGCCCGGTATCGCCTGGGTTGACCTCGCCGATCTGCCAGTAGAAGCACATGAAACCCTGCGACTGATCAAGGCGGGCGGGCCCTTTCCGTACGACAAAGACGGAACGCGCTTTGGAAACCGTGAACGCATCTTGCCGCAGCGAGCCCCCGATCATTACACCGAGTACACCGTACGCACGCCCGGCGAACGAACGCGGGGCGCGCGGCGAATCGTCGCGGGTGGTGATCCCCGCACGTCGGGCGAGTATTTCTATACCGACGACCACTACAAAAGCTTTCGCCGCATTCGCGAGGCCACACCCGGGAGGCAGGACAAATGACGGCACTCAGCAACATGCCGGCGCAAGCCATGCTGCCACTGGCGGCCTACGATCTTGACGAGCTATTGCGTAATGCCAGACGAAGCAGCCAGACCGTGCTGCGCGCTGACTTCGCCGGAGCGGCCGATAAGGCCACTGTCATGAACCGAATCGCCGAGGGCTTTGCATTGCCCAAACACTTTGGCGGAAACCTTGATGCGCTGTACGACTGTCTGACCGATCTCAGCCCGGCAAGCGATGCCGATCAGCCTGGCTTTGTCGTCATCTTGCAGCAGCTTCCGGTAAGCGCGGGCTTTGATCGCGAGCAGCGCGACGCGCTGCTTGATGTGTTCCGCGAGGCCGCCGACCATTTCTTCGACAAGGGCGTGGCCTTCAGGGTGTTTTACTCGGTTGCCGGTGCGCGGGCTGCCCAGTCGGCTGCCCAGGCTTAGGCTTGCACGCCGCGCTAGAAATCGCCTAGCAAGGCTTGTAACGCCGACAGGGCCGCCAGGCCGGCGGTTTCCGTACGGAGAACACGCGGGCCCAGGCTGATCGCCGCAAATCCTGCCGCGTGTGCAGCGTTCAGTTCGGTATCGGTCAGCCCGGATTCAGGACCAACCAGCAGGCTGATGGGTCCGCGATCAGCCTCTCCCAGGGTCGCGCGCCAGGCCGAGAGCGTCATGCTGGCGCGCGGACTAAGCGCCAGGCGAATCGGCTGGTTGACGCTCGTCAACCACGCCTCGAGCGACACGGGCTCTGCGATCAGCGGTAGGGTGTCGCGTCCCGACTGCATACAGGCCGCCTCGACCACGGCCTGCCAGTGCTCAAGCTTGCGACGCGCCCGTGCCTGATCGAACCGCACGAGGCTGCGCTGCGAAAAGATCGGGCTGATTGACTTCGCGCCCAGTTCAACAGCCTTTTCGATCGTCCAGTCCATTTTGTCGGCGCTCGACAGGCACTGACCCAGATGAATCTCGAGGGGGCTCTCGGGGGTTGCATCGACCTCTGCTTCCAGCACCACCCACGCGGCGCCGCGCTCACCTGACAAACGTGCCCGCCAGCGTCGGCCCCCGCCGTCAAATGCTTCAACAGCAGCGCCGTCGGCGAGCCGCAGTACGCGGGTCAGATAATGGGCTTGCCGCGAATCGAGTGCGATGCGCGCGTCAGGCCTGCCAGCCGCTTCGGCTGCCGCATGCTGGACCAGCAGCCTCGGCGTCAAGGCAGAAGCGCCCGGTAGAAGTTGGGCAATGCGAACAGCGCAGCGTGCACGGCCTCGTTGTAGTACCGCAGGTCAGCGAGTTGCCTTGACTTTACTCGATCAGCAACCTGATCGCTGTCAATCGCAAGTGGGTCAAGATGCTCGGACGCGACCGCCATGCCCCAGTAGGCGCCGTAGAGCGGAACATGCACGCCAAGTGGGCGAACAATCGGAAAGACCTGTTTGAGATCGGCAAGGAGCGCCCGCACTCGGTCAGGACGGTAGACCGGGGACCCGATGTGAAGCGCAAGCGCTCCCCCGCTGGCTAGCACCTGGCGGACCAGTTGGAAGTAGTCGGTTGTGTAGAGGCGATGAGCAGGGGTGTCCGGGTCGGTGAGATCAAGCACGACCAGATCGAAGCGCTCGCCTGCGGCGGCCAGTCCGGCCGTGGTGTCCCATCCGTCGCCGATCCGGATCTCGACTCTGGGATCGTCGAGCGAGCCGTGATGCACCTGGCGCAGGTGCGCACGCGACATTCGAATCACCTCTGCATCGAGCTCGGCCACGATGACTCGGCGCATTGACGGATGCTTGAGGAGTTCCTCCGCTGAGCCACCGTCGCCACCGCCAATCACCAGCGCACTTGAGGGAGCGGGGTGCGCGACTGCTGCCGGGTGGATGATGGGTTCATGATAGAAAAACTCGTCGCGCTCGGACGTCATGAAGCTGCCATCGAGCCTGAACAGGCGGCCCCATTGCGGGGTATCGAAAACTTCAAGCTTTTGCCACGGCGTTCGAACCGACTCCAGCCTGCGCGAGGCGCGAAATCCGTAGGCGCTGTCGGCGTTCAACCACTCAAGTAGAAGCCCGGGGCCTTGCGATCCGACACCCGGCGGTGTATTGGCCTCCGACCTGTCAGACGGCGTGCCAGAGAGCGATTCAGCGAGGCTGGCCAATGGGTCATCAATACCGCGAACCAGTCGTTCGATGACCCGGCTCCCCGGATCGAATTCTTCGAGCAGCAGGTCAAGTGCGCGTTCAGCCTTGGCGGAGTTGTCCGTAGAAAAGTTACAGACATAAACATCGAGTGTGACGCTGCGGCGTTCTGGCCACGAATGCACAGCAAGGTGCGACTCAGCCAGCAGCACGGCACCAGTCACGCCGCCAGGCTGGCCCTCATGGTCTGGAAACTGAACGTATTTTTCGTCAACCAGCGTGAGTGCCGACGCGTCAATCGCCTTGCGGCACAGGGCGGCCAGCAGCGCTGCGTTGGTGAGCAGTTCCGGGTCGCAGCGACAGTCGTAAAGATCGGCAGTAAGGTGAAGGCCTTGCATGCGAGGTGATCGTGCGGCCTGGTGAGCAAAGCCTTCGAGTATAGCAACCGGCTGTGACTCGACTCGAGGTGAGCCCGAGGGGTTTGTTAGAATTTAGGGCTTTGTACCTGCTCGCCCGCGCACCTCCGTGCGGGCGCCGTCGAAGCTGTCCCAGGAGTCTCCCGCATGGGCTCATCGCACGATTCATCCAACGTCGGTTCGGCGGGCGTTTCGCCCGGAGCGGATGTTCCGCAGGTCACGGGCAGCAACCCCGCGCCGCTTTCCGTGCGCATGGCGGGGGCTATCCGCGCCCTGGCAATGGACGCGGTTCAGCAGGCGAACTCCGGGCACCCTGGCATGCCAATGGGCATGGCCGATATCGCAGTAGCCTTGTGGGGCAGCGTGCTTGCGCACAATCCGGCCAACCCGAACTGGCCCGACCGCGACCGATTCGTGCTGTCGAATGGTCACGGTTCGATGCTCTTGTACGCGCTGCTGCACCTCACTGGTTACAACCTCCCGATTTCTGAACTTCGCAACTTTCGCCAGCTTCATTCCCGTACCCCTGGGCATCCCGAAGTTGGCATCACACCGGGTGTTGAAACCACCACGGGCCCGCTGGGGCAGGGTCTAGCCAACGCCGTTGGGCTCGCGCTTGCGGAAAAGCTGCTGGCTGCAGAATTCAATCGCGATAAACACGCCATCGTTGACCACCTTACCTGGGTGTTCGCGGGCGATGGCTGCCTGATGGAAGGCATCTCCCACGAAGCGTGTTCGCTGGCGGGTACACACAAGCTCTCAAAGCTCATTGTTCTGTACGACGACAACGGCATTTCGATCGACGGTGAGGTTCGCCACTGGTTCAGCGATGACACCGCCGCCCGGTTCCGCGCCTATGGCTGGCATGTCATCAGCGGCGTGGATGGTCATGACGTGGCCGCCGTGCGCGCCGCAATCGATCAGGCACGCCAATGGGCGCGGGTCGGGCGCGACGG
>CAZORB010000112.1:13098-14806 GCA_964581825.1 uncultured Bordetella sp.
AATTCGAGCGCCGCATCCGCGGCGAGCTTGGCGATGCCTTTGATGACGCTCGTGGTGCCGCGATTGCGGATGCGATCGCACGCGCCGAAACAATCGCCACCCGTAAGGCCTCGCAGAATGCGCTGAATCACTTCGGACCAGCACTGCCCGAACTGATTGGTGGATCCGCTGACCTGACCGGCAGCAATCTGACCGATTTTCGCGGTAGCGGCGCGCTTCGCGTCGATGCGCCGGCAGGCAGTGCGCCAGGCCGTCACATCAATTACGGTGTGCGCGAATTTGGCATGAGCGCCATCATGAATGGCCTTGCGCTGCATGGCGGATTCATTCCCTACGGCGGCACCTTCCTCACGTTCTCCGATTACTCGCGGAACGCGTTGCGCATGGCTGCGCTCATGAAGCAGCGCGTGATCTTCGTCTTTACGCACGACTCGATTGGTCTGGGCGAAGATGGTCCTACGCATCAGCCCATTGAACACGCGGCCTCATTGCGTCTGATCCCGATGATGGATGTCTGGCGGCCCGCTGACCCTGTTGAATCGACAGTGTCCTGGGCGCAGGCGATCGAGCGTGCCGATGGACCCACCTCGCTCTTGTTTTCGCGCCAGGCGGTTCCGTTTGTCACCCGATCGGCTGAGCAGGTCAGCCTGATTGCTCGCGGTGCGTATGTGCTTCGCGATGCGGCGGGTGCGAAGGCTGTACTGATTGCCACTGGATCCGAACTGGGTCTGGCGCTCGCCGCGCGCGATCTGCTGCGGGCCAACGATATCGAGGTTCGGATTGTTTCCATGCCGAGCACCACCGTATTCGATCGGCAAAGCACCGAGTACCGTGCCGCTGTGCTGCCCGCGGGTCTCCCGCGGGTGGCCGTCGAGGCGGGCGTCACCGATTTCTGGTGGAAATACGGCGTTGATGCGGTGGTTGGCATCGACCGCTTCGGAGAGTCCGCGCCGGCGGCAGCGCTGAACCGGTTGTTTGGACTCACCGCTGAAAATGTCGCTGATACGGTCCGAGAGGTGCTGCGTAAGCGCGCAGCGCAGGGCCGATAACGGCAAGCAGCTTTTTGTTTTAACCAAACTTACGCTCATCACGGAGAACTTTCGATGACTATCCGAGTCGCGATCAATGGCTATGGCCGAATCGGGCGCAACATCTTGCGGGCCCACTATGAAGGCGGCAAGAAACATCCGATCGAGATCGTCGCGATCAACGACCTGGGCGATGCCAACATCAATGCGCACCTCACGCAGTACGACACCGCGCATGGCCGCTTTCCCGGCACCGTGACGGTCGACGGCGATTCGATTGTTGTAAACGGTGACCGGATTCGTGTGCTCTCGAACCGCAACCCTGCCGCACTGCCCTGGGGTGAACTCGGCGTGGATGTCGTGCTGGAGTGCACCGGGTTTTTCACCAGCAAAGAAAAGGCCGCCGCACATCTGGCCGGAGGCGCCAAGAAGGTGGTGATTTCTGCGCCAGGCGGCAAGGATGTTGACGCCACCGTGGTCTATGGCGTCAACCACGATGTGCTGCGTGCCTCGCACACCGTGATCTCGAACGCATCGTGCACCACCAACTGCCTGGCGCCGCTCGTCAAACCGCTGCACGACCGAATCGGGCTTCTCAATGGTCTGATGACCACGGTGCACGCTTATACCAATGACCAGGTGCTCACCGACGTTTATCACGAGGATCTGCGCCGGGCCCG
>CAZORB010000113.1:0-14534 GCA_964581825.1 uncultured Bordetella sp.
TGACCGCCGGCATCTTCATGGTCGCGCGCATGTCGCCGCTGTTCGAGCTGTCGGACACGGCGCTGGGCTTTGTGATGGTGATTGGCGCCATCACTGCGCTGTTCATGGGCTTCCTGGGTATTGTCCAGAACGACATCAAACGGGTGGTTGCATATTCAACGCTCTCGCAGCTGGGCTACATGACCGTGGCGCTGGGTGCATCGGCGTACAGCATCGCGGTGTTCCACCTGATGACGCACGCGTTCTTCAAGGCGCTGCTGTTCCTGGCGGCGGGTTCGGTCATCATCGGCATGCATCATGATCAGGACATCCGCAATATGGGTGGCTTGAGGAAGTACATGCCACTGACCTGGATTACATGCTTGATCGGATCGTTGGCGCTCATCGGTACCCCGTTTCTGTCGGGCTTCTACTCGAAGGAACTCATCATTGAAGCAGCCCGGTTTGCGAACGTACCGGGTGCCGGGTTCGCTTACTTCGCCGTTCTGGCCGGGGTGTTCGTTACCGCCTTCTACTCATTCCGCATGTACTTCCTGGTCTTTCACGGCAAGGAGCGATGGGGACAGTCGTCGGATCACCACGCGCATGATGACGCCTCTCATCATGATGATCATCATCATGGGCTGGCAGCGGGCGACAAGCCACATGAGTCGCCGTTTGTGGTCACGTTGCCGCTGCTGCTGCTAGCGATTCCTTCGCTTGCCATCGGCTTTCTGTCGGTCGGCCCCATGCTGTTTGGTGGCTACTTCGACGGCGTCATCGCAGTGCTCGACCGCCATCCGGCGCTTGCCGAAATCGCGAAGCACTTCCATGGACCGGTGGCCATGGGTGTCCACGCATTCCAGACCTTGCCGTTTGTGCTCATGATCGCTGGCGTTGCCGCGGCGTGGTACATGTATCTCATCAATCCGGCTGTTCCGGCAGCTATCAAGAGCCGCTTCGCAGGCCTGCATCGCCTGCTCGAAAACAAGTACTACCTTGATCGCATCAATGAGGTGGTGTTTGCAGCGGGCGCTCGTTTCCTGGGCCGCTCGCTGTGGAAGCGGGGCGATCAGGAACTAATTGATGGTGTTGCCGTCAACGGCAGCGCGAAGCTGATCGGCGGATTCGCCTCGATCCTCCGGCACATTCAAACCGGCCGCGTCAACACCTACGCGGTCACGATGATCGTCGGCGTAGCCGTTCTTCTGTTGTTCGTCGTGCTACCCATCGTTCGGCACTGAGCATCCCGCGCACTGAGCCCCTGACACCATGAATGCCATCCCCGTCTTGAGCGCCGCGATCTGGGTGCCTATTGCTTTCGGCGCGTTCTTGCTCGCGTTTGGCAACGAGCGAAACGCGCCCACTGTGCGTGCCGTCGCGTTGGTCGGGGCGATTCTCGGGTTCCTTGTCACGATTCCGCTCTTTACCGGGTTTGAGCGCGGCTCGGCTGACTTTCAGTTCGTTGAGCAGTTGCCCTGGATTGAACTGCTGGGCGCAAGTTACCTGCTGGGTGTTGACGGTCTCTCCGTCTGGTTTGTTTTACTCACCGCCTTCATCACGATCATTGTGGTGATTGCCGGCTGGGAGGTGATCGAGACGCGAGTGCACCAGTACATGGCTGCATTCCTGATCCTGTCCGGGCTGATGGTGGGCGTGTTCAGCGCATTGGATGGGTTGTTGTTTTATGTTTTCTTCGAAGCCACGCTGATTCCGATGTACATCATCATCGGGGTTTGGGGTGGTGCCAATCGGGTGTACGCGGCGTTTAAGTTCTTTCTGTACACGCTGCTGGGTTCACTGCTCACCCTGGTCGCTCTGGTCTACCTGTACCTCATGTCGGGTTCGTTCTCCATTCTGGAATGGCACCAGCTTCCGCTTTCCATGAAGGAGCAGACGCTTATTTTTGTGGCATTCCTGGTTGCCTTCGCCGTCAAAGTGCCGATGTGGCCAGTGCACACCTGGTTGCCTGACGCACACGTTGAAGCGCCAACCGGGGGCTCGGTGGTGCTGGCTGCCATTATGTTGAAGCTTGGCGCTTATGGGTTCCTTCGTTTCTCGCTGCCCATCGCACCCGATGCAAGTCAGGAACTTGCTGGTTTCATGATTACGCTGTCGCTGATCGCCGTGGTCTATATCGGGCTTGTCGCGCTGGTTCAAACCGATATGAAGAAGCTCGTGGCCTATTCATCGATTGCGCACATGGGCTTCGTCACACTGGGTTTCTTCATCTTCAACCAGATGGGTGTTCAGGGCGCCATCGTTCAGATGATTTCCCACGGTTTCGTGTCGGGCGCCATGTTTCTCTGTATCGGCGTTCTGTACGACCGTATGCATTCACGAAACATTGCCGACTACGGCGGCGTGGCGAACACCATGCCGAAGTTTGCAGCGCTTTTCATGCTGTTCGCCATGGCCAATGCCGGGCTTCCCGCCACGTCCGGGTTTGTGGGCGAGTTTTTCGTCATCCTTGGGGCGGTGCAATTCAATTTCTGGGTTGCGGCGCTTGCGTCTACGACGCTGGTGTTCGGTGCAGCGTACTCGCTGTGGATGTACAAGCGGGTTATTTTCGGAGCAGTGGCCAACGACAATGTGGCGGGGCTGAGCGATCTGACCCGTCGCGAATTTTGGATGCTCGTGGTCATGGCGCTCATGGTGCTTGTGATGGGCGTGTTCCCTAAGCCGGTCACTGACATGACTGACGCTTCGGTCGACGCGCTGCTTCGCCACGTTGCGTCATCGAAGATCCGGTGAGCATGACATGACTGAGCAATCCTACAACCTGATGCTTTTGCTGCCCGAGATCCTGCTGCTGGTCGGCATCTGCGTATTGCTGTTGTCTGACGCAGGGGGCGAGCGCCGGCGTTTCGGCGGTACCGCCCGCGCATTGCTGGTTCTCACCATCACACTGTTGGCCTTGATCCCGCAGTCGTCCACCACTACTGAAACAGCCTTCGGCGGTATGGTCATTGTCGATTCGCTTTCCCGACTGCTGAAGCTGTGCGCGGTGGTTGCAGTAGCGGCCTCGCTGGTGCTGGCCTCGCGTTACTGCGATGACCGGGAGGTGGCTCGGGGTGAGTTCCAAAGCCTGGCGCTGCTGTCGCTCCTGGGCCAGTTCGTCATGATCTCGGCCAATCATCTGTTGGTGGTCTACCTTGGCCTGGAGCTGATGTCGCTCTCGCTCTATGCACTGGCAGCGCTACGGCGCGATTCCGGTATCAGCAGTGAGGCGGCTATCAAGTACTTTGTGTTGGGCGCTCTCGCATCGGGCTTCCTGCTCTACGGCATGTCCATGATCTACGGCGGTGCAGGCACACTTGCCATCGACGAAATCGCCGGGCGCCTGGTCAGCGGGGAAGTGGACGCCTGGGTGTTTGCGCTGGGGCTGGTGTTCATCGTGGCGGGGCTTGCGTTCAAGTTTGGAGCGGTGCCTTTTCACATGTGGATTCCCGACGTCTACCAGGGCACGCCAACCGCTATGACATTGCTCATTGCAGGCGCTCCGAAGCTTGCAGCGTTTGCAATCGCATTCCGAATGCTTGCTGAGGGAATGCTGGGTGCCTGGGCAGACTGGCAGCCAATGCTGCTTATCTTGGCGGTCGCGTCGCTGGTAGTGGGTAATGTGGTGGCAATTGCCCAACAGAACCTTAAGCGCATGCTTGCCTACTCCACCATTTCTCAGGTTGGTTTTGTGCTGCTGGGTATGCTCTCCGGGGTGGTGGACGGCGATGCCGCGGGTGCAGCAGACGCCTGGGGCTCCTCGCTCTTCTATATCGTCACCTATGTGTTCACCACGGTGGGTACCTTCGGTGTGATCATGGTGCTGTCACGAGCCGGTTTTGAGGCCGAAACACTGGATGATCTGCGGGGTCTGAATCAGCGCAGCCCATGGATCGCGCTGGTCATGTTGTTGCTGATGTTCTCGCTGGCAGGCATTCCGCCGATGGTGGGCTTCTATGCCAAGTTCATCATCATCGGGTCGGTTGTATCGGCCGGCATGACCTGGCTTGCCGTGTTTGCGGTGATGCTGTCCCTGGTTGCAGCGTTCTACTATCTGCGCATCGTCAAGCTGATGTACTTCGATGCACCGGCTGATTCCGAGCCCGTACTCTATTCCCGGTCGGCTGCGTTAGTGCTGGCTGTCAATGGTGCTTTGGTGTTCGGGCTGGGACTGCTGCCGGGGCCGCTGATTGGGGCTTGCCTCGACGCGGTCAGACAGGCGCTTGGCTCCTGAGCCTGCCCTTTCTATGGCGGAACTTCCCAAGCGCTCGGACGATCAACTGACCGAGACCACGCTGTCGTCGGAAACCGTCTACCAGGGTAGTTTTCTTCGGGTTAAACGAGACCGTGTGGTCCTTCCCGACGGTGCAGAGGCTGCGCGGGAATACATCCTGCACCCGGGTGCGGCAGTCATGGTGCCACTGTTCGATGACGGATCGGTGCTCATCGAGCGTCAGTTTCGCTATCCGCTACGGCAGGTGTTCGTCGAAGTCCCGGCAGGCAAGCGTGATGATGGCGAGCAGTTCATAGAAACCGCCCAACGCGAGCTGCTCGAGGAAACCGGCTACGTCGCGCGCGAGTGGGCCTATCTCACTCGGCTCCACCCAGCCATCGGTTTTGCCGACGAGGTTCTCGAGATCTATCTGTGCCGAGGTCTTGAGCATCGCGGCCGGCAGCTGGATGATGGCGAGTTTCTCGAGCTTGAGGCGGTGACAGTAGACTGGCTAATGAACGCCATCAGGGCGGGAACGCTGACGGATGTGAAAACCCAGATTGTGGCGTTCTGGCTGGATCGACTCCGTAGCGGCGCCTGGCCGTGGCCCGAATTCAGGCCAGTTTCAGCCTAAGCGCAGCACCTGGGTAAACACATAACCACGGCCGTGCGCTGCCTTTAATGGGTTTTCGCCCAGCGGGGAGAGTTTCTTGCGCAGCCGGCTAATCATCGCCTCCAGACGCTGTTCGTCGTAGGCGAGGTAGTCATATCCCAGGGCTTTCACCAGCTGTCGTCGACTGACAAAGTGATTCTCGGCCTGAGCAAACTCGCGCAGCAGCGTCACTTCCTGAAGGCTAAGCGTTTGCGTGAGTCCATTGGGCCCGCGAACGGTGAGGGAGTCGCTTTCGACTGTCCAGCAGCCACGCTGGCTTGACGGCGTGCGGGCCATAGCCGCGTTTAACAGGGCCACCAGCTCACGGGGGTCAACCGGCTTCACCAGGTAATTGTCAGCGCCCTGGCGGTAGGCATCAAGCTTGAGCGCAAGTTCGAGACGCGCAGACAGCATCATGTTGATACATTGCGGCGCTTCAGAGCGCAGGATGGGAAGTAACGCTAGCCCTGAACCGTCTGGCAGCAGGACATCAACCAGCGCGACGTCAGGCTTCCTGCTGCGTACGGCGTCAGCGGCCTGGGCGACCCCCGCACTTTCGCGAACTGAAAAACCGCTGAACCGTAAAAACGTGGCAACCTCTTCGCGAAGGTCTGGGTCGTCTTCTACAAGCAGAATGTCGGGGGCCATAGTCAGCAATGTCAGTTTCAAGTTTCAACATCGGCTGTCAGTATACGGGGGCTTTTGCCCGTGTAGCACTCGCGTTATTGATGGCTCTGTGCTGCTCGGCTGTGCTCGCTGCGGGGCTCGACACTGTCCTTGGGCGCTCCACTCAAGAGGTGTCGGTTCAGCGCCTGACCGACGTGGAGGCCGACGCAACTGCAACATCGCTTTTCAAGCGTTGGACTGATTTATCGGCGACTGCGCCGCGGTATGGCGTGTCGGAGGGGTTTTCAAAGCAGCCGGTATGGCTGCGCGCAACGATCATCAGGCCCGAGGCTGCAAAGGAGACTTGGTGGCTGGTGTTCTCCAATGCGTTGCTTGATCGTATCGAAATCTTCCTGCAGCGACCGGATGGCAGCCAGGTCAAGTACCTCGCTGGTGAAGACTTCGCGTCGTTGGACGGGTCGATGTCAACCTTGCTCCCTTCAGCACTACTACACCTCGGCGCAGGCGAAAACCGGCTCCTGATCAGGGTTCAGACGCGAAACGCCATGGCGACTCGAATCGTGCTTAGAGACGATCGCAGCATGTTGCTTTTCGAACACCGCGAGCTTTTTCAGGGCGGATTACTCGCTGGCACTCATCTCATCACGGCACTGGCCGGACTCCTGATTGCGTTGGCATTACGAGAGCGTGTCTGGATGCTCTTTTCGGTATTCGTGCTCGTGAGCGGTACGTCGCTGATGTTTATGTTGGGGCTGCCCGGATGGTTAGGGCTGCGAGAGTTTCCGGGCTTGAGCGATAAGATTCACGGGGCCGTTCTTGTATTTACGGTTGCGGCCGTCATTGATTTTGTGGCGCGCCTGACCCGAACCCACCTCGAGTACCCGCGCGCGTATCGGACCCTCGCTCGGTCAGGGTGGCTGCTCGCCATTCCAGCGGGTGTTTTAGTTTTTCTCGGTTATTTCACGGAAATCATCCTGCAGCTTCAGTTTGTGATCCTGATTGTCGTTCCTGCTCTGGTTGTGATGCTTTGGCGCCAGTGGCGACAGGGCGTTGAGGCGGCAGGGTTTTTTCTGCTCGGCGTTGGGTCCTACATCTGCATGTCCTTGCTGAGGGTGCTCAGAAACCTGGGCGTTCTTCCAAGCGCCTGGTGGACTGAAGGACTGCACGAAATGATGTCGATCGGCTACCTCACGGTTCTGGCATTCGGCATCGCGACGCTGTCAGCCAGAGCCCTGACGAGGCGTGAGGCGCTTGAGGCTGAGCTGATGGCCGAGCGTACAGCACGTAATGCTGAGCGCGATTTTTTAGCCATGCTTTCGCATGAGTTGCGCACACCTTTGGCGACGATCGAGACAAGTACGCGGTTATTACAGGATGTTCCCGGTCTTGACTCGACCTTGCGCGCGATCCGCCACGAAAAAATTGCTCGGGCAGTCGCGCGACTTCGCGATCTGTTTGATCGGCTGCTAGCGAGCGATCGGCTGCGCTCCGACTGGCACCTTACCGAGCCCGCGCCGGTCGACCTGGTCAGCCTGATTCAGACGGTTTGCGAGTCTTCCCTGGCGGATCGCCCCGCTGCTGATCTCCAGTTTGAAGCGCCTGCAGGTCCTGCCGTGGTCGAAGCAGATCGCGAGTTGATCGGAATTGCGTTGAGGAACTTGGTGGCGAACGCGCTGGTCTACGGGCCCCAGGATTGTCCGGTCCAGCTGGCGTTGAGACCGGTGACGCAGGGTTGGCGTCTTGAGGTGCACGACCTGGGCAGCGCTATTCCGCTTTCGGAACGAGAGTCGATTTTCGGGCCCTATGTTCGTGGACCTGGGGCCAGTTCCACGCCAGGCGCCGGCTTGGGTCTATTCATCGTCAGGCGAATCGCCCGCTTGCACGGAGGCGAGGCGGGTCTTGATTGCCCGCCAGCGGGCGGGAATCGGTTTTGGATTGAGATACCGACTACCCCCGTGCCGGAGCGTAGGAAGCAGTAGGTTAACGATTTCGCTCGCCGTTCACGTTTTTTCGTTGCTAACGCGTGTTCCGGCAAATGTGCCGGTTTGTCCAAAGAGTCAGTAATCATCAGCCTTTCAGGGCTTGTTTCCCCTACACTCTCAAGGATAAGAACGGGGGGCTCCGTGCATCGTTGACGGAGTAAGTTCACGGGGGGTGTCCCCCATGCTTTTCTGATGTCCGGGGGTCGCTTGAAACGTAGGTCTAAATCCGCGCTAGCCAGGCTGGTACGGGACGCATTTCGGGTCGAGCCCCTTGAGCCTCGGGTCCTCTTGTCGGCCGACCCTGTCGCAGCCGCCATGCCCGCGATCGTCATGGACGATCGCGAACGTTCGTCCTCCGTACCTGGTTTCCACGACTTTGGCGCCGAATTAGGCGACGCCACCGCATCGCTCATCAGCCTTGAACCCGACAACCTGTTTTCCCCGGCTGCCACGCCAAGAACATCGCTTAATGCAGTCGACCCCGAGTTACGCTTTGCGTCCCTGGAGCAATCACTCTCCGAACAACCTGCGGGTGGTACGTCCGCTGCCGTCAGGTCCGATGAATCCAGCCGTGGTGCGGTAACGATCCGCGCGGTCCCGGACCTGGCAGCCTTTGCAGGTAACCCGCAGGCCGATGCGCCGCCAGCCGATGAATTGCCCTCGTCGCTCGCTTCGCCCTTTGGCAGTACGGATTGGCTCGCATCGGCCACCATGCTGCCGGTTGCTGTGCTGCCAGACCCACGCGAACCCGACGCCCTGGCTGCTGAGGGCGAAGAGCGCCTCGATCTAACCAGTCTTGCGGCGCTGGTTGCCTTGCCGGTGATCGATGCGGCCGCGCTCGAACGGGTCGGCCTCAAAGGCACGGAATTGCGGATCGGTCAGGGGCAGATCCTGGGGGGCTCGGGCTTCATCGACGGGTCGGTTTACACCGAAGGTAGGTCCAGCCCGGGCTACTCGCCCGGCGTGCAGGCTGTAGCGGGCGACTGGACCCAGGCTTCTGGCGGAACCGTCGAGTTTGAGTTTTCGGGTGCCTCGCCGGGTACAGGTGGCGGGTTCCATGATCAGATCAATGTGGCAGGCCGGGCTAACCTCGCCGGAACCATCGACATCAAGCTGCTCGACGGGTTCAAGCCCAAGGCGGGCGACGAATTCGTTGTGCTCACGTATGGCAGCGTCAGCGGCCAGTTTGAGCGCGGCACAGGTCTGTTTGGGCTCCACGATGACGTTTGGTTTGACATCGTTCAAACGGGTTCTGCGACGTCAGCTGGCCAGGTCAAGCTGGTTGCGCGTGAGTTGGGCAGCGGCGTCGGAAGTGGGCTCAGGCTGGCTGAATCGGCCGGCCTGGATACCCGAAAAAATCAGATCGGCGAGTTGCTGAACGCCGATTACTTCATCACGGCGCAGACCGTCAGTTTTGACGGCGCTTTTGAACTGGGTGGCTTGAATGTCGCTGGCCAGTTTTCGCTGTCGGCCACCCCAGGCTTTGCGCGAGCCACCCTCGCAGCCAATGACCTCACCGTATCGCTGGCTGGCCAGCAGGTGTCGGGTGATTTCTCCATCAGCGTTCCTCTCGCCTCAAGCGGTCCCATCGAACTGGCGATCAGTGACGCAGCGCTTCGTATGAGTACCGGAAACGCTGCGACGGATATGCAGCTGCGTATCTCCAATATCGCGGGCGCAGTTCTCATTGAAGCCGACGGTGTGTCGGGTGTATTGCGTGCTGATGACATTGACGTGACCGATGGTGCGGGGGGGGCGCTGTCGAGTCTGTCGTTTGGGGATGTGAAGGGTGTAGAGGTTGGGTTCAACACGACGGGTCGTTCGTCGAAGGCGACGATTGGTCAGAGGGGGTTTGATTACAGCGGGGAGCAGCACCACGACTTTTTTGCGGTCAGCGCGGAGGTGGCGCTGACGGTGACGGGCGGGTCGGTGAGCTACACGCTGGACGGGCGGTTTGGGATTGCGCGGCAGCCGATGGTGCTGCTGGAGGGTACGGCTGCTCAGCAGGCGTTTGTGGTAACGCTGCAGGAGGGCAAGACGGCGCTGACGGTGGGTGCAGCGCCGGGTGGGGCACGGGTGGGGCTTGGCAAGCTGGAGGGTGCGCTGATTCTGGGCACGCTCAACGGCAAGTTTGGAGCGGCCGGGACGCTGACGATAGGCGAGGTAAGCCTGACGAAGGCCGATGGGACGAGCGCGCTGATCCCTGGGCTGACGATACTGCCTGTGGATCTGCCGTTCAGCTTCAACCTGTTCGAGCTGAATCCGGGTCAGCAGCCTGCGAGCAGCTGGGGGTCGTTCAGTTTCAGCTTGCCGAGTTTCCCGCACTTTGACTTCAGCGCGCCGAGCCTGCCGAGCTTCAGCCTGCCGAACCTGAAGCTGAGCCTGCCGAATCTGGATCTCTCGAAGTTCAGTTTCCCGGACCTGGCGGCGCTGCTGCCGAGCATCGGTCTAGATCTGCCGAACTGGTCGCTGAAGCTGCCAAACATCAGCCTGCCGTCGCTGTCGCTGGGGGGCGGCGGGACGGGTGGCGGTGGTGGTGGCGGTCTGCCCAACATCGACTGGCCGAATCTGAAGCTGCCGAAGCTGGTGTTTGATCTGCCTCGACTGAACATCGCGGGGCTGAAGGTCGACTTTACGAAGCTGCTGGCGGCGATTGATTTTGGAGCGCTGAGCTGGCCCGAGGTGACGCTGCCGAATCTCAACGCGGCGCTGGGCGGCGGGGGGTCAACGAACTGGCTCAACCTTGGGCTGTCGGACCTGCTGGGGCAATTGAAGGGGCTGAACCTTCCGGGGATCAGTTTCACGCTGCCCACGAGCTGGCCCAACGGGGCTGGTGGCATGAGCCTGTCAGGCGTCAAGCTGGCTGACCTGAAGGTGGCGCTGCCCGATATCGATCTTGACTGGCCGAACCTGACGCTACCCGAGCTGCTGCTCAGCCTTCCGAGGCTGAACATCGCGGGGCTGTCGATTGACATTGACTACGCGAGGCTGCTGCCGGCGTGGCCGGATGTGTCGCTGCCGAATTTGGGCAACTGGTTCAAGACGAACCCGAGCGCGCCGGGCGCCTCCACAGGCAGCTCGCTCAATTTGGACTGGGGCAAGCTAAGTCTGCCGGAGCTCTTGATCAGCCTGCCCAAGCTGAACCTGCCAGGATTTGACCTGGGGTTGCTGGGATTTGGGGGTTTGCCCAACTTTAGTTCGGCATCGCTGTCGAAGCTGCCGCTGATCGGATCGCTGATTGACGATCTGCCGTTTAAGTTCAACTTCAATGACGACGGGTTCTCAATCTACGGCCAGCTGGGTATTCAGTACCAGGACAACTTTACGGTCAGCGGCACGTTCGGGCTGGACAAGAACAACACGGCGGGCACGATCAGCTTCCTCGGGAAGGATGCGGCGGCCAAGCTGCAGGTGGGCGAGTACGGGCTAGGGGCGCAAGGGGCCGAAGTTGCGTTGGTGCTGGAGGCAAGCGGTTTTGCGCTGGAGGCTCGGGGCGAGCTGTATGCACAGCTGGCTGACTTTGTGAAGCTCACCGCCGATACGGCGGCGGTCCACCTGAACACGACGGGTAAGGACTACACGGGCAAGGTGGTCACAGTCGGTGACCCGGCCGATGGGGGCCTCACGCACACGTTTGGCACGCTGACCAACGGCATGCGGGGCGTGTCGCTCACCAACGCCAATCTGTCGATCAGCGACTTTGTGCGAGTCAGCGGCAACTTTGCAGCAACTGACACCACGGCCACGCTCAGCGCGCGCGCAAGCAGCGGCACGACGTCCACGCTCACGAACGCGAAGGTGCTGAGCTTTGGTGGGTCGAATTTAAGCGCGTTTGCCGGTAACGGGGCAAGCGCGCAGAGGCTGGGTCTGGAGATAGGAGACCTTGACTTCGCGCTGGCCTTCATCACGGAGACGCTGTCGGCGGGCAGCACGGCAACAGCACGCAGCTGGACGGCGCTGAAGGCCAACGCAGGGCAGATCAGCTTGGTGGGAGTAGATCAGCTCACGCTATCGGCCAACACGCTTTCGCTTGATATCAACCGGGCGGCGGCAGATGGCAGTCTGATTGACTTTGCAGCAGCGCCGCTTGCGGTGTCGGTAGGCGGTGGTCAGACGATCAGCATCAACCATGCGGCCGCCGACGGGGCTTTGCTGCGGGTATCGGGCTCCATGCAGCTCGCGGTGGCGGGCTTCGTCTCGGTGTCTGGCAGTTTTGCGATTGAGCGTGGCCAGAGCACGGTGGTGCTGTCCTCTGGCGAAGAGGTGGCCGTCAATCTGTTGCGGGTGGGTGCGAGTTCGATCAGCGCGTTTGCGGGAATCAACGGACCAAGCGCCGACAAGCTGGGCTTTGAGCTCTCGCAGATGGACTTTGCGCTGGCGCTGATGACCGATCAGGGCAATGAGGCGCGCAAATGGATGGCGCTGCAGAGCAGCGCCGGGCAAGCGGCGTTTGTAGGGGTCAATGGCCTCACGGTGTCGGCGCAGAGCCTGAATCTGGCGATCAACCGGAACCTGTCGACGCAGGGCACGGCGGTTGCGCAACCGGACCGCAAGCTCGAAACGATCCTGCGTCTGGATACGGATCTGGTGAAGGGTACGCTGGTGCTGGGGCTCGGGACGCAGCAGGTGGCGTTGGCGCTCACGGCCAGTCGAACGGCCGAGAGCACGCGAAACGAGCTGAGAAGAAAGCTCGAGGAGTTGCTGAAGGCGGCTGATCCGAGCCGCACAGTGGTCGATGGCGAGATCACGGTCACGGGTGACGAGAGCGCGGGGTTCACGGTGGTGTTCGGGGGGAGCCTGGCGGGAACTGACTTCTCAGGGCTTACGGTAAGCGCGCAGGCGCCGCAGGTGGGCGCGCAGGTCAGCGAGGCCACCACGGGTGCGGCGGCACAGAACAACGTTACGCTCTCGGTGCAGACACAGAACACGCAGCTGTCGTTGAATCTGGCGAGCGCGCAGGCGGGGACGCTGAGGTTTGGATACGAGGGCGCCACTCGCACGGTAGAGCTCACAGGCGCGCTGACGGACGCGGCGCTGATCAGCGCAGTTGACACCGCGCTGGAAGGTTTTGCTGGGGTTGGCGCGAACACGGTCACGGTAACCGGTACGCGTGCGGCGGGATTCACGATTGACATTGCGGGTGCGCGAGCGGGTCAGGACATCAGCGGTATCACGCTCAGCTTTGAGCCGCAGGTGGCCACCGCGAGCGTGAGCCTCACGCAGCAGGGCGAGATCAGGCAGACGGGCACGAGCACCACCGGCACGAACGCCGGTGAGCGTCAGGCGATCAAGTTCAGCGGGGCCACGACCAACACGGGCGTACGGTACACGCTGGGTAAGCCGGGCGGAGGGGCGACAGCGGCGCTCGACTTCTCGCGCTCAAGCCCCACGCAGAACCGGGCAGTGCTTCAAGAGGCGCTGGATCAGCTGTACGGCGTGGGTCAGGTCAAGGTCACATTCGACAGAAACGTGGCAACGAGCACGACAGCTGAGCCGCGGTACTTTCTTGATTTCATCGGGGCGCTTTCCTACCAGAACATCGGCCAGATCGAGGTCAGGAGCCAGAGCGGTGTGACGGTGGCGGTGAGTACGATCCGAGAGGGGTCGGCGATCACCAAGACACCAACGACGCAGACGGTGTCGTCGGTGCAGAGGGTGACGCTTGCGAACACGCAGGCGGGTGGAACGTTCGCGCTGTCGTTCAAGGTGGGTGCGAGCACCTACACGACGACGGCGCTGTCGATGACGGCGACTGCTGCGCAGGTTCAGACGGCGTTGTCCGCATTGAACGTCACAGGGCTGACATCGGCTGCTAGCTATACGGTCACAGCGGTCACAGGCGGTTACCAGGTCACGTTTGGTGGCGGGTTGGCGGGGCAGGCGATTGCGCCGATGACGGTCACTGTGACGCCGCCGGCATCAAGTGCAGAGCTGACTGTCGTTCAGAAGGGTTTCACGCGTTCAGTCAGCCAGACGGTGACGACACCCGGTGTCAATGAGACACAGGCGATACAGATCGACGACGGGGGCACCACGGGCAGCTTCACGCTAAGCCTGGTGCATAGCGCCACCGCGTACACAACGGCGGCGATCAAGTTTGGAGCGACGGGCACAGAGGTGCAGCAGGCCCTCCTGAAGGCGTTTGCCGACGGCGGATTGAGCGGTACGCAGGTCACGGTCAGTCAGAAGGGAAGCGGCAGCTACGAGATCACCTTCGGTGGGGCGCTGGGCGGGGCCAATCTGAGTCTCATGAAAGCGAGCGCACGGGCTGATAGTCCGAACGCGCAGGTCACTGTGGTGCAGGCGGGGGCGAGCGTGGCGCAACCGGCACTACAAGCGAGTGTGGATCCGAACCTGGTGGTGGATTTCGGTGTACGAAGCCTCGAAGTGAAGACGGGGCCCAGCACGAGCCGCACGCTCACGCTCGATGGGTCGTTGGGTGCGCAGATTAAAGCATCGGGGCAGATGACGCTGGACCTGTTCGGGTTTGTGCGGCTCAGCGGCGGGGTCAGTTTTGAGAAATCCACGGGCACGGTGAAGACCGCCTCCGGCACGACGGTGTCGGTAGATCAGCTGATTGTGGGCGTGGGCGCGGTCAATGCGTTTGTGGGCGTCAACGGAGGTGCGGCCGATGCGGTGGGGCTCCAGGTAAACGAACTCGACTTCGGGCTTGCGATGTACTCCGAGCGGCTGGCGCAGGGCAGCACGGCAGTGCCGCGCAAGTGGACGGCGATGAAGGGGGCAGCCGGCGAGGTGAGCCTCACCGGGCTCTCCGATGTGACGCTGTCGGGTTCGAGCCTGGGCCTGGCGATCAATCGCGCAGCCGCTGACGGGTCGGTGCTCGATTTCGCTGGCGCCAACAGCGCCACCGTGTCCACAGGGCCCGGTACGGATATCACGCTTGATCTGGCGGGTTCTGATGGTGTGTTGCTGCAGGCCAGCGGCAATCTGAAGCTGGACCTGTTCGGATTTACGCAGGTCGAGGGAGCATTCTCGGTTACGACCCGAACCAACCAGACGATCACCGTCAACACGGGTACCGCAGCCACGGGCACGACGGTATCGGTGGATGAGCTGCTGA
>CAZORB010000114.1:0-14488 GCA_964581825.1 uncultured Bordetella sp.
CCGGTGAATTGCCTCAGCGAAGTTGCGTGCGAACTCAAGGTCGGGGGTGCCGGTTTCACACCAGATCAAATCAGCATACGGTGCATAGGCAAGACCGCGTGATACCGCCTGGTCGAAGCCTTTACGAGTCCGGAAGAAGCCTTCAACGGTGCGCTCACCGGTCAGGTAAGGCCGATCGTTTTCATCGACGTCAGTGGTGACCAGATCGGCAGCTTCCGCATCGGTGCGCGCAAGCAGCAACGTCGGAACACCCAAGACGTCGGCTGCCAGTCGGGCGGCGACCAGCTTGGCAACCGCTTCACGCGTTGGCACCAGAACCTTGCCACCCATATGACCGCATTTTTTGACCGAGGCGAGCTGATCCTCGAAGTGAACACCCGAGGCGCCCGCCTCGATCATTGACTTCATCAGTTCGAAGGCGTTCAGTACCCCGCCGAACCCCGCCTCGGCATCGGCCACAATAGGCGCGAAGTAATCGACGTATCCTGAATCGCTGGGATTTTTACCCTCCATCCACTGAATCTGATCGGCACGGGTGAGCGTGTTGTTGATGCGCTTGACCACGGCGGGAACCGAGTTGGCGGGGTAGAGCGACTGATCAGGGTACATCTCGCCAGCAAGATTGGCGTCGCCCGCCACCTGCCAACCAGAGAGATAAATCGCCTTCAGCCCGGCCTTGACCTGTTGCATGGCCTGATTGCCGGTCAGCGCACCCAGACTGTTGACGAACGGCTCGTCGTGCAGAAGCCGCCAGAGTTTGTCAGCCCCGCGTTTTGCGAGTGAATACTCGAGCGGCATTGACCCGCGCAGGCGTACGACGTCCTCCGCGCTGTAACCGCGCTTGATGCCACGCCAGCGCGGGCTTTCGGACCATTCTTTTTGAAGTTTCTGAGCTTCCAATTCACGGGAGGACATGCGTGAGCTCCTAAGGAGACGAGGTTGAGAACTGAACCAACGTCAGATTACGGCTCGAATTGCTGCGAAGCAGAACAACTCAACTTCTATATAACGATAAAAAATGTATTAATAAACATCAACTTGAGTCACCGTTTCACAATACGGGATTTTGTTTTCCAGAATGAGAAATCATCGCGCTGCGTAGCAGCATGGAAATTTCATAATGCGCAATCACACCTTCACCCGGTAAAATACAAGCCTGATACAGCAGGGCTCGCCACCGTGCGTGTTCCTCCCTCAACAAAGGAAAAACGATGATCCGATACATCGACAGCGACTACGCCGTCGCAGGCCAACTTGCCCCCGAACACATGAAGCAGCTGGCTGATGCCGGATTCAAAAGCGTGATCAACAACCGCCCAGATGGCGAAGAACTCGCTCAGACGCCAACAGCCCAGATGCAGGCGGCTGCCGAAGCGGCCGGCCTTCAATACGTGTATTTGCCTGTTGGCGCCGCCTATCCCGCGGAGAATGCGGCGGTCACCCTACGCGCGGAATTGGCACGCCTGCCTCGGCCCATCCTCGCCTACTGCAGGTCAGGCGCGCGCAGCCAAACCGTCTACTCGATGGCAAAAACCGCCGGTTGAGTGAACGTGCGCGGACCAGTTGCGCGCCGATAAGCGGTTGCGGGGTCACCCCGAGCGGTTTCGCACCCAATCGGCCGTGCCGTGGAAGGCTTCGGCCAGGCGCTCCGTGAGCGCCGCGTCGATCTCAAGTTCCTGCATTGCCTGACGCATGCAGGACAGCCACTGGTCACGTTCGCGGATACCGATGGCAAAGGGTAAATGTCGCGCCCTCAGCCTGGGGTGACCGAACCGCTCGATGTAGTGCGCCGGCCCACCCAGCCAGCCGCACAGAAACCAGAAGAGCTTGTCGCGCGAGCTATCGAGATCAGGCGGATGTAGCGCTCGAATATCCGAATAAGCAGACTCTAAATCCATCAGGTCGTAGAAGCGGTCGACCAACTCCCGCACTGCGGGCTCTCCGCCCAAAACTTCAAAGGCTGACTGCGCGTCGCTCATGATGCAAGGCTGGATCGCACCGGCGCTCGTAGCACGCCGCGCAGGCCCAACCAGCCCGCCAGTGTTGCAAGTAATGCTGTACCGAGCATAGCCAACGGGATGACCTGCCAGCGCGGCCGATACGAGAACTCAAATATGGCTTCGGCCAGAATCCAGCCCACCGCGATCGCCCCCGCTGCGCCAAGTAACCCGGCCAGCGCGCCACCGAACGCCAACTCAGCATGCTGGGCGCGCGCCAGGAAGCGGGACGAAGCGCCCAGCGAACGCATCAGAGCCGCCTCGCGAATTCGTTCATCACGCGATGAAAGTAGCGCGCCCCACAACACCACAAGCCCGGCTGCCAGTGTAAGAACAAATAGGAACTGTACGGCCGCCACAACCTGGTCGAGCATCGCCTGCACCTGACGAACGAGATGGCCTGTATCAAACACCGTGAGATTTGGAAAGCGTCGCACCAGCTGCTGGTCGACAGGTTCGCTTGCTGCGGAAAGGTGGAAGGCAGTGAGGTAAGTGGTGGGGCGATCGTCGAGCGCTGCCGGCGAGAGAATCATGAAGAAATTCGCTCGCATTGAGTCCCAGGCGAGTTTGCGCACGCTGGTGATGCGCACTTCAACCCGCTCTCCTGCAACGTCAAACACCAACTGGTCGCCCATTTGAAGGCCAAGCGTCCGCAATATGCCCTGCTCTGCTGAGACTTCCATCGCGCTGGGATCGAACCATCGACCGGCAACTACCGTATTGTGTGCCGGTGGTGTTGCACCAAAGGATAGGTTGAATTCGCGCTCAACCAGGCGCTGTGCCCGATCACCCGCCGGGACATGGCGAGCAGCATCGTGGCCATTGACTTCGACCAGCCGGCCGCGAACCATCGGCTGGAGATCAGCGGCGATACGTCGCTCTGCCAGCGCCTGCGCAACAGCCTCTCGCTGATCGGGCTGGATATTGATGATGAAGCGATTGGGTGCGTCGGGAGGACTGGCCCGCCGCCACGCATCAATCAGATCGGTCCGCGTGATGGTAAGCAGCAACAGCGCCATGATGCCTGCGGACAGCGCGGCGGTTTGCGCAATGGCCAGCGCTCGGCGCCGACTCCAGGACGACAGAGACAGCCGCAGTAGCGGACGCCGCGCAACAGGTCCGGATGTGCGAACCAGGGCGATTGCCCACACGGCAACCGCCGCAACCCCAACAAACACGACGGTCGCGCCGGCGAATCCCCCTGCCGCAATCGCTGCGAGCCGACGATCCCCAGCGAGCCACATCAGCAGAATCCCGAAGGCGACGCATGAGATGAGCACAGCAACCCAAACCCTGGCTGGGGCGGATGGGTAATCTCGCCGCAGCACGCGAAGCGGCGGCACCCCCGCCAGCCTCAGCACGGGCCAGCCGCCAAAGCCCAGCAACAACAGCATGCCTGCAACCAAAGCCTGAACAACGGGCATGACACCAGGCCATGGCAGAGAGACGCCCACCAGTGGCGCAATCGCTCCAGCCAGGATCTGCTGAAAGCCCGCACCAAGGACTGCGCCCAGACTCGCGCCGATGAGACCGATCCAAAACAGTTCAAGCAGCAGGAGTTTGACGAGCCGCCGCTGCCCGAGCCCAGAGGCCTTCATCACGGCACAGCCATCTAGATGGCGTTCAGCAAAGCGCCTGGAGGCCAGTGCGATGGCAACCGCGGCAATGAGGACCGTGAGCAACGCGACCAGGGACAGGAAGCGCTCAGCGCGACTGAGCGTTGCGCCAAGCTCGGGACGTCCGTTCTCAACGGTTTCAATTCGCGGGGCTGACCCCGCCTGCTGACGTAAGGATGTCTCGAACCGGTTGACATCGGCTGGCGATCCCGCCACCAGCAGGCGCCAGTTGACCCGGCTTGCGGGCTGAACCAGCCCTGTCGCAGCCAGTTGATCGAGCCGAATCATGACTCTCGGCGCAAAGTTGACGAAGCTCGCGCCGCGATCGGGCTCGAGCGTAACGAGCCGGGTTACCCGAAACGACTGATCTCCCAAATCAATGCGTTCCCCTACATTGATGCCCAACGGCGCGAGGAGTGATGCATCAACCCAGGCCTCCCCTGGGCCAGGAATGGACTCAGCAGGGGCGTCCGATCCACCCGGCTGGCTCGCCACACGGATTGAACCTCGTAGCGGATACCCCTGTTCGACTGCCTTCAGCGACACCAGTATCGAACGCTCCCCCGCCAAGGCCATGCTGGGAAAGGAAACGGTACGAACCGCGAGGAGCGAGCCGGCGGTCGCTTCAGCGATTAATGCGGCATCGGGCTCGCGAGCCGTGGCGAGCACCAGATCGGCGCCCAGCAGTTGCCTTGCCTGGGACGCGAGTGCGGTTCGCATTCGGTCGACGAACAGACCGACGCTTGAGATGGCGGCAACGGCGATGACGAGCGCCGCAATGAGCAGGCGCAACTCGCCTGCGCGCCAGTCGCGGGCAGCCAGACGGAGTGACAGGATCAGATCGGTCATATGAGTTCTCAGGAAAAGCTTACCCGGGTCGCTTGAAGGCTGCAGCGCTCGCCCTAAAATTCACGGGGATGCAATGTCACGACGCCTTTCAACCTAACTTCGAACGCTGATACCTCCATGATCGATGTCAATGAACAGACCTTTGAACAGGATGTGATTCGCGCCTCGTTCGTCCAACCTGTTCTGGTGGATTTCTGGGCCCCCTGGTGCGGGCCGTGCCGAATGCTGGGGCCGACACTTGAGCGGGTCGAGCGTGATCTGGAGGGTCAGATCACGCTGGTCAAAATCAACTCCGACGACAACCCACAGCTGTCCGCACGGTTTCGCGTTCGCAGCATTCCGCTCGTGATGCTGTTCCGCGATGGCCAACCTGTCGATAGCTTCGTTGGCGTCAAGTCCGAAGGCCAGATCCGCACATTTCTGGCGCCACATTTACCGCGCCCGGGCGACGATCAGGTTCGCGATGCACGCGACGCTGCTGCAGCAGGACGTCTTGAGGAAGCGGCTACGGCTTTCTCCACAGCCCTCGCGATTAACCCAGCCCAGGACAAGGTGCGTACTGAATACGTCCGACTGCTGATTTCCATGGGTCGCGCAAAGGACGCTGTCGCTGAATTCGAGCCGCTCCGAGCAGCAGCGCGCACAGATCTTGGTCTTGCGGCAGTGAGCCAGCTTCTTGAAGCCGCCCTCGCAATCGAAGCGCTCGCTGCCTCTGCTGACGCCGAACGCGCGCTTCGGCAGGCCATGACCGCCTCAGACTCACTCGACGATCGGTATCGCCTAGCCCAGTGGTGTCTGCTCAACCAGCGCTGGCAGGAAACAATGGATTTGTGCCTGGAGATCATTGGTCGGGACCGTCGATTCAAGGACGACGCAGCGCGTAAAACCATGCTGGCCGCTTTCGAACTCTGCGGCGATGCCCAACTGGTTGGCAGCTACCGGCGCCGGCTGAGCGCCGGCCTATACTGACCGCCCACGCAATGGAGCAAGCCATGACGCCATCGAATAACGACCGTGTACTGCTGACCGTCAAAGATGGCGTAGCCGAAGTCTGTCTGAATCGCCCCGACAAGCTGAATGCGCTGGATTCGGCCATGTTCGACGCACTGATCGCTACGGGCGAGCATCTGCGAACGTTGGCTGGTCTCAGGGCGGTGGTGCTTACCGGCGCGGGCCGATCGTTTTGCGCGGGCCTCGACATGGAGCGCTTCCAGGCAATGGCTGGCGGTAGCGACAGCGCTGCGTCGCTCCGGCTCGGGCCCAGAACTCATGGCGACTGCAATGTTCCTCAGTATGCGGCGATGGTGTGGCGGCGCATTCCGGTGCCGGTCATCGCAGCGGTGCATGGCGCGGCGCTGGGCGGCGGCCTGCAGATTGCGCTGGGAGCCGACATACGGATCGTTGCGCCCGATGCAAAGCTGGGGCTCCTGGAAATCCGCTGGGGCATCATCCCCGATATGGGTGCATTCGTGGTGTTACCGGAACTGATGCCGGCTGACCGGATCCGCGAACTCACGTATACGGGCCGAACCTTCAGCGGGACAGAGGCGGTGGCGATCGGGCTTGCTACCCGTACCAGCGACACCCCGCTTGACGACGCGCGCGCCATGGCCGCTGATATCGCATCAAAAAATCCCGATGCGGTTCGTGCGATTAAGGCTTTGATCGCGTCGGCTCCCGCCAAGGTGCAGGCCGCTCAGCTGCTTCGTGAGTCCGAGGCGCAAATTGCCATCATGAATGGGAGCAACCAGCGCGAGGCTGTGCGAGCCCAATTAGAAAAGCGCCCAGCAAGGTTTGTTGACCCTATCTAGGGACATAGAGCCGAACAGCGCTGCTTTGCCGCAGGCGCTAGATGGAGCGGCGAAACCAGAGGGCCGAGAGGCCGAACGCCAGCAGACAGAACAGCGCGGAGGCGCCAGCGAACAGCGCCCCAATTTCGGTATCGCGACGTTCGAGCGCAAAGCGCGAGGTCAGATGCTGATAGACCTTGCGCAGATCGACCGCCGAACCCGCATAAAAGTATTCGGCTTCAGTGACTTTGGCAACCGCCTTGAGCGCCTCTTCGTCTAGGCGAACATAGAACGACCAGCCCTCCAGCCCGGGAATGGACCCGTTCGGCGTGCCAAATCCAACCGTGTAGACGCGTACACCAAGCTCGGCAGCCTTGCGCGCAGCCATCACCGGGTCGGGGCCGTTCGTGCGGCGGCCATCGGACAACAGGACGATGGCGCCACCTGTGTAGGACCCCGGCGCTACTGCAGCAGCCGGCGCTTTCGGCGCCGCTTTGGGAGGGGCTGCCGGCACCGGTGGACGGGTCTCGACGGCCCCTCGCCCGCGCGCACCATCGCGACCGAACCCCTGGCCGTAAAGCAGCGACTCGAGGTCGATGCCAGCCTCGGGCATCAGGGTAGCGAGCGCAACCAGCAGGCCGCTGCCCGTGGCCGTCGCGCGTTGCAGCTGGAAGCGATCTATCGCGGCCAGCAGATCTTCTTTGCGATCGGTGACGCCCTGGACTACCTGAGCGGAGCCTGCAAACGTGACGATTCCAACGCGGATGCCATCCGGGAGCTCGCGGATGAATTCGCGAGCAGCAACCTGTGCAGCATGGATGCGGTTAGGCTCAACGTCATTGGCGAGCATACTGCGCGACACGTCGATTGCGAGCACGATTGTCATGTAATCAGCCGGCAGCACGATGTTGGCTGCGGGGCGAGCCGCGGCGATCAGTGCAGCGGTAATTCCGGTGAGCAGGAGCGCTGGCGGCACATGGCGACGCCACCGCTGCCCGGGCCCAATCGCCTGCCTGACCAGAGAAAGGCTCGCGTAGCGCACGGCATTCCGACGGCGCCTGCGCAGCAGCCAGATATAGCCTCCCACCAGGAGCGGCAGGGCCAGCAGACCCCAGAGGAAATCGGGCCAAATGAATCGCACGGCTTTACGTTTCAGTGCTAATGTCCCACTCTACCATTCACCAAAGCTTTAGTTGGGTTTTTTGCGATGCGGCGTGGTGCGTTCTACAGCAGCCGGTCGCGCGACCGATCCGGTCGCGCCGAGGAGACGGCCCATAAGGTGCCGAGCTCGTCGCGCCCAGATTCGGTGAGCCAATCGCATCCCTTCCCTGCTGGCTCAACTCGCGGCGGGGCCTCGACTGCCCCGTCATCACCACCGACAAAAGGGCTGCGGGCCAAGCTTGCGTATCGCTTTAACCGGTATCCCAGGGCCGCCGCTTTCCTGGGCGGCATCCTGATTGCACTGTCCGTGGTCCTGGTCCGCGATGCGCTGGCGCCGACGGCGCCCACACTGACCCAGGAAGACATTGATGCTGCGGTGTTGCACACGCTCGAAACCCGTGACCTGCCGTCACGCGCCGCACGAGCGGCAGAAGCGATCCGACAGTCGGTCGTTCGTATCCGCGGCTACTCGGTCGACCCGAGCGAGCCCGAAGCGGGTCTGAAAGAGCGCGGCACCGGAACTGGGGTCGTGATCATGGAAGATGGCACGCTACTTACCAACCTCCATGTGGTCGCAGGTGCGGAAGAGCTTCGCGTGACATTCTTCGATGGCAGCGAGACCACCGCTTCTCTAGCGGGCGCGCAACCCGATAACGACTTGGCGGTGCTTAAGCCCAAACAGATCCCCGACGATCTGCCGCCTGCGACCCTGGGGGCAAGCAACCGTCTGGCACCGGGCGATGAGGTGGTTGCGGTAGGCTTTCCGTTCGGAATCGGGCCATCGGTCAGCGCCGGCGTCGTGTCAGGCCTGAACCGCGAGTTCAAATCCGAAGACGGCGAGCGCCCTTTGAAGGGACTCATTCAGTTTGATGCAGCCGCCAACCCCGGTAACTCGGGTGGACCGCTGGTCACCATGTCCGGCGAGGTGGTAGGCATTGTGACCGCCATCCTGAACCCCACTTCAGCTCGCACCTTTGTCGGTATCGGGTTTGCCGTCACGATTGAAAGTGCGGGAACAGCGATCGGCATTCCTCCGTTCTGATTTCAAAGGAAATCCGCCCCATGCAAGTCCAGGACTCGAATTCGGCGTGGAGCCGGCCAGGCATAGCCCCACAGCGCAATGAAGTGGCGGCGCTCATGGAGCAGGTGCTCTATGAGGTCAAGCGAGTCGTTGTCGGGCAAGACGCGTTTCTTGAGCGCGTGCTGGTTGCCATGCTTGCCCGGGGTCATCTGCTGGTGGAAGGCGTTCCCGGGCTCGCCAAGACCCTTACCGTCAACACGCTGGCCAGAACGCTTCGGGGCACCTTCAAACGCATTCAGTTCACACCTGACCTGCTGCCCGCTGACCTGGTTGGTACGCGCGTCTTTAATCAGAAAACCAGTGAGTTCAGCACATCGCTGGGGCCGGTGTTTACCAACCTGTTGCTCGCTGACGAAATCAACCGCGCGCCCGCCAAAGTGCAAAGCGCGCTTCTCGAAGTGATGCAGGAACGACAGGTCACGATCGCGGGTGAAACGCATCGCCTGCCCAATCCGTTTCTGGTCATGGCCACCCAGAACCCCATCGAGACCGAAGGAACCTATCCGCTGCCCGAGGCGCAGGTTGACCGATTCATGATGAAGGTGCTGGTGGGCTATCCCAGCGAAGAGGAAGAGTTTGTCATTGTTGAGCGCGTGACCGGGCCCGCTATTGAGGTGTCGCCCGTAGCCACCACCGAGCAACTCGCCGCGCTGCAGGCCGAATGCCGCCGCGTGTATGTCGACCCGGCACTGGTACAGTTTGCGGTGAAAATCGTTGCGGCCACGCGCAAACCGGCGGCTTTCGGCCTGCCGGAGCTCGCCCGCTATATTGGATTCGGCGCCAGCCCGCGGGCCACGATCAGCATGATCGAGGGCGCTCGAGCCCTGGCAATGCTGCGCGGCCGAACCTATGTGCTGCCTGCCGACGTCATCGATCTGGTTGCTGATGTGCTGCGGCATCGCCTTGTGCTCAGCTACGAGGCCCTGTCTGAAAACCTGACGCCTGATCAACTGATCGCAAAGCTGTTGCGCGCGATTCCGGCGCCGGACACGCCCCTCTCCACGCACGTGAAGCTGGCTGAGACAGCCTGATCCGCCCAACGGGGTCCAGTCAAACCATGCTGCGCTGGCTCAAAAAGCGTTCGACCAATTTGGAGGAGCGCGCCCCTGACGTGCCTCCCTCCATGGCGGGAGGCCCTCCCCTTCAGACAGTACGGACCGACCCGGAGCGATTGCTAAAAAGGCTGGAATGGACGGTTGTTCGTCGGCTCGATGGAATGCTCCAGGGCGACTATCGAACGCTTTTCCGGGGCGCAGGATTCGACCTCGCCGATCTCAGAGAGTACCTGCCGCACGACGACGTTCGTCATATTGACTGGAACGTCACCGCGCGGCTTCAGGTTCCCCATGTGCGGGAACACCAGGAAGACCGGGAAGTCGCCGCCTGGCTGCTACTCGATTTATCGGGCTCGGTAGATTTCGGGTCAGCAAGTGTCTCCAAGCGAATGCTCGCGCTGGAGTTCAGTGCTGTCGTGGCACGTCTTCTGACACGCCGCGGTAACCGGATCGGCGCACTGATCCACAGCGGCAGTCATCACGAAGATATGTTTGTCCAGGCTAAATCGGGCCGGCGTCATGTGCTGCATCTGATGCGCAGCATCGATTCTGCGACCACCGGCGGTGCGCCGCATGAAGCGACCGAGTTGGGCACTGTGCTCTCGAATGCGCTCGCGGCCATCAAACGCAGGTCCGTGATCTTTGTGGTCTCTGACTTCATCACGCTTCCCGGCTGGGATCGATCGCTTTCCTTACTCGCCCGGCGGCATGATGTGGTTGCCGTACGGCTCTTTGACCCCCTGGAAGTCGAGCTGCCCGATCTGGGCATGATTGCGCTGCGCGATGCTGAAACTGGCGAACTCCTATGGGTTGACAGCAGCGACTCGAAGTTCAGGCAGCGATTCGCCGACGCAGCCGCCGACCGCGAACAGAAGCTCCGTGATGCCTTGGCGCGCACCGGTGTCGACTGCCTTGAGCTTGCCACCGATGAAGCGCTTGACGAGTCACTGGTGCGGTTTCTGCAGCTGCGAAAGCGTCGCGCTCAGCTGTCTGCGGGTGCCTTCGGCGCTGCTGCGGCGGCGGGCACCGTCTGAGCACACTCGATGATCGACCCGCGAACCCTCAGTTTCCTCTGGCCAGTCCTGCTCTGGCTGCTGGCGATCGTCCCAGTGGCGGCTGTTTCAATGCTGTTGCTGCGCTGGGCGCGCTCGAAGGCGCACGCCCGCTATCCGGGGATGGTGCCAACGTCGCTCGGCACAGGTGGACTATGGGGCGTCATCGGCCGCTATGGCCCTGGTCTCATCGCTCTCGCTGGACTCGCGCTGCTGCTGACTGCCATTGCCCGCCCGCGCGCCATGCTGGTCATGCCCACCGCGGTTGAGTCGGTCATCCTGGCCATTGACACGTCAGGCAGCATGCGCGCGGCCGACGTCAAACCCAGCCGAATCGAAGCGGCGCAGGCGGCTGCGCGCAGTTTTGTGGACGGAATGCCATCCAGGCTGCGCACGGGAATCGTCTCCATTTCTGGGACAGCAGCCGTGGCGCAATCGCCCACCACCGAGCGCGATGAGCTCTATCGCGCCATCGACGCCTTGCAGCTGCAGCGAGGCTCGGCGATTGGCAGCGGCATTCTTGTCAGTCTGGCCGAGCTTCTGCCCGGTGCAGGCATTGATGTTCAGAAAATTTTGAACGAAGCCTCGGGCGAGGCGCAGCGACCAGGGCCTGCAGGATCACCGTTGCGCGGCCCCGCGGAACCCGCCAAGCCCGCCACCACCAATACCGCCGAGCCAGGGTCGAACCGGAGCGCCGCAATCGTGCTGCTCACGGATGGGCAGGGCAATACAGGGCCTGACGCAATCAAGATGGCTGAACTCGCGGCGCAACACGGCGTCCGGATCTTCACGGTGGGAGTGGGAACGCCTGAAGGCATCACGCTGAACGCACAAGGTATGGCGATGCGCGTTCGGCTCGATGAAGACGCGCTGAAGAAGATTGCTGACGTGACGCTAGGTGATTACTTTCGCGCCAACGATGCAACCGACCTAAGGCGAATTTACAAAGAGCTTAGCTCCAGGTTGACGCTTGAGCGCCGGCAGCTCACTGAAGTGACAGCGCTTTTCGCCCTGGCTGGATGCGTGCTGATCACCGCCGCCGCCGCCGTATCGCTGGCGCGCACCGGGCGGATTGCCTGACCAACTGAGCATACAGCAGCCCGCGAATCAGCCGCGATCGAATTCGATCGCCACCGACAGCCCGGCCCCTGCAGGCCCGGAGTCCAGCGCCAGCTGCGCACCCAGAAGCCGCGCGTATTCGCTGACGATTGCCAGGCCCAGACCTGCCCCCTCGCGAAGCAGCGACTCGCGTGAACTTTTCCGCCAGCGCTGAAGCACCTCGGCACGACGCGCCTCAGGCAGCCCTACGCCGTTATCGGTTACCGCGAGCCTCACCCGAGAGTCGAGCACGTCAAGGCTCACGGTAATCTGTGGATGATGCGCCAGCGGGTTCTCCAAAAATGCGTGTCGACAGGCGTTATCGATGAGGTTATTGACGATGCCTTCAATCAGGGCTGTGTTTCCCAGAACCATCACCGGTTCGTCGAGTCCGCTTGCGCCCAGATCAATGCGTTGAGCGTCGGCGCGCTCGATGAAACGGAGTAGCGCTTCGCGCACGACCGTATCGAGCCGGACGGGCTCTCGGCGCAATGTGCCGGACACTTCTTCAGCGAATGCCAGCGCAAGCAACTGGTCTACCAGCCGACTTGCTTTGTCCTGCGTTCGAATGATTTCTGCGAGTTGCTCGCGCATGACTGCTTGGCTGCCATCACGCAGACCGAACTCGGCAAGCGCGCGAATTCCCGACAGCGGCGTTCGCAATTCGTGTGCGATGTTGCCTGCGAACTCGCGCTGCGCCACCACGGCACGCCGAATGGTTGCGAGGAGCGCGTTGAAGCTTTCGCCTAGCCGGACAAAGTCGCGCACCTGCGATTGAACCTGCACCGGCGACAGGTCGCGCGCATCGCGGCTCAGCAGGTCACGCTCGATTCTAACCAGCGGCGCCAGATCAGTGCCCACCAGACGCTGAATTCCAAACACCAGGATCAGCAAGACAGCCGCGAGCGGGAGCAGCGTGGCCGCGATCAGTTGCAAGAGCATTGCATCGCGTCTTGTCGTGGTCTGCGCAACGGTGACATAAAACGGGAGCGGCCCCGGTTTAAGGATGGTCGCAAGCCGCACCGCTGCGCCATCAAAAGTTTTCTCAATAAACTGAGGTAAGGGCTCGCCAGCATTAGGCTCGTTAGCCAACCCTCGGTGACCCGCGACAAACTGACCGTTGATCGAGCGAACCTGAAAATAGATCGACTCAGTGGTGTCGAATAGAACTGACTGAAGCTCCGCTGCCGTGAGTTTGAGTGAGAGTCCGCTCGGGGCGCTGGGATCTGCAGTAACCCTCTCGGCGACAAGAAGGGCATCCTCGACCAAGACTCGATCAAACGCACGCTGCATGAAGTGGGCGGCTACCCAGACGATTCCAAAGCTTGCGATGACCCAGCCACTGACCAGTACCGTCACCATGTGCAGTACCAGTCGCTGGCCAAGTGTCGGATGCTTACCGGCGTTGCTCACTCGCCCTCTCGGACCAGAGAATAGCCAAGCCCGCGCAGGGTTCGAATTCCAACGCCGCTGCCTGCAAGCTTCTTACGAAGTCGCGATATGAATGCCTCGAGCGCATTGGGCGCCAGCAGATCATCGAGGTCGGAAAGCTTGTCCGCGAGATCCGCCTTACTGACGACCCGTCCACACGGACTCATCAATTCCCAGAGCACCTGAAATTCGCGCGAAGGAAGCGAAAGTTCTTCGCCCGAAATCATGAAGCATCGTCTCTGGCGATCAAGGGTGAGCGCCCCAAACGATTGAACATCGTCGAGCCAGCTGCGCGACCGTCGAATCAATGCGCGCAACCTGGCTTCTACTTCACCGAGCTCAAAAGGCTTACCCAGGTAGTCATCAGCACCGGCATTCAACCCGTCAATACGCTCATCTGTGCGATCGCGCGCGGTGAGAACAAGCACTGGCGTGTGGTCGCCTCTCGCTCGCGCGGCACGCAAAAGCGCGAGCCCATTGGCAAGCGGCGCGTGCGGCTGGCGCGAAGAAGGCAGGTTCAAGTCCAGCAACACCGCATCAAAGGTTTGCATTTCCCAAAGCGTCGCGGCGTCGGCAGCGTTATCACATGAGTCAACGTGGTAGCCAGCCACCATCAGGCTTCGCGACAATACCTGGCGCAAAACCGTATCGTCTTCAATCACCAGAAGTCGCATTGCATTCGCGTGGTTAAGGAAGGTTGCGCCTGTAGTCAGGTTCAAGTCAGCTGAGACATGCGATAACGTCGGTGTGAGCATACGACAACTCGAACTACCAACAGGGCGGTCCATCAGCTTTCGGATCATTGTTCAGCTCGCTCTGGCCCTCTGCAGTGCGAGCACATGGGCGCAGCCGGCGCAGCGTACGGTATCCCTTGAAGAGATGCTCGCGCGTGCTAATCGGCATCCTGAGGTCATGATTGCGGGCTCTGATGTCGAGATCGCCTCAGGCGCTGTCATGGCCGCTGATCGGGCGCCATTGCCTGCTGTCTCCGCAAGCATCGGTTCCGTCGATCTGCAGAATGGCATCGGGCCTGGTTCATGGGTCGCTGGAAAACGGCTCGACAAAGCGCTGGGTGTCGACTGGGTATGGGAGCGTGGCGACAAGCGCCTGCATCGGACGCGCCAGGCAGAACGCAGCCTTGATGCGGCGGCGTTCGATCGCAGCGATGTTCTCCTGGCGCGCCGTATTGCAATTTCTGCAGCCTTCTGGGAGCTCCTTGCCGCCCAGGATCGCGAGGTCGACTCCTCAATCATGCTGCGAAGCGCGGAGCAAATGGCAGGCGCCGCTCGCCTTCGCCTCGAGAAAGGCGATATCTCCGAGCAGGAAGCCGCTCGGGTCTTTATCGAGACCGAGCGCAC
>CAZORB010000115.1:0-14193 GCA_964581825.1 uncultured Bordetella sp.
CTGACTTTGAGGCGCGGTTCCGCGCGGGTGCGATCCCCGACGATATCGCCGAGGTGACGCTGGGTGGGGCACCGCTTGCCATCGCCGCGCTCCTGAAACAGGCGGGACTCGTATCGTCTACGTCCGAGGCGATCCGCAACATCGAGCAGGGCGGCGTTCGGGTCGATGGCGACAAGGTGGAAGACCGGGCGTTGAAGCTGGCCGCCGGCACCTATGTGGTTCAGGTCGGCAAGCGCCGATTTGCCCGGGTCACCCTTGGCGCCTGACCGGCGCCAGGGCGCTGGCATGTCCTCGCACCTGTCATTGCTGGCGGGCTGAGGCGCGCATGCTCGTGCTTTTGCAGCGTGTATCCGAGGCCGCCGTCCGGGTCAATGGCGAGGTGTCCGGCGCAATTGAAGCGGGCTTGCTGGTTTTTTACTGTGCCGAACGAGGTGATGACGAGGCCGGCTGCGAACGCCTGCTGGGGCGGTTGCTGAAACTGCGGTGTTTTGCAGACGAGCAGGGCAAGATGAACCGCAGCGTGGTCGATGTGGCGGGTGGGCTTCTGATTGTTCCGCAATTTACGCTCGCTGCCGATACCCGTTCGGGCACCCGCCCGAGCTTTACCGGTGCTGCGGCGCCCGATGAGGGTCGGCGTCTGTTTGACCGATTCGTGGCGCTTGCGCGCGCCGCGCATCCTGAGGTCGCTACCGGGGTTTTCGGTGCCGATATGAAGGTGTCGCTAGTTAACGACGGACCGGTCACGCTGTGGCTGCGTCATCACTGAGCAGAGCATGACTGAACTGATTTTCATCCGGCACGGCGTCACCGACTGGAACCTCGAGCGACGGTTTCAGGGCTGCATCGACATCGAACTCAATGCCGAGGGGCTCACCCAGGCGCGACTGACCGCCGAGCGACTGGCGGGCATGCCACTTGCCGCGGTCTACGCGAGCGACCTGCGCCGCGCGCGTCAAACGGCCGAGCCCATTGCGCGCGCAATCGGTGTGTCGGTTGCGGTGGAGCCGGGGCTGCGCGAGCGCCACTACGGGGCCTTTGAGGGTCGAACTCACGACGAGTTGTCGCGGGATCATCCGGAGGCCTATCAACGCTGGCGCGACCGCGTGCCTGATTACCCGTTGCCGGGGGGTGGTGAGTCGCTGCTGACCTTGCGTGAGCGCGTACAGGCGCAGATGGACCGGCTGGCGGCTCGCCATCCGGGTCAGACGATCGTCGCAGTGACGCATGGTGGCGTACTCGATTCCATCTACCGGATCGCCGCGGGTCTTGCGTCCGATGCGCCGCGACGGTTCGAGCTCAATAACGCTTCCATCAACCGTATCGGCTGGGATGGCGAGCGTTTCCATGTGATCGACTGGGGCGATGTTACTCATCTGGGTCCGCCCCCTGTTTCGCTAAAATGACGTTTTACCGCCTTACGTGGGCAGGAGTTTCCCGTGTTTGACCGCTCTCACGGAATCGATCAGGTCGATCCCGAACTCTGGACCGCCATCCGTCACGAAAACCAGCGCCAGGAAGCGCACATCGAGCTTATCGCCTCAGAGAACTACACCAGTCCCGCGGTCATGGCTGCGCAAGGCAGTCAGCTCACCAACAAGTATGCAGAGGGCTATCCGGGTCGCCGCTACTACGGCGGGTGCGAGTACGTCGATGTCGCCGAGCAGCTGGCAATCGACCGCCTGAAGACGCTCTATGGCGCGGACGCAGCCAATGTTCAACCGCATTCGGGTGCGCAGGCGAACGAAGCGGTGTTCCTCGCGTTCCTGAAGCCCGGCGATACGATCATGGGAATGAGCCTTGCCGAGGGCGGGCACCTCACTCACGGAATGCCGCTGAACATCTCGGGGAAATGGTTCAACGTGGTGTCGTATGGGCTTGATGCGAACGAGGTCATCGACTACGACGCGATGGCGAAGAAAGCGCGCGAAGCCCGCCCCAAGCTCATCATTGCGGGCGCGTCGGCCTACAGTCTGCGAATCGATTGGGCGCGGTTTGCCGAGGTGGCCCGCGAAATCGGCGCGATATTCATGGTGGACATGGCGCATTACTCCGGGCTGATCGCAGGCGGCGTATATCCGAACCCGGTTCCGCATGCTGATATCGTCACCTCCACCACGCACAAAAGCCTTCGCGGACCGCGTGGTGGCTTCATTCTCATGAAGACCGAGCATGAAAAAGCCATCAACTCTGCGGTGTTTCCAGGTCTTCAGGGCGGGCCGCTGATGCATGTCATTGCAGCCAAGGCGGTGGCGTTTCGTGAAGCCCTTGATCCTGGCTTCAAGAACTATCAGCAGCAGGTGCTCATCAATGCCTCGGCGCTCGCGCAGGCCTTGATCGAGCGTGGTCTGCGCATTGTTTCGGGCCGCACCGAGTCGCACCTGATGCTGGTCGATCTGCGCGCCAAGCGCATCACCGGCAAAGAGGCTGAACGCGTGCTGGGGCTCGCGCACATCACCTGTAATAAAAACGCGATTCCCAACGATCCTGAAAAGCCCATGGTCACCAGCGGCATCCGGCTGGGCTCGCCTGCCATGACCACCCGGGGCTTTGGTGCCGATGAGGCGCGTAAAGTTGGGCATCTGATTGCCGATGTGCTCGATGCGCCCGCTGACGAAGCCGTGATCGCGCGGGTACGCGCGCAGGTGGGCGAACTCACCGCGCGTTTTCCGGTCTACGGCTAATTCACACAGAACGGGATCGCGACCATGCGCTGCCCGTTCTGTGATCACGCCGACACGCAGGTTGTTGAGACCCGCGAAACCGACGACGGCGCCTCCACCCGTCGCAGGCGTCGCTGCCTGCAATGCGATAAGCGCTTCACCACCTATGAGCGCGTTGAGCTGGCGTTGCCGGCGGTGGTCAAGCGCAATGGAATGCGCGCCGAATTCGACCGACGAAAGCTGCGCGCCTCTATGTCGCTCGCATTGCGTAAGCGCCCGGTCAGCGCCGAAGCGGTCGATGCGGCCATTCACCGAATCGAGGAGCGGCTGCTAAGCCTGGGCCTGCGCGAGGTGGGTAGCGAGCGGGTCGGTGAGCTGGTGATGCGCGAGCTCAAAAAACTCGACAAGATCGGCTATGTCCGGTTCGCATCGGTTTATCGCAGTTTCGAAGATGTCGATGAATTTACCGACGCGATCGAAGAGGTAAGGCCGCGCCGGAGTTAATCAACGCGCCTTCGCCGCGCTTCGAATGCGCTCAAGCGACTGGTTTGGCGTGATGTGCTGCGGATCAACGGTCAGTTCAATCAGCGCAGGCCGCCGCTCGCGGGCCATGAAGTCAAACGCTTTCCGCAGTGCGGGCTCGAACTCAGCCGTTCTTGACACGCGGGCGCCGAAGCCGCCGAAGGCCTCGCAGTAGCGTGCGAAATCGGGATTGACCAGTCGCGTGCCGTGAACCCGCTCGGGATACTCGCGTTCCTGATGCATGCGGATCGTTCCGTACATGCTGTTGTTGAACACGATGACCAGCGGCGCACCGCCGTGCTGTACGGCGGTTGCCAGCTCCTGGCCTGTCATCAGAAAGTCGCCATCCCCCGCGACGCACACCACGGTACGCGATGGCGCGACGATACTGGCTGCCACCGCCGCTGGCACGCCATAGCCCATGGATCCCGAGGTGCTGGCAAGCTGGGTGCGCAGCCCCGCGTACGGCCAGAAACGATGCGCCCAGGTGGCGAAGTTACCCGCGCCATTGGTGATGATGGTGTCGGCCGGTGCCACGGTGGACAGTGTTCGCATCACCTGCCACAGATCCAGATCGGGTTCGATACCCTGATAGAGCGTAGGCCGGCCTTGCCATGCTTCATATTCGGCACGAGCCTGAGCAAGCTCACCGGCCCACGCGTCAGCATTGACTCGAATCTCGGCGAGCGCTGTCGCAATCTCGGGCATGCCGGAGGCGATCATCAGGTCGGCCTGGTAGACGGTACCGAGCTCATCGACGCCGGCATGGATGTGGATGACAGGCTGCGCGGGCCTCGTCACCTCAAACAGACTGTAGCCGGAGGTGGTCATTTCGCCCAGCCTGGGGCCAATGACAAGCACGAGATCTGACTGGCGTACGCGCTCGGCAAGCCGAGGGTTGATACCGATACCAACGTCGCCCACATAATTTGGCAGGCGGTTGTCATACAGGTCTTGAAAGCGAAACGCGCAGGTGACCGGCAGGTGGTTGGCTTCTGCGAAGCGACGAATCTCCGCGCAGGCGGTGGGGTCCCAGCCAGTGCCACCCAGCAGCACGATCGGCCGCTTTGCCGCGGCCAGGCGCTGTGTCAGCTCGGCAAGCTGTGCGGGCGAGGGCGCAGCGCGTACCGGCCGATGCTGGGCTGCAGGCCGCGCGTTGGCCGGCTTGGCAAGGATGTCCTCGGGCAGGGCCAGCACCACGGGACCCATTCGGCCGCTGGTGGCCACCTGAAATGCGTGGGCAATGTATTCCGGAATCCGATCGGCACGCTCGATTTGTGCAACCCACTTGGCCATCGGCCCAAACATCCGCCGGTAGTCCATTTCCTGAAACGCTTCGCGGTCGGCGAAGTCGGTGCCGACCTGACCAATCAGCAGCACCATGGGCACAGAATCCTGGTGCGCGGCATGAACGCCGATGGATGCGTTGGTGGCCCCTGGCCCGCGGGTGACCATGACCACGCCAGGCTTGCCGGTGAGCTTGGCGGTGGCGTCAGCCATGAACGCGGCCCCGCCCTCCTGCCGGCAAATAACGAAGCGGATCGATTCTCGATGGCGCCATAGACCGTCGAGCACGGCGAGATAGCTTTCGCCCGGCACGCCATAAATGGTGTCCACGCCCTGTGCGAGCAGGGCGTCAGCGAGAATGTGTCCACCGATGGTGGACGCGGTGGCAGTGGGATCTGAACTCATCGTGACTATCCAGTAAGGCGGTAAATGAGCAGAGGCACGGCATTGTAGTGTCAGGCGTCGATTCTGGCCGACCGCATCGACCCGCCGTAGCCGTCGCGGATAGGGGGTATCGCCGCTCGGGTGATAATCGCGGTCCTGAATTGTTTCTGCCGTGGGTCGAACCTCGGCGTCAACCGGTTTCCGATGTTCACCTCCGACGACCACCGCTGGATGCTGCGCGCTATTGAGCTGGCCGCGCGAGGCATGGATACGACCACGCCGAATCCGAGAGTCGGATGCGTGATCGTTCGCGATGGCGAGATGGTCGGCGAGGGCTGGCATGTCCGGGCAGGCGAGCCCCATGCGGAAGTGATCGCGCTCGCGCATGCCGGCGCGCGTGCGCGCGGCGCAACGGTTTATCTCACGCTCGAGCCCTGCAGCCATCACGGTCGCACGCCGCCCTGCACCGACGCGCTGGTTGAAGCGAAGGTCGCGCGCGTGATAGCGGCCATGGAAGATCCGAATCCGTTGGTCAACGGAGAGGGACTGGCCAGGCTCAGAGCCGCTGGCATCGATGTGCGCTGCGGCCTGCTGGGTGTTCAGGCGACCGAGCTCAATCCTGGTTTTGTATCGCGAATGACGCGCGGACTGCCTTGGGTTCGAATGAAAATAGCCGCCAGTCTGGATGGTTTCACCGCACTGCCCGACGGGCGCAGTCAGTGGATCACGGGCGAGGCAGCGCGCGAAGACGGCCATCGCTGGCGAGCGCGTGCCTGCGCCATTCTCACCGGTATCGGAACCGTCCGTGATGACAACCCCCAGATGACCGCCCGGCTGGACGGCGTTCGCCGTCAGCCGCTCAAGGTGCTGGTCGACTCGCGTCTCGAAGTTGACCTTGAAGCGCGCATCCTCAAAGGTGGCGACGTGCTGGTGGTGTGCGCTCGCGAGCGCGCGGAGGTTGCCACGCAGCTGCGCGATCGCGGCTGCGAGGTGCTTGAGCTGCCCAATGCCGATGGCAAAGTCGATCTGACTGCGCTGATGCGCACGCTCGCTGCGCGCGGGTTCAATGAAGTACATGTCGAGGCTGGGCATAAGCTGAACGCATCGCTGATCCGCGAGGGCTGCGTCGACGAGTTGCTCGTCTATATGTCCGCTTCACTGCTGGGAAGCGGTCGACCGATGTTTGAGCTGGATGCGGTCGCCTCGCTCGATGAGCGAATTGCGCTCAACCTGCATGCGGTTGATCGTTTGGGTAACGATGTCCGTCTGCTCGCCCGCGTGGCGCGCGCCGGCTGACCTCTGGGAATCGGGCCATGTTTACCGGAATTGTCGCGGCCTTGGGCCGCATCGAGCGTTGCGAGCCCCTGGGCACGACGGGCGTCCGACTGGTGGTTGAGGCCGGCGCGCTGGGCCTTGACGATGTGTCGATTGGCGATTCAGTTGCCATACAGGGCGCCTGCATGACGGTGGTGGGAATCGACGGCAGCCGACTGTCGTTTGATGTCTCCGCAGAAAGCTTGGCGCGCACAGTGGGGTTGTCGCAGCCTGGCGAGGTGAACCTCGAAAAAGCGCTGCGGCTGGCGGATCGCCTGGGCGGGCATCTGGTATCTGGCCATGTGGATGGCCTTGGCGAGGTGCGCCGCTTTGAAGCCGTGGGAGAGTCCTGGCTGCTGGTGGTGCGTGCGCCGGTGGAGCTTGGTCGCTATCTCGCTTATAAAGGGTCGATTACCGTCAATGGTGTGAGCCTCACGGTAAACACCGTGGAGGACTCGCCCTCGGGCACCGAGTTCGCCATCAATCTGATCCCGCACACGATTGCCGTCACCACACTCAAGCATTTGAAGCCGGGCGATCGGGTCAATCTCGAAATCGATCTGATCGCGCGGTACTGCGAGCGGCTGCTGTCGGTGGGCGCAGGCAAAGCGTCGGGCCCCGCAGCGTAGAATCGAGCAATCATGGCGCTATCCAGCATTACCGACATCATTGCCGACATGCGGGCCGGCAAAATGGTCATTCTTGTTGACGAGGAAGACCGCGAGAACGAGGGCGATCTGGTGCTCGCGGCCGAGTTCGTGACGCCCGAAGCGGTCAATTTCATGGCGCGCTTCGGGCGCGGCCTCATCTGCCTCACGCTCACCGAAGAGCGCTGCCGACAGCTTGACCTTCCGCTAATGGTCACCCGCAACGGTACCCGCCACGGTACCAAGTTCACCGTCTCGATCGAGGCTGCCGAAGGCGTCAGCACCGGCATTTCGGCCGCTGATCGGGCGCGTACCATCCAGGCGGCTATTGCGCCCGACGCACGCCCCGAACATCTGGTTCAGCCGGGTCACGTGTTCCCGTTGCGGGCGGAAAAGGGCGGCGTCCTGGTGCGAGCTGGACATACCGAAGCGGGCTGTGACCTTGCCGCGCTCGCGGGGCTTCAACCGGCCTCGGTCATCTGCGAAATCATGAACGATGACGGCACGATGGCCCGGTTGCCCGACCTGGTCGAATTTGGCCGCACGCATGGCCTGAAGATCGGCACCATCGCGGACCTGATCGGCTATCGAAGCGCCAACGAATCGCTGGTCGAGCGGATGGGCGAATCGTCAGTGCAAACGGTGCACGGCGAATTCCGGATGCTCACCTATCGAGATCGGGCCGCGGGCGGTGCGCACCTTGCGCTCGTGTGCGGCGCGCCCGGGCCCGGCAATGATGCGCTGGTGCGGGTCCAGGAACTCGCCTCCGTCATCGATCTCATCGACACCAAGCGTGGCAGCCACTCCTGGTCGGTGCACAAGGCGCTCGCTGCCATCGCAGCCTCCGGTTGCGGTGCTCTGGTTCTTCTCAACTGCTCTAACGCCGGAGCGCCGCTGGTCGGTGCGCTCGTCGGTTCGGCAGCGTCGGCCGCGGCGGCCGGTGCCGCGCAGCAACGTCCCAAGATGGACCTGCGTTCCTACGGAATCGGCGCGCAGATTTTGCGCGACATCGGTGTTGGCCGGATGAGGCTTCTATCAAGGCCCGTGAAGCTGCCCAGCATGGGCGGATTCTCGCTGCAGGTCACTGGATTCGCGCATGAAGCCGAGCCCGGTATCGAGCTGCCGATCACCCAGGGGGAAATCAATGTCGGTTGAAGTATTTCAGGCCGAGCTTGACGGCCAGGGGCTGCGGATCGGTATCGTGCAGTCGCGGTTTAACGAGCCAGTCTGCGCAGCGCTGCGCGAGTCGTGCCTGGCCGAACTGGCCCGGCTTGGCGTCGCAGAGCAAGATATTTCGCTTTGCACGGTGCCCGGGGCGCTGGAAATTCCCTTTGTGCTGCATCGAATGGCAAGCACTGGTGCGTTTGACGCGCTGATTGCGCTCGGCGCAGTGATCCGCGGTGAAACCTACCACTTTGAGCTGGTTGCCAACGAATCGGGGCGCGGCATTCAGGCGGTTGCCACCGAGTTCGGCCTGCCCGTTGCCAACGCCGTGCTCACCACCAACACCGATGAACAGGCGGCAGTGCGGGCGCCGGTCAAGGGTGCTGAAGCGGCCCAGGTGGCCGTCGAAATGGCGCGGCTCGATGAGTGGCTGGACAGCTTCGGCCCGCCCGACGATTTCGACATCCTCTCGCTCGATGGGGATCGCGATTGAATCAGCCAGCCGCAAGCCGCGGCACGCCCGCTAAAAGTGCCCGCCGGCGCTCGCGGGAGCTTGCGCTGCAGGGGCTCTACGAGTGGCTGGTCAGCGCCAGCGAACCCGGCACCATCGAAGCGCATCTGCAGTTCGATAATCCCGGTTTCGTCAAGGCCGATCGAGATCACTTTCAGGCGCTGCTCCACGGCGTGATCAGTGCCAATACGCTGCTTCATGAGGCCATCACGCCACACCTTGACAGGCCGGTCGCCGAACTGAGCCCAGTCGAGCATGCGGTGCTGCTTCTCGGGGTGTTCGAACTCATGCATCACCCTGAGATTCCTTACCGAGTGGTTATCAATGAGGCGGTCGAGCTTGCCAAAACATTTGGCGGCACCGACGGTTACAAGTACGTGAACGGCGTCCTTGACCGTGTGGCGCTGAAGGTTCGCGCGGTCGAGATATCGCCACCCGCCTCCGATGGCGCTCGGTGAATTTGAACTGATTCGGCGTTTCTTCGAGCGGCCTCCAAAGCGGGCGCTGCTCGGCATCGGCGACGACTGCGCGCTGCTGGCTGCGCCGGCTCGTCATGCAGCGCTAGCGGTCACCACCGACATGCTGGTCTGCGACCGTCATTTCCTGGCCGACGCTCCCCCCGCATCCATCGGTCACAAGGCGCTGGCAGTGAACCTGTCGGATCTGGCGGCGATGGGCGCGACACCCGTTGGATTCACCCTCGCGCTCGCGTTGCCGCAGGTCGATGAAGCCTGGCTGGCTGAGTTTTCTGCCGGATTGCTTGCGCTTGCGTCGGCTACGGGTTGCGAATTACTCGGCGGGGACACAACGCGCGGGCCGCTCACTATCAGCATCACCGCGATTGGTGAAGTGCCACCCCACGCTGCGCTGCGTCGCGAGGCCGCTCAGGCGGGCGACGACGTGTGGGTCAGCGGATCCCTGGGCGCAGCCGCGCTGGCCGTCCGCGAGGCCCTGGCCGGGCGGCCGTTACCCGAAGCTCACCCCGCGCGGATTCGAATGGAGCGGCCGCAGGCGCGGCTGTCCCTGGGTCTGGCGCTCAGGTCACTGGCGCATGCCGCGATTGATGTGTCTGATGGCCTGATCTCCGATCTCGGTCATATCTGCGAGCGCTCGAGGCTTGGCGCTGACATCGACTGGAGCGTTGTGCCAACCGATGAGTCACTTGCGGCGCTGCCTGAGCAGGAACGCCAGGAGCTTGCCCTGTCGGGCGGCGATGACTATGAGTTGCTCTTTACCGCCAAGCCGTCGCGGCGCGATGCGATCCAGGCACTGCGGGACCGGCTTGGCCTGGCCGTGACGCGCATTGGGAAGATGTCAGAACGACTTGGTATCCGAATCACCGACGCCAACGCCAAAGCGGTGCCACTCCAGCGTGGAGGATTCGACCATTTCGCCTGAACCGTCTGCTGGTGCCGAGGTCCGTGCCGCGCGCCTCGCGCGATTTCGGCTGACCTCGCCTGCCCACCTGATCGCACTCGGCTGTGGCAGCGGTTTGTTTCCGCGTGCGCCCGGTACGGTGGGCACCTTGTGGGCCTGGTGCGTGTTTGTGGCACTCGAGGACTGGGTGCTGGTACACGAATGGCTGGTCGTGATTGCGGTGGCGTTTCTCGTCGGCGTCTGGGCCTGCGGCCGGGCCGCACGCGATGTCGGGGTTGCCGATCACTCGGCGATTGTCTGGGACGAAGTGGTTGCGTTCTGGCTGGTGCTGGCTTTTCTGCCCAGCGACTGGCTGTCGCAACTGGCAGGGTTCGCGGTGTTTCGCTTTTTTGACATCGTCAAACCCCCACCGATCGGGTATTTCGATGCCCGACTCAAAGGTGGCTTTGGCATCATGTTTGACGACGCGCTCGCCGCCTTCTTCACACTGCTGGTGTTTGCGATCGCAAGGTCCGTTGGGTTGTGGCCGTAACCTCGCTTGAGACGCGAATGAACTCGTTGTCCGATCTCACCATGACTGCCGGGCCCGTGCGCCCCCTGGCGCAGGCGCTCGAAGCGGCCGGCGTGAAACTGGCTACTGCCGAGTCATGTACTGGCGGGTTGATTGCGGCTGCGCTCACCGAGCTTGCCGGGTCGAGCCGATGGTTCGAGCGCGGCTTTGTCACCTACAGCAATGAGTCCAAGCATGAACTGCTGGGCGTGCGCCTGGACACGCTTGCCGAGTACGGCGCGGTGAGCGAGGCGGTGGCCGCTCAGATGGCCGAGGGTGCGCTCGCGCGAAGCCGGGCAGCACTGGCGCTGGCTGTCACGGGAATCGCAGGGCCCGGGGGCGGCAGCGCCGCAAAGCCTGTGGGGACCGTGTGTTTCGGCTGGGCGGTGAGGCGCGAAGCCGACACGGTGTCGGATGCTGCCGGTTCGCTCCAGGTCGTGGTTGAAACACGATGTTTCGCGGGCGACCGGCAGTCAGTCAGACTGCAAACCGCCGTTCATGCGCTGTCCCGAGCTCTCGAGATTTTTGCAGACACGGGAGTCGGAACCGCACAAGCTCCGTAACAGCCCTGTCGCCTACCCCAAAAGAACTGATTGTTTATACAGTAGTTGCGTGCAATAATCCTCGTCACTTCGGCTCCCACTCTCCTGCCTAGACGAGGTCAACATGGACAAAGTCATCAATATGGACGACGCAAAATCACGTTCCGACCGCGGTAAAGCGCTAAGCGCCGCGCTCGCCCAAATCGAAAAACAGTTTGGCAAGGGCTCAATCATGCGGTTGGCCGATGCCGGCGTCGAGCATGACATCCAGGTGGTTTCCACCGGCTCGCTCGGCCTTGACATCGCGCTGGGTGTCGGCGGCTTACCGCGCGGCCGGGTCATTGAAATTTTCGGGCCTGAGTCATCCGGAAAAACCACGCTCACCCTCCAGGTCATCGCCGAAATGCAGAAGCTGGGCGGTACCTGCGCATTCATCGACGCCGAGCACGCGCTTGATGTTCAATACGCGGCGAAGCTGGGGGTCACGCTCGACGACCTGCTGGTCTCCCAGCCCGACACTGGCGAACAGGCGCTAGAAATCGCCGATGCACTGGTTCGCAGCGGCTCAGTCGATCTCATCGTCATCGACTCGGTCGCAGCGCTCACGCCCAAGGCCGAAATTGAAGGTGAAATGGGCGACTCCCTGCCCGGTCTTCAGGCGAGGCTCATGTCTCAGGCACTGCGCAAGCTCACCGCCACCATCAAGCGCACCAATTCCATGGTCATCTTCATCAACCAGATCCGGATGAAGATCGGCGTTATGTTCGGTAACCCCGAAACCACCACGGGCGGTAACGCGCTCAAGTTTTACTCGTCGGTGCGTCTTGATATCCGGCGCACGGGCGCAATCAAGAAGGGCGACGAGGTCATCGGAAGCGAAACCCGGGTCAAGGTTGTCAAAAACAAGGTTGCCCCCCCGTTTAAGGCGGCTGACTTCGACATCCTGTACGGCGAGGGCATTTCTCGCGAGGGCGAAATCCTCGACCTTGGCGCCAACTGCAGTGTGGTCGAGAAAAGCGGTGCCTGGTACAGCTATCAGGGCGACCGAATCGGGCAGGGTAAAGACAACGCACGAGAGTTCCTGCGCGATCGCCCCGAACTCGCTCACGAAATCGAAAACAAGGTTCGTGTGCACTTTGGCGTGGCCGAGCGTCCCGCCGGTGAAGCAGGCGCAGCGGCGGCCTGATCCGCGTCGGATGGTCAACTGTGCCGTCGGATCGTCAGCCGCGTTCGCTTGAAGCGCGAGCGCTGGGTTTTCTTGCGCGACGGGAGTACAGCCGGGTTGAACTCCGTGCCCGGCTGGCAGCGCACGCGCCTGACGCCGACACGCTTGAAGCGGTGCTTGATCGGCTCGCCTCAAAAAAGCTGCTGTCAGACCAGCGCTTTGTCGAGAGCGTTGTCCGCCGCCGTGCCGAGCGATTCGGTACGGCCCGCATCCGGCACGAACTACGCTCCCATGATCTCTCGGCCGAGCAGCTTGAGCCGGCACTGCAGGCGCTGAAGGCATCCGAGTTCGATCGCGCCCTCGAAGTCTGGCGAAAACGGTTTGGCGAGCCGCCCGACAGCCGTGAGTCGCGGGCTCGGCAAATGCGTTTTCTGGCGGGGCGGGGCTTTGCTCCGGAGGTGATTCGGCGCGTGGTCGGTGGCCAGCACCATGATGCCGACGACATGTCGAGCGCGTAGCGCGCCGCCAGGCTCGCGGCCGTGGCGCGGGCCTCTCAACACGGCATTTGAACTGCGCGCCCCTCTGAGGACGCGTGATACACTCCCCGGCCAATTTCCGGCTCTCGATGCAAGGGTCGGTCAGCAGCAGCTGGTCCGCGTAGCCGCATGGGTCGGTAAGCCTCAAGCGCATGTCGGCTGGTCCGCAGCAAAGCGGACGCGTGACCTTACCGGGGAGCGATCCAGTGAAGATTCATGAATACCAGGGCAAAGAACTGCTCAAACGCTACGGCGTAGCGGTGCCACGCGGGTTCGCCTGCTTTTCAGTTGACGAAGCCGTCAAGGCAGCTGAGTCACTGGGCGGGCCGGTCTGGGTCGTCAAGGCGCAGATCCATGCGGGTGGCCGCGGCAAGGGCGGTGGCGTGAAGCTCGCCCGCTCGATTGACGAAGTGCGTCAGCGCGCCAGCGAAATCCTTGGCATGCAGCTGATCACCCACCAGACCAGCCCACAGGGCCAAAAAGTGCGGCGGCTGCTCATCGAGGAAGGCGCTGACATCAAGAAAGAGCTCTATATCGGGCTCGTGGTCGACCGGGTGACCCAGCGCGTTACGATGATGGCCTCCAGCGAAGGCGGCATGGACATCGAGGAAGTCGCGGCGCACACGCCCGAAAAAATCCACAAAGTGGCCGTTGACCCGGTGGTGGGGCTCACTGATGCCGACGCTGACGACCTGTCTCGCAAAATCGGTATTCCCGAGGGCTCGCTCGCACAGGCAAGGCCTATCTTGAAGGGCTTGTATCAGGCCTTCTGGGATACCGATGCTTCGCTCGCTGAAATCAATCCGCTCATCCTCACTGGCGACGGCCGCGTCATCGCGCTCGACGCCAAGCTCAACTTCGATTCGAACGCACTGTTCCGGCACCCGGAACTCGTGGCGCTGCGCGATCTCGACGAGGAAGACCCCGCTGAAATCGAAGCCTCGCGCTTTGATCTGGCGTACATCCAGTTAGATGGCAATATCGGTTGCCTGGTGAACGGTGCGGGGCTCGCCATGGCCACCATGGACACCATCAAACTGTTTGGCGGTGAGCCCGCAAACTTCCTGGATGTGGGCGGCGGCGCCACCACTGAGAAGGTCACCGAAGCCTTCAAGATCATGCTTCGCAACCCCGAGCTCAAGGCAATTCTGGTCAATATCTTCGGTGGCATCATGAAGTGCGACACGATCGCCGAAGGCGTGATTGCGGCAAGCAAAGCAGTGGGTCTTAAGGTTCCTCTGGTGGTGCGCATGAAGGGCACCAATGAAGACCTCGGCAAAAAGATGCTGGCCGAGTCGGGCCTGCCCATCATCTCGGCCGACACCATGGCCGAGGCCGCGCAGAAGGTGGTCGCCGCTGCAGCGGCTGCCTGAACCCGAATTCACAGGGAACCCCCAATGAGCATCCTGATCAACCGCAACACCAAGGTGATGACGCAGGGCATCACCGGAAAAACCGGCCAGTTTCACACGCGCACCAGCCGCGACTATGCGAACGGCCGCGCCTGTTACGTAGCCGGTGTGAACCCCAAGAA
>CAZORB010000116.1:0-13764 GCA_964581825.1 uncultured Bordetella sp.
AGAAAGAAAATGGTTTCCAACGCGCCAAAAACCAGCAGAGCCGGCAATAGCAGCAGCCTGGTGCGGGACTGCCGCCGCTTGAGCAGGACAGTGACACCGAGAAGTAGCGTGCCGATCAGCAGATCGCCCGAGACGGCAAGACCATAGGCGGCCGCCAGTTCACTCGAGCTGCGAAACCCCAGAACGAGCAACACCACAGCCACCAGCAGCATCCAGTTCACCACCGGAATATAAATTTGCCCGCGAGAGGTCTCGGACGTGTAGTGCACCCGGAGCCTCGGCAGGTAGTTGAGTCGAGATGCCTGCTGCGTCACCGAGAATGCGCCAGAAATAGTGGCCTGCGCTGCAATTACTGTGGCACACGTTGCCAGGATGATCAGCGGCAGGAGTAGTGGCTCAGGGGCGAGCAGATAAAAGGGGTTGCGGACCGCTTCCGGATTTCGAAGTACCAGGGCGCCCTGGCCGAAGTAGTTCAGCATCAGGCAGGGAAACACCAGCGCAAACCAACCGATGCGAATCGGCCGGCGGCCGAAATGCCCCAGGTCGGCGTACATCGCCTCGGCGCCGGTCAGGGTCAGAAACACGGCGCCCAGCAATATCAGCGTCAGGCCTGGACGCTCGATTGCGAAGCGAATCGCATGGGCCGGATTGATGGCGGCAAGAATTTCCGGGGTTTCAATAATGCTGTTGATACCTAATGCCACGGCGTTGAATCAAAAACAGGCTGGTCAGGATCACCAACGCGATCGGCACGATCAGCCGTTCGGTTGCCGGGGCTGCGATCGCAATGCCTTCCACAGCCGAGAGCACCGAAATGGCTGGGGTGATGATCGCGTCTCCGTAAAACAATGACGCAGCCAGAATGCCGAGTGCAGAGACCGCCCAGGTAAGCGCCGGGCGCGATCGGGTGAGGGCGAGAGCGTTGGACAGAAGCGCCAGAGCGCCGCCTTCGCCGCGGTAATCGAAGCGCAGCATCACCACCACATATTTGAGCGACACAATAATCGTGACGGCCCAGAACATCATTGACAGGATGGCGTAGACGCTGCCCTGGAGGCTTATGCCAGCTTCATGCGCGGCGATCGCTTCTTTGAACGCGTATAACGGACTGGTACCGATATCGCCGAAGACGACGCCGAGCGAAGCGATAACGAGCGCGGGCATGCGCTGCGAGGACGAGGCACTCATAGAGGACGGGATTGTATATTGCGCCGCAGCAAACCGGGTTGACGAGAGTGCGCTATCGACGCGCGTGGCGGTCGCGATAGGCGACCAGTCGCTGTTGGAGACCCGGGCGAGCAGCTGATCGAACCAGCGCGGCGAGGTCGCAGTCGGCGCTCACCTGGCTCGCAGGTTGGGTGGCCTGCTTCAGCGCGGCGTAGGTGAGCCGGTCTACGGCCAGTGCGGCAGGTTGCCATGCGCTACGGATGTGGGTAACCAACGACGTGGCCTCTGTGAGGTCTTGCGCCCTTGCCGTATCCAGTTCGTTGGCCAGCAGCTGACTGGCGAGACCAGTCTCGAGCGCCAGCGCTGAGCTGATCGTTGACCCCTCCGACACCCACTGCAACGCGCGGGTCGCGCCCACCAGCAGGCTGAGGCGACGTGATCCCAACACAATACCGAACCCGGCGCCGGGAAAACGAAGACTGCTATCGACGGTTAAGACGCGCTGGTCACAGGCCACCCAGAGGTCCGCGCCGGCGCCTATCGCCCTGCCTTGCGCGAGGGCCACTGTGCGAAGCGGGGCGCGCCACACGAGATCGAGTAGCGTTTCAATGCGAACAAACCGATGCAGCAGGTCCGCATCGGTGCACTGATCGATTCCCTCGAGATCGAAGCCCGTGCAGAAGTGTCGGCCTGCACCCACAAACACCACGGTGTGGACTGCTTCGCTGTCGATGCAGGTCTGAGTCGCATCAATGAGGCTTTCCACCAGAGATGCCGACAGCGAATTGCCGCGGGCGGGTCGGTTCAACACAATCCAACCCACCGAATCCACTATTTCAAGGCTGATCTCGGCCATCGGTGTCGGCCCTTAGATGCGCTTTGGGTTCAACGGGCGGCTGCGCGAACAGCCGCAGACCGATCCCACAGATTGGGCAACAATGCCGACGAGTACCCAGAAATAAAGTCCAGCACCTGGCCACTGACGGGGTCGATGCGGTGCCGACGAATTGAGCCGATATTGCCGCCGTACACGTGGATGCTGATCGAGTTCTGGTCTTCGAGCGGGTTGCGAACTTGATGCCAGTCGCCAACCGTAGGCGAGACGGCTTCTATCATTCCCTGCTTCAGGCGGTGTTCGATCGATGCGGCGCGCACACGGTCCGGGCCGTCGGGGGCGTACTCGCAACACATTTCCTCGCCCTTCAGGATGCCGACCAGTCCCCAGACCGTATGGTTATGCACAGGGGTGGTTGCACCGGGGCCCCACACAAAGCTGACGACCGAAAACCGCTCGAGTGGATCGCAGTACAACAGGTATTGCCGATAGGTGCCTGGTTCCGCTTGAGCGAACTCGTGCGGAAGCCAGCCGCTGTCCCCAAGAAGTGTCGCGAGCAGGGGGCGTGCGTGGGCAAGCAGCTCACGCTCGGAATCGGTGCGCGCAACCAGTCGCGTCATGTCGGCAACAAACTCGCGCAGCGGACGAATCGCATCAGTCGAGTGGTGGGGGACAGCGTCGTGCATGGGGTCAATCCTCATGGCTGGTCGGGCAGCGTCATACCGGCCCAGAGGAAGCAGTTTAGCGGCTCAGGGGACCAGGAGTTGCCAGAGCCGCGCGAACCGAACTGTCCCCGGGCTGTCAGTCAGTTCGCGCGCGAACTGATGCGCCTGCTGCGCCCCGACCGTTTCGGTGCTGTAGCGAACGAATTTCTCGGCAACTCGCTCAGGCGACATGGGGCGTGAAGGACTGCCATCAAGCTCGTCAATAGCCTCGGTGAAACGGTCAGAGCCTGCCTGCACCGCCAGTTCGGCTGCACGTTGGCCATCTGCCCCGAGCGCTTCGACCGGCTCAATGGTCACCAGACTTTCGAGCCTTCGCAATTCGGCATCGTTGAGCCGGTCGCCTCGAAATAGATCGGGGTCCATGGCGCCGAATCGCAACCCCGCCGCCACGCCGAGCGATAAGCTGAACTGAGCGGTAATAGGGGCTTGAGGGTCGCGGTTTCCCGCATAGATAGACGCCTCGGGATAGATCCGGAGGTGGGCGCCTGTGATGCGGTCGGAGCGGCCGCCAAGCCTGGCGCGGATACGCATCGCCGCTTCCAGACCGTAGTGAGCGTGACGAACGCCGGCGTGGGGTTTGAAATAGGATTCGAGGATCATCCAGCGGGTGGGCTCAGGGGCGGGCCGGCCGTCTGGGCGAGCATGGTCACGCGCGTAGTCGAGCAGCGCCTGATCGGGCGCAGTGATCCCTGCGGCCGATGCAATGGCCGACTGAAGCCCGAGTGTTGCCGCGTGGGCAGGGTAGGTGTTGCGCGCATCATCGCCGGTTCGGATCGGCAGATAAAGGCTGGTGGGCAATTGGCATGCGGCAATCGATACAGCATTCCACTGTGCTGCTGGCGTGAGCCCCATGAGGTGCGCAGCGCCTGCAGCCGCGCCCACAGCAGGCCAGTTACCGTCTACATGCATGCCTGGGGCGATTCGTAACCAACCGCCCGCCCGCGCACCGACTTCATAGCCTGTGATCAGCGAGTGCAGCAACTGGTCTAGGGTGGCCTCGCGCTGCAGCGCTACCGGCATCAGCGCCGCGATGAGCGCCAGCGCGGGCCGCCCATGCGCGTAGGGTAGGCCCTCGCAGCCTTCGTCCCATGCGCTCGCCATGGCAGCCACGCTGGCTGCCGCTGTACTCGACAAGCAGGGGCCTGCAGGGAAGCGGAAGGCTCCCGGGTCAATCGTGCCGAGAAGCTGTTCGAACTGGCGTACTGGCGGCGCCGTTCGACCCGACAGCACACAGCCAAGCGTATCCAGCAAAAGGTGTCTGGCCTTCGCTGTGACGTGGGCAGGTACCTGCTTGGGTTTGCTCAGCCGCTGTAGGACCTCAGACAGCGCCTGGTGATGGGCGCTGTCGAGCGGAGCAACCAATCGCTTACTTCTTGCGCAGCTTGTCGAGGCGCGACCGGTTCATCCAGTTCGCGACGGTGAACACGCAAAACACCACAAACAGAATCACTGCGAGCGCTTCGTTCAAGGCAGCTCTCCGAGGAGGAATTGTGAAGCGAATGATCGCACCAGCGCGAACTTCGGCGATAAAAAACCCCTGACTTTGCTCGATCGGAGCTGGGGCAGCTGCCTAGTTAGCGCGGGAGCCGCTGGCAGCGGTTCGACCCAGGAGAGGGGGGAGTAGGGCGAGGACGCACACGAGCATGGCCAGCTCCAACCCATAGACGCTCAGATAGCCTGCGAGACTGCCGCTCGTCGCTGCCACCAGATCGCGAATCAGACCGCCCGCAGCCATGGCAAGGCCCGCCGCAGTGGCCTGAACCGCCCCCCAGGCGCCGAGCGCGAGGCCCTCTTGCCCAGCCGTCGCGCGATTCATGGTGGACGTCAGCGTACCGTGCCCGAACAGTCCGCCACCTACTCCGATCAGCAGAATGCCCGTGCTGAACAATGCTGCTGACTGGAACGGCGCAGCTGCCATGACACAGACAAAGGCGGGTAGTCCGACGAAAGCGCCCAGGCCGGCAATGCGCATAGGATCCGCGCCGCGTGTAAGGACGCGCGATGCATAGCCGAATCCAATCAGCCCACCCAGCGCAAGGGTTGCGGTCAGACTGGTGGTTGCCGATACGCTGAGGCCGAGAATTTCACCGCCATAGGGTTCAATCAATACGTCTTCCATCGCGAAGGCCATGGTTCCGAGCCCGATCAGCCAGAGCCTTCTTAACGCCTGATCGCCACTGCGAAACATGCGCCAGGCCTCTGTAAAACTTGGGTCGGGAACCCCAGGGCGAGGCTTGCGATGACGGCTTCTTGCCTCCTGCTTCCACATGGCGACCGTATTCAAGACGAGTGTCAGGACCGCGGTGCCCTGGATGACCTGGATGAGTCGCCCTGGCGTGTAGTCGGTGAGCAACTCACCAAATACGAATGCGCTTACCAGCATGCCTAACAACAGCATGACGTACATCAACCCCACCACCTTGGGGTACGACTCGACGGGTGCCTGATCGGTTGCGAGCGCAAGACCCACTGTTTGAGTGGTGTGAATGCCAGCGCCCACCAGAAGAAAGGCAAAGCCCGCTGCGAGGTGACCGACCCAGGCCGGCGCGTCAGCTGATTGGCCTGCCCCGGCGAGCACCAGCAGCGCAAACGGCATGATGGCGAAGCCGCCAAATTGCAATAACGTGCCCATCCACAGGTAGGGTACGCGGCGCCATCCAAGTTCGGAGCGGTGATGGTCGGAACGAAAGCCGATGAGCGCTCTAAAGGGTGCGGCGAGAAGCGGTAGGGCGAACATGACCGAGACGAGTCCAGCCGGGACGCCCATCTCGACGATCATGACTCGGTTCAGGGTGCCAATCAGCATGACCAGCGCCATGCCAACGGATACTTGAAACAAAGACAGGCGCAACAGCCTCGGCAGAGGAAGGTCTGGGCTAGCTGCGTCAGCGAACGGCAGGAAACGCGTTCCCAGCGAGGCCAGATAGGCCGCTCGTCGGGATGGGGTGTCGCGGTTCATCTTGTGGCGGCGGGTCGGCGCCGTGAGGCACCGACCCGGGCTGGTCAGAGACCTACGACTTGGCGGGAGCCGTCGCGGCAGGCTTAGCCTTGCCGTTCAGGAAATCCTTAACCCAGGTCGTGTTCGTCGTGATCGCGAGATGCACGCAGAACGAGCCGATAGCGACAGCGGAGAGGAAGATCGGGATGCCCACCGAGGGCTTCACGACGCACCACATTTTTCCGTAGATCATGAGGCTCTCCTTTTACTTGAGCCAGGGCGAATAGAGGTAAGCCAGCAGGTGAGCCAGGGCGGCGATCATGCCGAAGATCTGCGTTCCCTGAATCAGGTGCCTGTGGATTTCCTCTGACTCGGCCTCGGTCAAGCCCGTCGGCCAGACTTTGTCTTTGTCAGACATTATGTTGCTCCCTTGCAAGGTACAGCTAAGTGCACTGCGGAACCCGCACCGAAATGCGGAGCCTGATTGCAACAGGTTTGTCCATCCTGCTGGACTCGCCTGGTGTCATTGTACGTTGACATAGACAAATGTCAACAAAAAGTGACCCATTGCGGTGCGGTGTGTCCGCGACGCATCGAGAGCAGTGTTGGAAATGCCCGCGCGCAGGCGGGCCTTGAACTTACTGTTTGCCGATTCGGCGAACGACTTCACCCATGACCCGAGCGTCATCGCTGACGAAGCGCGCGAAGGCGGCGCTGTCGAGATATTGGATGGGCGTACCGGCTCCGCCGATCGCTTTCACGACACGCTCGTCGGTTGCCGCGCGCGCAGCCGCCTCACGCAGACGAGCGGCCACTGCGTCGGGGAGGCCAGCCGGCGCGAAAATTCCAGACCACTGCGAGAACCTGACCTTGAGTCCGCTTTGCTCAAGACTGGGTACATCGGGCAACGCGGCTAGCTGTGCGTCGCCCCAATGCGCGAGCGCCCGCAGCCGCCCCGCCTTGATATGCTGAACAACCGTTGCCGGCCCCGTGGCAAGCGCATCAACCTGCGAGCCGATCAGCCCGACGATTGCGGGACCCGCGCCGGTGTAAGGCACATGCAGCATGAACGTGTTGGTGGACTGTTTGAGCATTTCCATTGGCACATGCATGGTGCCGTAGTTGCCCGATGAGCCAAACGTGATCGCGCCAGGGCGTTTACGCGCATCGGCGATGAATTCATCGAGCGTCTTCCATGGGCTGTCGGCACGTACGACCAGCACCGTGGGGTCAGCTGTGACGCGCGCGATCGGCATCAGCTGTTCCAGCGTGAACATCGGCGTGCGCTCCAGCACCCGATCCGCCTCAGGAAGAATCGTGACCGAAGACAGGGCCATCATCAGTGTGTAGCCGTCGGGTTTGGCCCGAGCTACCTGAGCCATGCCCACGCCGCCGCCGGCCCCCGCTCGGTTCTCAACCACCACCGGCTGCCCGAGCACGCGCGACAAGGCTTCAGCCACCGGGCGCCCTACGGTATCGGCAACGCCGCCAGGTGGGAATGGGATGATCATGGAAATCGGACGGGTCGGCCATGCGTCCTGGGCCAGGGTGGTTGCAGCGGGTAGCGCGGCGAGTGCTGCAAGCAGCGCTCTTCGGGATTGATTGAGACGCATGGTGGCGAACTCCGGAACGTTAAAAAGGGGAGGGGCCGAATTAGAACTGCGGAATACCGCGGCCGCTCACAATTTTGCGAAAGCTGTCGATGTCGCGCTGAACCCGATCGCGGAACTGTTCGGGCGAGGACGGGCCTGGCCGCCCGCCCAGGTCCTCAAGCTTTTTGATGATTTCGGGATCCGCGAGCGCTTCGCGAATCGCGCGATTGAGCCGGTCGACAACGGGCTGCGGTGTTTTAGGCGTGGTGACGATTCCGAGCCACGATTCATACTCAAGTCCGGGAATCGTATCGGACGCTGCTGGAACGCCGGGTACCAGCGAAGTGCCTTCGCGGGAAGTAACCGCGAGCGCACGTACCTTGCCACCACGAATCAGCGGCAACGCTGCGGTAGCGGTTTCCACCATCAGATCAACTCGGCCGGCGACTACATCGGCAAACGCGGCGGGGGACCCTTTGTAGGGAACATGTGCCAGATCGATGCCCGCCTCAGCGTTGATCCACTCGCCCAGCAGATGGTGGGCTGCACCGATGCCTAACGATGAAAATGACAGCTTTCCGGGGTTCGCTTTGGCGCGTTCGATCAGATCGCGCAGACTGCGGATCGGCGAATCGGCGGCGACGCAGTAAAACATCGGGTACACGGTGATTGTGCTGACCCAGGCGAAGTCGTCCAGCGGGTGCACAGGCATCTTGCGGAGCATCGCGGCCTGGCTGGCATGGCCACTTGGCAGCAGTGCCCAGGTGTAGCCATCGGGCTGCGCACGCGCAACCGCTTCAGCGGCAATCAGTCCGCCTGCGCCAGGACGGTTTTCGACTACCACCGGTTGTCCGAGAATTGGCGAGAGACGCTGCGCCATGAGTCGCGACACGACGTCCGAGCTTCCCCCCGGCGCGAAGCCTACGAGCAGGCGGATTGGCCGATTGGGCCATGGCTCGGGCGATTGAGCGAATACGCCGGACACAGCGCCCAGCCCGACGGTAGCGGCACCTGTCGCGACCAGATTGCGACGTTGGCGCGAGAAGGAATGGCGATTGATAAGCATGATCTCTCCCTGAGTCGATAGCGGTTTTCAAAAGACAGTGCTGCCTCGCGCGACATTTGCGGCATCACTGCCTTCAAACCTCGGACACGATCAAGCACCGCGCCCGAGGCTCCGCCCGAAAGCTTATCGTCCGTACAGCGCTTTCGGCAGCCACAGTCCGATTTCAGGAACCACGTACAGAATAACGATCGCGAAAATCTGTATGCCCATGAATGGCAGCATGCCGCGAAAGATCTGATTTAACGTGACGTGTGGCGGGCTGACGCCTTTAAGATAAAACGCAGCCATAGCCACTGGCGGACTCAAAAACGCGGTCTGTAGATTCAGCGCGACCAGCAGGCCGAAGAACAGAGGGTCCACGCCGAAGTTATCCAGCAGCGGGATAAATATGGGCATGAAGATCACGATGATCTCGGTCCACTCGAGCGGCCACCCCAGTAGGAAGATGATGACCTGACTCAGGATCAAGAACTCGGTTTTGCTGAGGTTCATCGAAAGAACCCAGTTTTCAACCAGTTCCTGTCCCCCGAGCAGTGCGAACGCTGCCGAGAAAATCGAGCTGCCCACAAACAACCAGCAGACCATCGCGCTAGTTTTTGCCGTGAGAAACGCGCTGTCTTTCACCACCGTCACGGTGAGCTGTCGGTAGGCCGCCGCGAGCAAAAACCCGCCGGCTGCACCGACCGCTGCCGCTTCAGTGGGCGTGGCAAGACCGAACACGATGCTGCCCAGCACAGCAAGAATTAACACCACCAGAGGAAAGAAGCTGCCGAGCAGCATCTTGAAGACTTCAAACCGCTGGAAGCTGAGCACCGCGTAGAACGCGATCAGCGCAATTGCCGCCGCGCCTGCGCCAATCCAAAACCCGGTTGGTGCAGGATTCCGCGGAAGCTTGACCTCGCTACCCGGTAAGACGGAAGCACCCGGAGGCTCGGCCAAGCCGCCGGCAGCGCCTGCAGGCTGGCGCAGCGATTCTGAACCTGGCGGCTCCGCAAGTCCGCCACCGCTTGAAGGCGGCTCTCGCAGGCCTCCGCCTGAGCCTGGCGGTTCACGTAGTCCGCTGGCACCGGGCGGTTCCCGAAGGCTACCCGCGCCTGGCGGTTCTCTCAGACCACCTGAGGCGCCTGGGGGTTCGCGCAAGCCTCCCGCGCCGGGGGGTTCGCGAAGACCACCCGCGCCCGGGGGCTCAGCCAATCCGCCTGAGGATGCTCCACTTGCACGGGCCTCTGCCGCCGCAGCACGGTAGGCCGCTTCAGGGTCCGGCGCGGTCAACCCATTCCAGACGATTCCCAGCAGGCCCAGCACGATGAGGGCGGGCAGCAGCGCCGCGAGGAGCTGCTTCAGAAGATAGCTGGCAGGCACGTCGGCATTGTTTTTACCTTTGAGTGCGCGCACCAGACCTGACAGCGCAGCGCCCGGAAAGGCCTGCGCGACGCGATCCATCAGAGGAGGAAGCGGGATATGGCGGGCCTCTGCTGACAGCGGCGGTGCAAGTTCAGGCTTGAGTTTCGCCACCACGATCACATAAACAATGTACAGGCCGGCAAGCATCAGACCCGGGAAGAACGCGCCCGCGTAAAGCTGAACCACCGACACGCCTGCAGTTGCGCCGTAGACAATCAGCATCACCGAAGGGGGAATCAGAATGCCAAGGCACCCGCCAGCCGTGATTGCACCCGCACTGAGCCTGACGTCGTAACCCGCCCTGAGCATCTGCGGGAAAGCGAGCAGACCCATTAGAGTGACGACCGCACCCACAATACCTGTGGCGGTGGCGAACACCGCACAGGTAAAGAGCGTTGCCACGGCCAGCGATCCGGGAACACGCGCAAGCGATAGATGCAGGCTTCGAAATAGTTTTTCGATCAGGTTCGCGCGTTCAACCAGGTAACCCATGAACACGAACAGCGGGATCGAAATGAGCACATCGTTGCTCATCACCTTGAACGCTGACTGCACCATCAGATCGAGCGTCTTCGTGATGTCGCGATCGTAGGCAAACCAGGTGAAGATCATGCCCATGCCCATCAGCGTGAACGCTGTGGGAAAGCCCAGCATGATCGCCACCACGACCAGTGCGAGCATCGCGAGGCCAAGGTGGCCGCGGGTAAATTGTTCGGCGCTGAGCAGAACGATTGCGGTGCCAATAATGATCAGCCCCATCAGCGAGAAACCGAACCAGAGTTCGCGACGGATCTTCATTTCGCGGTCCTTGCGGTGTCGGCTGCCAGCGCGGCGATGTCCTCGTCTTTGACGTTGACCATTTTCTTCAGCTTGTCGACGTCAACCTCCTCGACGTCCTGCTCTCGTGAGGGCCACTCGCCGTCGCGAATACAGTGAATACAGCGGACGATCTCGACCAGTCCTTGCAAGAGAAGCAGTGCACCGGAAAAGGGAATGACAAACTTGAAGGGATAAAGTGGCAGTGGGGTCGCTGAGAAAGTTTTCTCGCGAATGGCCAGCGACTCGTTCGCGTATTCCCAGCCCGCCCAGGTGAGCGCGAAAATTCCGGGAAGAAAGAACAGCACGTACAGAATCAGGTCGACCGTCGCCTGAGTTCTAGGTAGAAAAAATCCGTAAAGCACGTCGCCCCGGACGTGTCCGTTTTTTGCGAGCGTGTAGGCACCGGCAGTCATGAACAACACGCCGTACAGCATGATCTGGGCATTTAATGACCAGTCGTGAGGCTCGTTGAGCACATAACGGGAAAAAACTTCCCAAGTGATCAGTGCAGTCAGTAAAACAATAGCCCAGGCAAACGCCTGACCCACCCAGGTGGAAAGGCGGTCGACCGCAAGAAGCAGTTTCTGCATTGGAGATCCGCGAAGAATGTGCACGCGCAGAAGAGGGCAGCACTGCACGCGCCACGGGTCTGTAACCCGAAATGGGTACCGGAAGCTGCCGACTGAGCTGCCGCTTCCGGTAACGGCCCGGAGATCTGGGCCGATCCGCCTGTTAACGGCGTCCGAAGTAGTGGTTGTAGGCCATCTTGAAGTCGACCAGGTAGTCGTTCTGCCAGCTACCGGCGCGTTGAGCAAACGCGCGCTGGCTGTCGAGAACCTTCTTGAACATCGCGTTCTCGCTCGACTTCTTGTCCATGATCTTGTCCCACGACGCGAGTTGGGCGCGCAGGATCGCATCCGGAGTCTTGTAGAAGTTGACACCGGCCTTCTTCAGCTCAATGTAGTCTTTTGAGTTGCGATCGACCGCCTTCCAGCTCATGTCCGCGCTGGCTGCCTGAACCGCGTAGTCGATGATGGACTTGACCTCGGCAGGCAGGGTGTTGAATTTCGCGCGGTTGAACAGGATTTCGAACTGTTCTGTGCTCTGGTGGAAGCTCTGCAGCATGCAGTTCTTGACCACGTCGGGGAAGCCCAGAATACGGTCAGACGATGCGTTGTTGAACTCGGCACCGTCGATCAGGCCGCGGTCAAGCGCAGGAACAATCTCACCGCCGGGCAGCGGGTTCACTGCCGCGCCCATGTCGGTGTACATGTCAACGGCCAGACCCACGGTACGGAACTTGGTGCCCTTGATGTCTTCGACGCGTGCGATGGGCTTCTTGAACCAGCCAAAGGGCTGGGTGGGCATTGGGCCGTACAGGTACGACACCACGTCGATGTTGATCGACTTGTAGATTTCGTCCAGCAGTTCTTTACCACCGCCGTAGTAGTGCCACGACAGCAGCATGTTGGGATCCATACCGAAGCCTGGGCCTGATCCCCAGAGCGCGAGGGCGGAGTTCTTGCCGTAGTGGTATGCCACCACGCCGTGGCCGCCATCAAGCGTGCCCTTGGCAACGCCTTCAAGCAGTTGGAACGCGCCAACAACGGCACCCGCCGGCAGTACTTCGACGCGGACCCGGCCGCCGGCCATGTCGTTCACCTTTTTGGCGAAGTCGTTGGCGTACTCATGGAAGATGTCCTTCGCAGGCCAGGTGCTCTGGAAACGAAGGCTGATGGTTTGTGCGGTGGACACCATGGGTGCCGCGAGCGCACCGGTGGCAACGGCGCCGCCTGCCGCTGACTTCAGAAAGCGACGACGCAAGGGGGTCTTGGATTTCTGGGACATAGAGGTCTCCTGGAGGGTTATCGGGTATTCGCGGTCGGGCACCAGCCAACCGAGGCTGTAAAACCCTGGAACATTAGCCGATTCCGTGCCGAAGCCGAAACTTATCCGAGAACGCGCATGTGGCGTTGGGATGCCCGGAAAAGATCGGGGAATAGGGACAACCCCGTCTATTCAACGCCCGCCAGTCATGGCGATCAGCACGCTGCAGGGGGCGCTGTCCATCAGCGTGGCGCCAATAGAACCACGCCACCAGCGCTCGGCCCAGCCCTTGGCCCGGCGATGTCCTACGATGATCAGATCAGCACCCAGGCGCTTGGCGTGTTCGGAGATCTGCTCGACGGGTTCGCCACGCGCGAGGTGACCCTGGGCGGGAAATCCGCGCTCGCGCAGCATCTGTACGCCTTCCTCAAGCACTTTACGGTGGTGCTCGGTTTCGTCGGTTGCGTCGGGTACTTCGGAGATAACCACCTCGTATAGAACCGCCGCGGGCACCGGCTGCACCACCGCAATCAAATGGATTTCGGCCTTCGATTGCGTCGCAAGATACGAGCACTCGAACAGCGCGGTCCGTCCGCTCTGAGAACCGTCATACGCCAGCAGAATCTTGGTGTACATGTGTAGCCTCCGGAACCGATGAGTCGTGAGTGCCCGTCTGATTAGACGGCGTGAGTGCTCTGGGGTGCACTTCGTGAATTGATCGGTAAATGCTAGCCCGTTTCTGGGACGACTTGCTTCATTCGCGCGCCTCGCAAGGGTAAACACCGAGTGGCGCAGGTATGCTTGCGCCGCCGATGACCTGACGGAACGTGTTCGACGTGACAACTGGATGAGTGAATGAGGTCGCTATCGCTTTCGATGCAGACGGGTTCAATGCATGCGGTCACTACCGGTGCCCTCGATGGCTCGCGGCCGGTTGCTTTGCTGCTGCATGGTGGTCATGGCAGCTGGCGTCACTGGCGCGCAAACCTTGATTCGCTTGCGGCAGTCGTAGATCCGATCGCGATTGATCTGCCAGGGTATGGCGAGTCGGACGATGCTCCCGGCGTGTCGACGCTGTCCGAGTATGCGGTGCTCGTGGAGGGCGCGTTGCAGTCACTTCCAGCCGTGGCTGTGGTTGTCGGCTTCTCATTTGGCACGCTGGTCGCCACCGAACTTGCGCGTCGCTGGCGGCAGTCGCCCGGGTTCCGAGGTGCGCTCCTCATCAACCCACCGTTAGGGCCAGACGTAACGAAAGACGTTCTGGAGATTCTTGAAGAGGGGGTCAGACAGACCCGTCGCGGCGGGCTGCTCGCGGGCGTTGAGGTGACTCAGCGTCGGATCATGATTTCTGACCCGGATCGAGTTACCGCTGAGCTGATCGCGGACGCGGC
>CAZORB010000117.1:0-13425 GCA_964581825.1 uncultured Bordetella sp.
GCCTGCAACCGGTTCGGGCCCGCGGGCGTGGAGACCATCGTGGGGGAGCTGGTGGCCCTCGACGCCGCCGCCGCGATGCGGGCCGACACGGCGCCGCCTGGGGCGGCAGGCGCAGGCGCAGGCGCAGGGGCAGGGGCAGGGGCAACGGGCGATGGCGGCGCCGGCGAGGGCAAGGCTGGAGAGGACGGTCCCGGGGCCGGCGGGCAGCGCACGCTGACCGTGGACCTGTCGTTCAACGCCGCGGGCCTGGAACCGTTCCTCGACATCTGGCGCCGGTTCGACGCCTGGCAGGGGCGACAGGTGGAACTGCGCGATGGCGATCAGGTGCTTGAATGGGGTGAGGCACTCGGTATCGATGAGCAGGGTGCGCTGCGACTGCGCACAGCGGCCGGCGAACGCCGCATCCTCGCGGGCGATCTCTCGCTCCGTTCCAGTTCGGAGATGCGCGGATGATCCGTCATGTTTTCACCTACGGATCGCTGATGTTTCCTGACGTCTGGGCGCAGCTGGTGCTGCGGCCAAGGGCCAGCGTCGCAGCGCGCCTCGCCGATCATGTTCGCGAAGGCGTACGCGGCCAGCGCTATCCCGGCATTCGCCGCCAGCCGGGGGCTCAGACCCTGGGCAGGCTGTATCTGGACATCAGCGAACAGGAACTGGCAAGGCTCGACCAGTTCGAGGGCAAGGAGTACCTGCGCGAATCGGTGGTGGTCACGATTGAAACCGAAGACGGCAGACGGCTTGATCTGCCTGCCGAGGTGTACCGCTATGGGGATGCTGCCGGGTTAGATGGTGAGCCGTGGGATGCAGCCCGATTCGCGCGCGAGTCAGCGGCGAGCTTTTACCGCGAGCACGCGCCCGCACGCTGACCGCCGCTCAGGCGCGGTTACGCAGCCTGCGACTGCTCAGACAGCGCCATGGCACCGCCTGCGACCCGCTGGGCGAGTTCGCGCCGGTAACGGTTCAGCTCCTGCACCGTATCGAAACTGCGCCCGAACAGCAGCGACAGGTTGTGCAGGATGCGATCAATCACACGCTGCTCCCAGTCGGAGTCAAAGCGGATCTGGTCGTCGAGCCAACGTTCAAGCCAGCCCGGTTCGGGCATACGACTCTGGACGGTGTCGTTGGGGAAAAAGGCCCGGTTCACATGAAGGTTGGTCGGGTGAAGCGCGCGGCTGCTGCGTCGCGCGCTGGTCATGAGTACGCCGATTCGCGAGAAGGCCGCCCGGGCCGCATCGCCCGCCTCGGTAATGGCCTTTTTCATGTAGCGCAGATAGGCGCCGCCGTGCCGTGCCTCATCGCGTGAAATGGTGTCGTAAATCGCCTGGATGACAGGCTCGGTATGCCACTGCGCAGCCCGCCGGTACCAGTGATTGAGCCGGATTTCGCCGCAAAAATGCAGCATGAGTGTTTCGAGCGGCGGCGCCGGCTCGAATTCGAACCGCACCGCATGAAGCTCCTGTTCGGTGGGAACCATATCGGGGCGGAAGCGCTTCAGGTATTCGATCAGCACCAGCGCGTGCTTCTGCTCTTCGTAGAACCAGACGGACATGAACGCGGAGAAGTCGCTGTCGTGGCGGTTATCGCGCAGGAACATTTCGGTGGCGGGCAATGCCGCCCACTCGGTGATCGCGTTCATCTTGATGGTGAACGCCTGCTCGTCGGTGAGCAGCGCCGGATCGAACGTGTCCCAGGGAATGTCGCGCGCCATGTTCCAGCGCACCGCCTCGAGCGAAGCGAACAGTTCGGGATACAGCATCATGGATTGCCGTCAGTGTGAATGGACGGAGTGTATCAATCTGTCGTGACAGTCGCAGCCTAGAAGTTCAGTGAGCGAGCTGGCGCTTCAACCAGCGGGCCATCGCACCGATCACGGGCAGCTTCTCGTAAAGCTCCTCGGCGGCGTCCCAGTAATCGCGGTGAAGCGCAACCCGGCCCTGCTCATCAAACTCAAGCCAGGTCGCCCCCCGGATCCGCTGCGCGCGACCCTGCTGAAGGCGGCGATTACGAAAATCGAATTCCCAGATCAGGCAGGCGCGCCGGGTGTCGCCGACTGCTTCCAGCACGCGAAAGCGCGGTTCGTCGAGCTGATCGAACATTGCCTCGAAGATTGCCGCGATCGGCTGGGTGCCGACCACTTCATTGAAGGGATCCTTGAAGCGGGCCTGCGGCGCATAGATCTGATCAAGCTGCGCGAGGGACTCGCGGGTGAGGGTCTGATAGAAATCGACCACCCGCTCGATTGGCGCGGCAAGCCGGGCAGCAGAGGGGGTGAGCGGCGCCATTCGATCACCCGCCGGTCACCGCGCGCACAGCGCGAAAGTACGCCCGCTCCGGCAGGAGCCTCAGCATTTTCATCCAGCGGGTGAAGCCGCGCGGAAAATGCATCTCGAAACCGCCCGAGGCAAAGCCCTTCACAATTTCTCGCGCGGCCGCCTCGGCGCTGATCAGTCCGGGCATCTCGAACGTGTTCTGCGCGGTCAGCGGCGTGGCCACGAAGCCGGGGTTGATCAGCCAGCAGCCGATACCGCGCGGATGCAGATCGATATGAAGCGACTCGGCAAGATTGATCAGGGCCGCTTTGCCGGGGCCGTAGGCAAGCGCCTTGGGCAGCCCGCGATATCCGGCCACGCTTGCGACCAGTGCCAGTCCGCCTGAGCCCTGTCGTTCGAAAAGCGGCAGGAGCGCATTGAGTCCGTTGTAGACCGAGAGCAGATTGATCTCGACCAGACGCCGAGCATCGGCCAGATCGAAGCTTTCTGCACGCATCGGCCGGTAGTCGCCAGCGAGCCAGATCACCAGATCGATCGCGCCCCACTGGTCAACCAAGGATTGACACGCCTGCCCGAACGCCTGCGCGTCGGTGACATCGGTGGGCAGCACGATTGAGTCCGCGTCGAGGCGTGCAGCAAGCGCGTTCAGCGCCTCCGCACGCCGCGCCGACAGCGCGAGCCTCGCCCCGCGTTTCGACAGATCGAGCGCCAGCGCCTCGCCAATGCCGCTCGAAGCGCCGACCAGCCAGACCCGACGCTGCCGCCAGTCAACGATCCTGGGGTTCAGCGCCCCCTGGCGATCGGGCGCGCGGGGCGGCAAGGTGGCGCCAGAGGGGGGTGCGCCGGGTTCGAACTGCATCATGAGGGGGGTGCTCAGCGTTTGGTGAAAGACAGCGTGACTTCACCGAGACGGATGCCGAACTTGCTCATCACCGCGCGGTTCAGCATCACCTGATCGTCGATCAGGAACATCCAGTCATCAAAATCAACATGCCAGGTGCGACCGTCGATCGGTAGCGCGAGCGTATAGCGCCAGTTGAAAGAATTGCCGGCCACGGAACCGACGGCCTCACCCACCACATCGGAGGCCGTACCGATAAAGCGGTCGGGTGCGACCTTGCGAAGCGTCCAGACCCGACGCTCGCGCGTGCCGTCTGAGTAAAGGAAGTCTTCTTCGAGCGTGCCAGTATCGCCCTCCCAGCGGCAGTTCATCTCGACCGTAAAGCGCTTGACCACGTTGCCGAAACGATCCTGAAACATGCCCCAGGCATCGAGCCTGCCGTTGAAATAGCGCGTGGGATCAAGAACGGGTCGCTCGGCCGCGTACTGGGCAGGCATTGGCGCGCTGCAGCCTGACAGCAGCAGGCTGAGCGCCACCAGAAGCGCAGTGGCGATGGCTGCGGTCATCCGGCCGGTTCGCGACGGCGTACCGCGCACAGGAATCGGCTGATGGAAGCTCGCAGGACACAGGGAGTCGGTAATCATGCATTCACCGTCGGACGTTGAAGATCAGAATCGAGTTCGGGGCTGGGTAACCGCCAAAGCAGCCAGGCTGCGACAAGCTTGATCAGACAGGGCAGCGCCGCGTAGGCAACCGACAACGCAAGCGTGTTGCTGTCCGATGTGCCTGGCTGATAGCCCAGCAGGCCAATCAACGGCAAGCCCAGCCCAGCCGCCAGCGCAAGATTGAGCTTGGTGGCAAGCGACCAGACCCCGAAGTAAGCGCCCTCTCGCTCGCCTCGGCCGCCTGATGCAGCGATCGCCGCAGCCAGCAGCGCGGGCGGCATCGCTAGGTCCGCTCCCAGCGCCAACCCCGTCACCGCACAGATAACGCCAAAAGCGAGGTAATCGCCTTGGCCCAACGCAAACGCTCCTGCAAATGCGAGCACAGCAGCCATCATGCCAACCAGCCAGGCCCGCTGTGCGCCTATTCGAACGCCGATTCGAATCCAGAGCGGCATCCCGAGCGCTGCTGCAGCAAAGTAGATCAGCAGGAACAGCGGCGCGCGCGCGCCATCGCCCAGCACGTCCGCCACAAAGAACAGCACCAGCGTGGCGGGCAGCGCGCTGGCCGTACCGTTCAGCATGAAAACCGCGAGCAGGCGCGTGAAGGTCCGGTTTCGGCGCAACTCACGCCACGGCCACGGCGGCCGGGGCGCAGCGCTCTGCACCGGCAGCGACCCATCGTCCGATTCTGACCGTGGCGTAGCCACCGCAGGCGGTAACGGCGCCCGGAAGAGCAACGCTGCTGCGATCGCAAGCAAGGCGACAAACAGCCCTGCAAGCGCGCTCGCGTACTGAGGTTCGAGGAGCGCGGCGGACGCCAGGACACCCGCCAGGCCGCACGCCTCACGAATGCCGGTAATGCGAACCCGTGTGGCTGGGTTCGCGCTCAATTCCGCACCCCAGGCCTGATGCGCAATCGTGACCGTTGACCACGCGAGATACGTGAGCACCGACCCGATCGCGAGCCAGGCTGCAAGCCCGCTCGGCGCCCATCCCGGTGGGTGAAGCATGGCACCGAACCCCAGAGCAAGGGGTATGCAGGCCGCCAGAATCCAGCGCCGATAGCTGGCTGCGCCGCGGCTGCGGTCGATGGCCGCGCCGATCAGCGGATCAGCGATCGCGTCAACCAGTCGCGCTGCAAACAGCACCAGCCCCACGACGGCGATCGCAAGGCCCGCTTCGCGGCTGTAGAACGCAGGCAGCAACACAAAAAGCGGCAACTCCAGCAGTGCCAGCGGTGCGCGCAAAAATCCGTAGGCGATCAGCGACCGGCCCGAGGGGTCAGGTGTAACAGGGTGGCGAGCCCCGCCATCGTCTGGCGTCGTCAACAGCGAGCCTGTCATGGCAGCTTAGCGTGACGCGGGTTCGGTCGATGTCGCAGCCGCGCGCGACGGTATCGGCCCCAGCCCTCGCAATAGCGCTTCACGCAACGCCGGCTCGCTGGTTCGGGCGTCGAGCCAAATTCCAAAAAATGCGCGGCCGAACATCGGGTCATCGATTTCGCCGAGGGGCTTGCCGTTCAGATAGAACCGCGTCGGACCTTCTACGCGGTACAGGCCCTTGATCCGGTCGCCGGCCCGTACATCAGGAAAAATCGTTCGCATCCGCTCAAGCCAGCGCGCGCGCTGCGCAGGGGTGCCGCGGTCAGGCTGGCGGGCGATTTCCTGATCACTGCGCTCCGCGATACGAACACCCGACAGATCGATGGCATAAACCAGCTCGAGCGCTAAGTCGCGATCAAGCGGCGGCGGCACAGCTGCCGCGCGCTCAACCGATATCGTACCGGCTGTACCCGGTACCCACAGCACGGCCTCATACACGCGCATACCCAGAAATCTGAGCGTGCCGCGTCCGGACTCTCGCGGCTCGCCCAGGTGAGCCCGAATCGGATCTGCAGGACCCGCCGCGGCTGCAACGAGCGACAGTCCTGCGCACTGCAGCACGACACACCAGACAGCCACCCAGCCAAGCGTTCGGGCGACAGCAGTCAGCAGGGGACGGCGATTGACGACCATGGGCGCCTAGCGCTTTTGCAACGTGAACTGAACCACGTCGGTGTTGCCATGGCTGAACGCGGCTTCGCAGTAGGCGAGATAGAACTCCCAGGTGCGAATGAAGCGGTCGTCAAAGCCCATGGCGCGCACCTCATCGAGCACCGACATGAAGCGTTCGCGCCAGAGTTTGAGCGTCAGTGCGTAGTCGGGGCCGAAGGCATGTTCGGCGCAGACCTCCAGGCCCGCCTTGCGCGCAAGCTCCGCGAATCCGGTTCGCGTGGGCAGCATGCCGCCCGGAAACACATACTGCTGGATGAAGTCAGTGCCTTGTCGATAGCGCTCGAACAGGGCCTCGTCGATGGTGATGGTCTGGATCGCAGCACGACCGCCTGGCTTCAAGCAGCGCGCAACGGTCTGAAACCATGCAGGCCAATAGCGCTCGCCCACTGCCTCAAACATTTCCACCGAGGCAATGCCGTCGTAAAGGCCCGTCTCATCCCGATAGTCACGCAGCACAAAATGCGCCTGGCCACGTGCGGTCAGCGCGAGTCGCTCACGCGCATAGGCCAGTTGCTCGGTCGATAGCGTGAGGCCTGTGACATGCAGACCGCGTGCTGCGGCAGCCTCGGCAAATCCCCCCCAGCCGCAACCGATCTCGAGCACCGATGCGCCCGCCCCGAGCGCAAGTTGGTCGAGCAGTCGGCCGTTTTTCGCGTGCTGCGCAGCGTCGAGTGGACGCATCGAGTCGCCTTCGAACAGCGCGCTCGAGTAAGTCATGCCGGGATCTAGCCAGAGCTGATAGAACGCATTGCCCAGATCGTAGTGCGCATGAATATTGCGGCGCGAACCCGAACGCGTGTTCGCCCGAAAAAGATGGCGCAGACGATCAAACAGCTGGCCCCACCAGGTACCGTAAACCGCAGCATCCAGTTCGCGCCGGTTGATGACGAGCAGCGACAACAGCTTGGCGAGCGAATCAGTGGTCCAACGTCCGTCAATCCAGCCCTCGGCGAAACCCACATCACCGCGGGACATGGCGTCGTCAAAGACCCGCCAGTCTCGAATGCTGATGGAGGCCGACGGCTCGCCGCGGCCAAAGTTGCGACGGCTGCCATCGGGCAGGTCAAGGCATAGTGATCCGCTCGATAAGCGCTCAAGCAGACGGATGATGATTGCAGCTGAGCGTGGCAGAGCACGCGCCGGCGTCCGTACTTCGGTGGACGAAGACGAATGCGTGGTGGCGGTGATGGTCATGGTGAACCCCGGGTAAGAATGGTGTCGGGCGCGTCGGGCTTGCGATGAAACGGCACCCGCGCAAGCCAGAGGCGGAGCGCGTGCCAGTGGATGCGTGCAATCACGGCTGCGCTAAACAATGGAAAACCCAGCAGCGCCCGAAGCCGCTGGGACAGCCCCGCGGGTTCAAAGGCGCCGCTCAGGCTGGTAAGGAGCAGCGGGCCGTTCGCATCGTCGTAGTCAATACGCGCAACGGCCCGATCTGCGCGCGTGATGAATCGGAATCGGTAGCCGCCCTGTACTGCGCAGAACGGCGAGACATGAAAGGACTTGTCCGCACGCAGCTCCACCCCGGCTTTGAGCGGCTCGCCATGCGGGTCAGCCAGCAGATAGACATGCCGCTCGCCGAAGGTGTTGTGCACCTCGGCGATCACCGCGACGAGCGCGCCATCGGCGCGGTGGCAATACCAGAAGCTGACCGGCTTGAACGCGTAGCCAAGCACCCGCGCAAAGGCATGCAGCCAGATCTCGCCGTCGGCGCGCAAGCCAGCCGATGCGAGCAGTCCATCAATCCACGGGCGAATCGCGCCGCCATCGCCGTGGTCTTTCGCGTGCAGCGACAGCAGCGATCTGCGGTTGATGCCAAATAGCCAGTCGCCTGAGCGCGTCTCGAGCGCGGTGAGTGGCGCTCGAACGAACCACGCCTGGTACTCAAACGCGTGCTCGCGCGGACGCAACCGGCGATGTCGAACCTCGCCGAATGCAAAAGAAATCTGATGACTGGGCCTCACCATGGGGTGTGGGCGACTTAAGCTGCTTGCGGCAATGGCTCAGCCCGCCGGCTCAGCGCCGCAGCCACTTCGAGCCCGGACCGCAGACCATCTTCATGAAAGCCATAGCCCGTCCAGGCGCCGGCGAACCAGGTGTGATTGCGACCCTGAATTGCCTTCAGCTTTCGCTGCGCCCGACCTGCGGCTAAATCGAAGATGGGATGCGCGTAGGCGAATTCCTGGATGAGCGTTGATGGGTCAGGCTCTCGCAGCGGGTTCAGGCTGACGAACACCGGCGTGCGAAACGGCAGCGGCTGCAGGCGATTGAGCCAGTAGGTGACCGAGACCGACGGGGCGCCCGCACGGCCATCGCTCAGGTAGTTCCAGGCGGCCCATGCGCGGCGGCGCGCAGGCATGAGCCCGATATCAGTGTGAAGCAGCGCCCGGTTGGGCTGGTAGCGAATCGCGCCCAAGACAGCGCGCTCATCATCGCTGGCATCGGTTAGTAACCCAAGCGCCTGATCGCTGTGGCAGGCGAGCACAACCTGATCAAAGTGTTCGATCGCGTTCAGCGACTGTACGGTGACGGTACCGCCCGCGCCGCCCGGGCGGCGAACGATCGACTGCACGGGTTCAGCCAGCCTGACGTCTTTCAGACGCGCGAGGATGCGTGACACGTATTCGCGTGATCCGCCCGGCACCGTCATCCAGCGCGGCCGCCCCTCGACCTGCAGAAGCCCGTGGTTATGAAAAAACCGCACGAAGCTTCCGAGCGGAAACTTGGTCATGGTTGCTGTGGAGCATGACCAGATCGCCGCCGCCATGGGCAGCAGGTAGCCATCCCGAAATTCGTCGCTGTAGCGCTCACGCTCGAGAAAGCGCTCGAGCGGCTCATCGAGTCGGGCCTGTGCGTCCTCAGTCGTAGCAAGCGCAGTCGCCTCGCGATTAAATCGCAGAATGTCGCGCAGCATTCGCCAGAAGCTTGGACGAAACAGATTCGACGGCTGAGCAAACAGCGCGGGAATGTTGGATCCGCACCACTCAAATTGATGCGGGCCAATCGACGCTGCAAACGACATATCGGTGGGCGCCTCGGGCACGCCCAGCTCTTTGAACAGCGCGATCAAGTGCGGATACGTTCGCTCGTTGTAGACCAGAAAACCCGTATCGACCGGCGCCCGAATGCCATCAAGCTGCACATCGACCGTATTGGCATGACCGCCCGCGCGGGCGTCGCTTTCATAGAGGACAACGTCGTGGTGCGCCTGCAAACGCAAAGCCGCCGACAAACCGGAAACTCCGGAACCGATGACCGCAACGCGCATCCTGAAACACCCTTCGGCAGGCCGACAACCATCAGTCGACTTGCCCGATCGAAAAGTTGGAGAGGAATATTTATGACTGTTCGGTCATGATATGACCAAACGGTGTCTAGTACAGGATTCGCCAATTGCGTTTCATGGGATTTCCCCATGTGCTAGGCAGGGTCAGCCGACAAGCGTAAGATGCGTGCCACACCGCGAGGACGAGGCAAGTTGTCCAAGACAAAACCCCCGTCCGGCTACGTTTCACCCACTGAAAACCGGTCGAAGAACCGGACAGGCACGCAAGGCCGGCCACCATGAATGACCGTTCAGTTACATCGGGCATTGCGCTCAGCATTGCCGCGGTCGAACGCGACACGGGTCTCGCGAAGGACACTCTGCGCGTTTGGGAGCGGCGCTACGGGTTTCCAAGCCCGGGTCGCGACGCTTTTGGTGAGCGCAGTTATCCCATTGAGCAAGTCGACAAACTGCGTGTGATCCGCAGACTGATGGACATCGGACATCGTCCGGGACGAATCATTTCGCTGTCGCTCGAGGAACTGCATGCGCTCGCTGCACAGTCGGTTGAAGCACCGCGCGCAGCGAGCGACCTGCGCAGCGATCGAGATGATCTGCAGCGCTTCATCGAACTCACCAAAGCCCACGACGTCGATGGTTTGCGGCGCTCTCTGTCGCAGGCAGCCGTGCGCATGGGCGTAGACCGCTTTGTGGTGGAGATTGCGGCGCCGTTGAATCGAATGGTTGGCGAGGCCTGGGCCCGCGGCTACTTCGAGGTGTTTGAAGAGCATCTCTACACCGAATCGATGCAGATCGTGCTGCGTAATGCGATCAGCACCATTCCGCGCACCGGAAACCGTCCCCGAGTCCTGCTCACCACATTTCCCAATGAAAGCCATGGGCTTGGGTTGCTGATGGCGGAGGCCATTCTGTCGCTGGAAGGCTGCGGCTGCCTGTCGCTAGGGGTGCAGACACCCGTGTGGGACATTGTGCTGGCAGCCACTGCACACAATGCTGACATCGTTGCACTGTCGTTTACCGCTTCGCTCGGTTCCAATGCGGTCGCTGACGGGCTGGCCGAGTTACGCGCGAAGTTGCCACGCGCCACCGAACTGTGGGCGGGCGGGCAGAGTCCGGCACTTGCGCGCAAATCCCCGCCAGGCATTCAGGTGTTTCGTGATCTTACCGAGATCGCGCCAGCGGTTGCCCGCTGGCGTAGCAAACGCGCCTGACGCGACGCCTGGGCCTTGTGCGGCTCAGCTCCCGCGCACCTGAAGCGCGGTCAGACGGTCGAGTGCAGCCCGATACTCGCGCGCCAGCCGATCAACCAGTTCGCCGGCACCGACCACGGCCTTGACCGCACCGATACCCTGACCGCTTCCCCAGATGTCCTTCCAGGCCTTGGCGGGTCGGTCGGAGGAGAAGTTCATGCTGGTGGGATCGCTTTGCGGCAGGTTGTCAGGATCAAGGCCTGCAGCCACCACCGAGGCGCGCAGGTAATTGCCATGCACACCAGTAAAGAGGTTGGTGTAGATGATGTCTTCGGCAGTGCCGGCAACGATCGCCTGCTTGTAGGCCTCCGCGGCGCGCGCCTCGCGCGTGGCGATAAAAGCAGACCCCACATAGGCCAGGTCAGCCCCCATCGCCTGGGCAGCAAGCACCGCGGCACCATTGGCGATGGCGCCCGACAACAGGAGCGGCCCGTCAAACCATTCGCGGATTTCCTGCACTAATGCAAACGCAGAGAGCGTGCCCGCATGTCCGCCCGCGCCAGCTGCCACCGCGATCAGCCCGTCCGCGCCTTTTTCGATAGCCTTCTGCGCAAAACGGTTGTTGATGATGTCGTGCAGCACGATGCCGCCGTAGCTGTGCACCGCGTCGTTGACTTCGGGCCGCGCGCCGAGTGAGGTGATCACGATCGGGACCCGGTGCTTCACACACATCTCCAGGTCGTACTCGAGTCGGTCATTGGACCGATGCACGATCTGGTTCACTGCGAAGGGTGCGCTCGGCTGGTCGGGGTGCGCACGATCATACGCATCGAGCGTTTCACGAATCTGCGCGAGCCAGTCGTCGAGCTGCTCGCGGGGGCGGGCGTTAAGCGCTGGAAATGAACCCACGACGCCCGCCTGGCACTGCGCGATCACCAGTTCAGGGTTGGAGATGATGAACATCGGTGAGGCCACGACCGGCAGCCGCAGCCTTTCGCGCAGGATGGGGGGCAGGGCCATAGCCTTAGCGCGCCTCGGACTGGTTCTTGAGGATTCGTGCGAGTTCCTCTTCGCTGATGATCTCGAATACCGCCACCACTTTTTGCACCCCACGGACGCGGCTTGCCACCTGAGCGGCGCGATCGGCTTCTTTGCGCGACGCGATGCCCATCAGGTAAACGATTCCCCCCTCGGTGATGACCTTGACAGCGGTGGCCTTGGTGTCGGAGTTTTCGAGTAGCGCAGCCTTCACGCCTGCGCTGACCGCGGCATCCGATGCCGATGCGGTGAGTGCGGGCTGGCCGGACACCTGGAGCGCGTTCTCGACAGATCGGACATTTTCGATACGCGAGACGATCTGTTCGGCCTGGCGCCTATCCTCGTCGGTGCCCACCTGCCCGGTCAGCAAAACCCTGCGGTTATAGCTGGTGACCGAGATTCCACCGGGAAAGCGCATCGTGTCGCGCAGACGGGCGCCGGCTTTGAACTCGATGCTGGCGTCTTCGGTTTGGGCGCCCAGCGTTCGACGGTCACTGGCCGCGAGCGCGCCGGCAACCATGCCAGTTGCCGCAAGCGGCAGACAGCCGGAGAGCATCAGGGCCGAGCCCGCGATCGACGCGGCGCCGATCAGAATCATCAGTCGCTTCATGAGTTCACCTGTTGGCAGCAAACGAAAATTCTATCGTTAGAAGGCGCCGCGTATCCAATCAATTTGGCCGTCATCGATTGCACAGACGTCGAATCGGCACGCCGGGAGCCGATTCCCGTGATGCTGCTGCAGCCAGGATTGGGCGCTGCGACGCAGTTTCATCTGTTTAGCGACTGTGATGCTATCGGCCGCTGAACCGAAAGCGCTCCGACTGCGCCTGCGAACCTCGACGAACACCCATTCGTCGCGATCCCGCATGATCAGGTCGATTTCCCCGAAGCGGCTGGTGACCTGCCGGGCGACCAGCGTGAGCCCCGCTCGCTGCAAATGCGCGAGCGCTAGGTCTTCGCCGACATCGCCCGAACGCTGAGTGGGCGATCGCGTCATGGCAACCCCGCTTCAGGCTGGCGCGCCGCCACGCACCCCCGCGTGCGATTCGGCTTGCGGACGCCCGCCTGCCCCGGGACAATGCGGGCCACGCGATGGCGGCAACCGGTGCATGAATTCAGACCAGAACGACCCACAGGCCAATGAGCGGTCACGACAGCCTCCGGCGGTTGAGCCCGGCGCATTATATGTAGTGGCAACGCCTATCGGTCATCTCGGCGACCTGAGTACGCGCGCCACACGTGTGCTCGCCGAAGTCGATGGTGTCGCCGCTGAAGACACAAGAGTCACTGCGCCACTGCTTGCCCGGATCGGCAGTCGCGCGCGGATATTCGCTGCGCACCAGCACAACGAAGCGACAGTGGCCGACCGTATTGTGGCGATGCTGGCCGAAGCCAAGTCGGTTGCGCTCGTGACCGATGCGGGTACGCCCGGCGTCAGTGACCCCGGTGCGAGGATCGTGTCGGCCGTGCTCGCTGCAGGCAGACGGGTCATCCCAGTCCCAGGGCCCTCCGCACTGACCGCCCTGGCGAGCGCGAGCGGGCTGATCGAAGGTGCATTTCGCTTCGAGGGTTTTCTGCCATCGCGCCCGCGCCAACGGGCTGAACGCCTGCGTAGCCTCGCCAGTCTGGATTGCCCGGTAGTGCTGTTCGAATCGCCCCACCGAATCGAAGCGACGCTCACCGCAATCATTGAGCAGCTGGGCGGCGAACGCTGGCTCGTGCTGGGACGTGAACTCACCAAAAAATTTGAGGAAATTCACCGATGCCTGAGCGCCGATGCGCTCACCTGGCTGCACGCCGACACCATGCGCCTGAAAGGTGAATACGGGCTGATCGTCGCACCGGCAGGCTTTCGGCTACCGGGCGCTCGAAGCACGGACGATCGCGCACAGCCATCGCATGAGGGCGAGAACCCTGCCGGCGACCAGGCCGTCAGCGTCACGCTTGATCTCGATCAGCTGCTGGGCGCCTTGATTACCGAGATCGGTGCAAGCCGTGCCACCCGGATCGTCGAGCGACTCGCCAATCGCCCCCACCGCGAAATCTACGCTCGCGCGCTAAGGCTGGCGAAGCAGCACGAA
>CAZORB010000118.1:0-13243 GCA_964581825.1 uncultured Bordetella sp.
GGCCGGCCCCCTGTCCGAGCCCGAGTATGCGAGCGAGTCGGTCCCCGGCTCAGCCCGCCGTCCACTCGACGAGGGAACCGGCTCCTTCGGTGCCGGCGCCGCCGGTCGAGCCCCCACAGCTCCCACCCCCCGGCCGAACGCGCTCGCGGACCACGCGAAATTTACGGTATCGTCCACGGTTCCTCCTCAATCAAAAAAGGTGACGTCGTGAAGTGCGTGATCGCGGGCGCGGGCGTGGCAGGCTGCATCGTGGCGAGGGCGCTCGCCAGGGCGCCCGGTCTGGAAGTGGTCTGTCTCGAACAGGTCTCCGCAAGCGACCATTCGGAGTCGGGCACCGGACTGAATATCGGTCCGAACGCCGTCCGGGCGTTGTTGGAACATGACCCGCAGTTGCACGCCGCGGTGCTCGCAAAGAGTTATCTGTGGCACACCTGGCGTATCTCGCTCACCGACGGAACCGAACTGTTTCGGCTGCCGATGTCGTCTGTCGCAGATAACCCTGGCATTCGGATTCGCTGGTCGGAGCTCTATTCCGCTCTGCGCGGCGAGGCTGCGGGCTTAATCCGCTATGACACCCGCATCACGAATGTGCAGGTTGACCCCACCTCACCCACCGGTCAGCTGAGCCTTGAATTCAATACGTCGGGGCAGCCGGCGCGTATTGACCAGATCGATCTGCTGATCGCGGGCGATGGGCGTTATTCACTGGTTCGGAAGCTGCTTGCTGGCGCTCCCGACATCACCCAGCATGGCGTGGTGATCTTTAGGCTGCTGGTGCCTGATACCTCTGGCGGCCTGATCGACGATTACGAGCAGTGGTTCAATGGCCCCAACCGGCTGCTGGCCTTCCGCGTGCCGGGTGAGGCCATCTACATTGCGGGCACCTTTCCGATCGAGCCGGGCGCCCCGGTACCGGAAAGCGCTCGCGATGGAAACTGGCTGGCGGCCTTGTACACGCCTGACTCACGGCCACCCTCGGCGCAGTGCGGCTGGATGATTGATCAGATCCGGCAGAACGTCGACAGCATCCATTGGGCGCGGCTGCAGGAATCGCCGCCGCTGTACGCGCTGCCAGGCGGACGCGTTCTGCTGCTGGGCGATGCGGCGCACGGCATGGTGCCCACCCTGGGGCAGGGTGCCACGCAGGCGATCGAAGACGCCTGTGTCGCAGCACGGTTGTTGGAGAGCGGGCTCGGCCGGGCAGACGCCAATGTCGGTCAGCTGATCGACCAGTTCGCTGCGCTACGCGACGAGCGAATCCGATTTGCCATGAGCTTTTCGCTTGAGGCGAGCGACACACTGCTGGCGGGCGCTGACCCCGTGGCAGGCACGCGTGCGAAGCTGGAGCGCCCCTTTCTGTCGCAGCTTGAGAAGCTGTATCGCGACATCACGCGCGTTTAAGTCGGTCACCAACCGGAAGGGCATCACCACGCCATGAGAGCCAGCGTTCATCGCTTCACCATGCGCGATCCCTCGGACGTGTCCCAGCTTGCCGAGGCTATTGACGATGGTCGTATCAACCCCGCTCAAATCGTCGCCTTCATCGGAAAAACTGAAGGCAATGGCCTGGTCAACGATTACACCCGCGGCTATCTGGTTCAGTCGTTAACCCTGCTTCTCGCCGCGAAAACGGGGCAATCGGCCGAGGCCATCGCGCAGTCGGTCGCCTTTGTATTCTCAGGCGGAACTGAGGGCGTTCTCACTCCGCATTACACGGTGTTCTGCGTGGATCCTTCTGAACATCCTCACGCCTCGAACGGCGCGATGGGTAAGCGTCTTGCCATCGGCCGAGCGCTCACCCGTGTGCCGCGCCCGGAGGAAATCGGGACGCGCGCGCAGGTCGCGTTGATTGCAGAGGCGGTTGAGCGCGCCATGGTCGAGGCCGGAATCGATGACCCCTCCGATGTCCACTTTGTTCAGGTAAAGGGCGGTTGCGTAACTGCGGACGGGGTACGAGACGCTAAACATCGCGGTGTAGCCCTGGCAAGCGCTGATCCGAATCGGTCGATGACGCTCTCGCGCGTGGCGGGCGCCTTTGGTGTGATGCAGGCGCTGGGCGATATCGATTCCGCGCAGGTCGATGAGTCGCTGTTTCTGACCCGCCCCGATCTCTGGAGCGACCGTGCAAGCGTCTCGTCCGGTATTGAGGTCACCATGAATGAGGTGGTTGTTTTCGGTAATGCAGAGGGCTGGACCAGCGATTTCGTCATTGCCCACCACACCATGGACGACGCGCTCGATATCAACGGGCTCTACGCCTGCCTCGATCAACTTGGAATTAGTTGTCGGGGCGATAGCCGTGCTGCCAGCCTGTCTCGGATTGTGTGCGCACTTGTCAAATGTGAGCCCGATGCGAGCGGCGCCATCCGCGGTCAGCGCCACACCATGTGGCAGGACGGCGATATCCACGCCCAGCGCCACATTCGTGGCGCCGTGGGCGGACTGGTCGCAGGCGTTCTGGGCGATACGCGCATCTTTGTGTCAGGAGGGGCTGAGCACCAGGGCCCGCCTGGCGGAGGCCTGCTTGCGCTGATTGCTCGCATCGGGCCGTCGTAAAACGCCCGCAACACCCGTTCAGTTCCTGATGACAACAGCGCCTGCGCTCTGGACACTCAGCGCCACCGAACTCGGCGATCGGTTCCGCTCCGGTGCCGTGACGCCAGCTGAGGCGCTGAGCGCCATCCTCGACCGCATCGCTACGGTCAATCCAAAGATCAATGCCATCGTGACGCTTGACGAAGCGGGCGCATGTGCAGCGGCTGCGGAAAGTTCAGCGAGATGGCGGGCGGGTCGGCCTTTGGGTCCGCTGGATGGCGTTCCCATCACGATCAAGGACAACCTTGAGGTTGCAGGCTTACGCTGCACCTGGGGCAGCCCCGCGTTTGCCAATCATGTGCCGCAAGTTGATGAGCTTCCGGTCGCACGCCTGCGCGCTGCCGGCGCAGTCATCGTCGGCAAGACCAACTGCTCGGAATTTGCCATGGTGGGCCACACCGATAATGCAGTGTTCGGCGTGACGCGCAATCCGTGGCATCTGGGCATGACCGCCGGTGGATCCAGTGGTGGGGCAGTAGCTGCTGTGGCGGCAGGTCTGGCACCGCTTGCGCTCGGCACCGATGGCGGAGGCTCGACACGGCGGCCCGCCGCGCACACCGGCCTGGTGGGCTTCAAACCCTCGGTCGGTCGAATCGCCCGAGCGGGCGGCTTACCCCCACTCTTCCTACAGTACGAGGTGTGTGGGCCGATCGCACGTACGGTTGCGGATGTGGTGCTGCTCACGCGCGCACTGTCTGCGTCGCATCCGCATGATCCCGCATCGCAGGCGTTGGGCGGCGCGGGTTCGTTCGAGCCGCTGCCGCAACCGCCTCGCCCGCTCAAAATCCTTCATATTCCGACCTTTGGACGAGCCCCCGTTGACCCCGTGATCGGGGCGCAGATCGAGCGAGCCGCATCAAGGTTTGCCGCGCTGGGGCATCAGGTGACTCGGGCTGATCATCGGGATCTCGCCGACGACATCAACGAGCGCTGGATGACGTTGTCTCAATGCGGTCTTGCAAGAATGCTGAGTGCGCGAGCTGTCGACCCCGCGCAGCTTTCTCCGATTGCAGAGGCCAATGCCGCCGCCGGCGCCGCATTGTCCGGAAGCGCGCTGTTTGATCTGTTTGAAACCATGGCGCACCTTCAGCGACGGCTGGGTGATTGCTTCGAACGGTACGATGTCCTGCTGACCCCCGCGACCGCTGCCTGGCCCTGGCCGGTCGACCAGATGTTTCCCGAGTCAATTGCCGGCCAGCACGTGGGACCTCGGGGTCATGCGGTCTTTACAGGATTTGCCAATGCCGCGGGGCTACCCGCGATTTCGCTGCCCTGCGGCCACCATGAGAACGGTCTCCCCAACGGGTTGCAGCTGGTTGGCCGCTGGGGCGAAGACTCGCTGCTGCTGTCGCTGGCAGCGCAGTGGGAGCGCGACGCCCCCTGGCACGAACGCTGGCCTGCTCTGTAGCGTCAGCGCAGCGTGAAGAAGCTGGCGATCCAGCGGTCTGTCGTGCCGTCAGGGCCAGAATCGGGCGAACCGCCCGACTCAATTCGAGTGCGTAATGACACCACGGCGGGTTCCAACCCCGGCGCATCACGGCCCGACAGGTCGCGAATCTTCGCAAGTACGCGGTCTGCTTCAAGCGGACGCGCTGGACTGCCGAGCGCCGCCTCGCAAAACGCGCTCAGTTGCTCGCCGTTGTCGAGCTCGAGCGTGACGCGCGCAGGGCGATCAAGCGGCCAGGGCTTTACCTCGGGCAACTGGGTCAGCTTGACCTTCGGTCTGAGCGCAAGAATGGCCGGGTCGCGCAGACTTGCATCGAGAAAGTTTTCGGGGGCATCCGCACCATGCGCAAGCGTGGCGGCAATCGCATGGGGAATGGAAAACTTCGCGCCCAGTGTGGTGTCTGGCGCGGCATTGTCGAAATTCATCGCCATGGCTGAGCCTTCCACCGTGACCTGACGGACACGACTGCCACCGCGCAGCTCGGGCCGCTTGGTAAAGATGGTTTCGATGGCTTCCATGGCTGCATGAGAGTGGTGACAGGCGCCATAGAGCTTGTGATAGCCGTCGCAGGTGGTCCACTCCGAGCCCAAGCCGACCGCCAACTCATCGGGCCGGGCCGGCGCACCCAGGCCGCGCGTGAAGATGTCGTAAGGACCGCCGGGCGTTCCTGCAATGCCAAGCCTTGCCAGATCGCAGGCGAACACGCCCAGCCACGATCCGGCTGCAGGCCAGGCATTCCGTACCAGCGCACCCTCTATCGGATGACTGTATGGGCCAGGCGAAGCCATGCTAGCGGCAGTAGTGAGCGTTTTGTGTAACAGCGCAGCGTCATAGTTTCGAATGAGCGCAAGCCCTGCTGCCGCACACACCGTATTCCAGACGCCATGAGGATGCAGCCGCGGTAGCGTGCCGTGCCAGGCGCGCGCGAATCGTGTGCCGATCTCGTACGCGCCAACGGTGGCACGAAGCATTGCTGAAAGGGGGAGCCTGGCGGCCTCGGCTGCAGCCAGAATCAGCGGCTGACTGAGCGCACCGGGATGCACTGCCGTTCGCGTGTAGCCGTCGTCCAGTTCGTTCCAGGTGCTTGCAAGACCATTACCCACTGCAGCATCGAGCAGACTGACCGCAGGGGCTTCACGCCTGAACAGGGTAGCCTCACGGGGGCCGTTTGCCGCAATCAGTTGCTGGTGATACGCCCGCAGCTCGGGTTCTTCAGCCGCTGACAGCATGGCGGCGATGTTGTCCCCGAGAATGAGGGCAGCCTGCGATAACACGCGCGGCGGCAACTGATCAGCTCGTAGGGCTGCCGCCCACTGGCAGAGTTCCGTGAGCCGCTGGCTGACCTCAGTGCGCAGTTGCGCGTGTTCGTCTGCCTTGGCCATCAGGCAGCCTTCTGCCCGTTCGCGTTGCGGATCGCACGCCAAACCTTCTCGGGGGTAAACGGCATTTCGAGATCGGTGACACCCATAGGCACGAGCGCATCATGCATGGCGCTGGTAATGGCGGCTGGAGCACCGATGGTTCCTGACTCGCCACAGCCTTTGACGCCCAGCGGATTGTGCGTACACGGTTGCGATTCATCGGTTTCCGAGATGAAGTCGGGCAGCACATCAGCGCGCGGCATCGCGTAGTCCATGAACGAGCCGGTGTACAGCTGGCCGGTTTCGCGGTCGTAGACTGCCTGCTCGAACATCGCCTGCCCAATACCCTGCGCGATGGCGCCATGCACCTGACCTTCAACCACGACCGGGTTGATCACCGTTCCGATGTCGTCGACCACCACGTACGACATCAGCGTCGTGACGCCGGTGGCGGGATCGATCTCGACCTCGCATGCCTGGGCACCGTTGGACCAGGTCAGGTTGGGGGGGTCAAAGAAAGCATTGGAATGCAGCACCGGCTCCATACCCGGGGGCAGGTTGTGCGCATAGGTAACCGCGCGAGCCACGTCGGCCCAGCCGATCACGGCATCGGTGCCTGCCACTCGGAACTCGCCCCGGCCATCGACCACCCGATGCTCGACGTCTTGCTCAGCGGCCTCGAGCAGATGAGCGGCCAGCTTCTTGGCTTTCGCAAGCAGTTTGTCGGCCGCCATGGTGATCGCCGACCCTGCAATGACCATTGAGCGCGAACCGAAGGTACCGGTACCGTAAGGAACACGACCTGTATCGCCCTCAACCAGTTCGATCATGGAGAGCGGCACGCCGATTCGGTCAGCCAGTACTTGCGCGAACGTGGTGGCGTGCGCCTGCCCGTGGCTGTGGGTGCCGCACATGACCAGCAGGCTGCCGTCGCAGCCCACACGGATATCGGCCGAATCGAAGAAGCCAGCGCGAGCGCCAAACATGCCGGCGTACTTTGACGGTGCGACCCCTGAGCTTTCGACGAAGTAGCAGATGCCGAACCCGCGGATGCGGCCGCGCGCCTGCGCCTCGCGGCGCCTCTTCTCGAAGCCCGCGTAATCGGCAAGCACCAGAACGCGGTCGAACAGTCGGACGAAATCGCCGGTGTCATAGGTTGGGCCGACCGGGGTGGAGTAGGGCATGGCCGCAGCAGGAATGAAATTGCGGCGGCGAAGCTCCATTCGATCGATTCGGAGCTGGCGCGCGGCCTCTTCGACCAGCCGCTCCAGTACGAAGCACGCCTCGGGTCGCCCTGCGCCCCGATAGGCGTCGGTGGGCACCGTGTTCGTAAACATGGCGCGCACTTCGGCATGAATGGCCGGAATGCGATAGGGGCCTGATAGAACCGCCGTGTAAACCGTGGTCGGTACGGCTGCACCGACGGTCGACACATACGCACCTACCGCGGCAAGCGTGGACACCCGCAGACCCAGGAAGCGGCCGTCGGCGTCAAGAGCAAGTTCAGCTCGCGTGACGTGGTCGCGGGCATGGTAGTCACTGACGAACGCCTCGCTTCGGGTGGAGACCCACTTGAGCGGACGCTCGAGCTTCCTGGCCGCCCAGGCGAGAACGATTTCTTCCGGATAGTGTTTGCCCTTGGTGCCAAAGCCACCGCCGACATCCGGCGCAATCACGCGAACCGCGTTTTCCGGCAGATCCAACTGTTCCGCAACGAATTTTCGGATGTGGTGAGGGACCTGGCTGGCGGTCCAGATGGTCACTGCGTGACCGTCCAGCCCGCGCGTAGCCGACGCCTGCGCGATGACAGCCCGGGGCTCCATCGCAGCGCAGATGATCCGATGATTGACGATGTCCACCGCCACCTTGTGCGTGGCGCGGGCGAAGGCCTCATCGACTGGCGCCCGCGTGCCGCGCTCAAATTGCACGCACACGTTGCCGGGGGCTTCCGGGTGCAGCTGCACCGCACCGGTTGCGGCTGCGTCACGGACGTCAACCACCGCCTGCAGCGGCTCCCAGTCAATCGCAACTTTCTCAGCGGCATCGAGCGCTTGATTGCGGGTGGCCGCGACGACCATGGCGACCGCCTCGCCGACGTGACGTGCTGTGCCCCGCGACAGGCCCCAACGGGGAGGCTCTTTCATGACACTGCCGCCTACGCCAGGAATCCGCCAGAGCGGAATCATGGTTCCAACCCGATCGGTAGCCATGTCGTCGCCCGTGTATACCGCGACCACCCCAGGGCTTGCGAGTGCGTCGGCAGTATCGATTGAGCGGATTCGGGCGTGCGCGTGCGGCGACCGAACGAACGCACAGTGAAGTTCGTCATGGAAGGACAGGTCGGAAACATACTGACCGCGCCCAGTCAAAAACCGCCTATCTTCGCGGCGCAGAACTGAAGCGCCGATTCCCTCTGGATGCATGCCGGACTCCATCAAAAAACGAAACAACGTTGGACGAACCCCCAAGGCTCAACTGCAGTGCACTGGGCGCTCGTTGAACGTGCACGCCAGCCCTCAAGCGCCCGCTTCCGGTGCATTTACCCCAGAAACGAACGGCAATCGGTTTACAAAACGTCTTTGCCACGGGATCCTGAGATCGGCTCGCGAATTGCTTTGACAAGCCCATCTTAGTTCGAGTCCGAGTGTAGACTCGAGGCCGCGAGATGGCAAAAGACCATGCTGCAATTTCGGGTTGATTAATGAAGTTCTTGACCGCGCATCGGGCCTCGTGCGAGTGTGCGCGGCGGAAGTTTTCAGACTCACCCTTCAAAATCGTTTTCTAACACCTGACACCGGAGGATCTCACCCATGTTTGCCTCGTCCCGCAAGCTCACTGCGCTGGCCCTTGGCCTCGCAATCGCAGCCGGCTCAGCGCTGGCTCCCCGTGACGTCGAGGCTCAGGCGCGCGACAAGGTCACGATGGGTCTGTTCATCGCCTCGTCGGCGATGCCGTACTTCATCGCTCGCGAGCGCGGTTACTTTGCCGCCGAGAACCTCGAGGTTGAGGGTATTCCGCTGGCCAATCACGCCCTGATCGTGCAGGGTCTGGTGAAGGGCGACCTCGAAACCGCTTCCAACCTGCTGTCGTTGGAAGGCGTGAACATCAACGCCATTCGTCCGAACACGCTGCAGTACTTTTCAATCAACTGTCAGAACGAGAAATACCAGGTTGAGTCTTTCGTGGTTCCGCCTGACAGCAAGATCACCAAGTTGTCCGAGCTCAAGGGTAAGCGCATTTTTTCTGCACCCGGGCCGGGTAATCTTTTTGTAGCGAAGGGCGTGCTGAAAGCGGTCGGTCTCGATGAGAAAGACTACTCGATGCAGGAACAGCAGATGAGCGTCCACGTTGGCGCAATTAAAGGCGGCCAGTTCGATGCGGGCTACACGCTTGAGCCTGTCACCAGCATGATGGTGTCGCAGGGCCTTGCGCGGCGTCTGGACGTCGGTCTGATCGCAAAGTACATGCTTGGCCGCAACGACGCCTGCGCCGTGCTGGCGGGTGGTGTCATGAGCGTTAAGTTCCTGAAAGAGCGCCCGCAGGTTGCAGAACGGCTCGCGCGCGCCTGGGCCAAAGCGCTGAACGACGGTAACAACGATCCGAAGGCGCGTGAGCTGCTGTCTGCCCACATGAATGTCTCGCCCACCATCGCAGGGACCGTGCCGCTCTCGTACTACAACATGGTGAAGGATCTGAAGCCGGCAGAAATCGCCGACTTGCAGAACCTGGTTGATCAAGCGACTGCGGTGGGTCTGGTCAAAACCAAGGTCGATGTGCGCACGATGCTGAAGACTTTCTAAGGTCTCGGCTTTCCACCCCCGATAACCCAGTCCAGGCGAAATCAATGTTTGGTGCTCGAATTGCTTCGGCGCTATCACCCGCGGTGGGTGCAATAGCCTTCATCGCACTTTGGGCGCTGATTGCGGCCCTTGAGTTGGTTGATCCGGTCTTGTTGCCGTCGCCCCAGGCGTCGGCCGTGGCCATCTGGGATGGGTTCGTCGGGGGGGCGTTGATCGGCGACACGATCATCACCATCCGTCGAACGCTGTTGGCGTTTTTCATCGCGGTGGGAATCTGCGTACCGTTGGGGTTGGCGCTGGGGTCGTCAGTTCGGTTGTATCGGTCACTTGAGTTCGTGATCGACTTCTTCCGCTCAACGCCTGCCTCAGCGTTGTTTCCCCTGTTTCTGGTCATTCTCGGCGTGGGTGAAAGCACCAAGGTGGCCGTCGCCGCGTTCGGGGCTGGGCTGCTTATTTTGTTCAACACCGCCTACGGTGTCATGAACGCACGTAAGACACGTCAGGCAGCGGCCCGGGTCATGGGGGCCTCGCCACTACGAGTGATGGTGGGGGTGACGCTGCTCGAATCACTGCCCCAAACGCTGGTAGGCATGCGCGCGGGCGTATCTTTCGCGCTGGTCATCGTGATTGTGGCGGAAATGTTCATCGGATCCACCGATGGACTGGGCCAACGCGTTATCAATTCGCAGTCCATCTTCAACATGCCGGAAATGTATGCCACCATTTTCTCAGCGGGCGTGCTGGGGTATGGGCTCAATCTGATCTTCATCATCATCGAGCGCCGGTTTGTGCACTGGGGTGGAAAATGAACGCGGTAGTGTCGCCAGATCTGGCATCCGTGTCATCAAAGGTGGAAGCGGTTCCGCACATCACCATCCGTGGCCTTACCAAGAGCTTTGCCGGCCAGCCGCTTTACACCAACTTCAATCTCGACTTTCCCAAGGGTCGAATCACGTCGATCTTCGGTCCCAACGGCTGCGGCAAGTCCACCATGATCAACATGGCAGCGGGGCTGCTGCCCATGGACAGTGGCGAAGTGCTGTTCGACGGCAAGCCCCTCAGCCAGACAGTGATCGGCTATGTGTTCCAAAATTACCGCGATGCGCTGTTTCCCTGGAAACGGGCCATCGACAACATTCGCTATCCGCTAAAGATCGCGGGCAAATCGGCGGGTGAGTGCAACGCCCGCACCGAAGAACTGGTCCAGTCGTTTGACATCCGTTTCGACCTGAACCGCTACCCCTATGAGCTGTCGGGCGGGCAGCAGCAGCTGGTGTCAATCATGCGCTCGCTTGCCGTACACCCCGAGGTGCTGTTTCTTGACGAGCCGTTTTCCGCACTCGATTACGAGATGACGCTCTTCATGCGCGACAAGCTGCAGGACATCTTCGAGGCAACCGGCACCACCATGATTCTTGTCTCGCACGATCTCGACGAGGCGGTATACCTCGCCGATGAGGTGCTGATGCTCACGCGTCGCCCCACGCGCATCGCTGAGCGGGTGGTATTTGACGCACCGCGCCCGCGCACGCCGGCTACACTGACCTCCGACGCATTTACACGCGCTAAGGCGCGCTGCCTCGACGTGTTCCAGCGTGAGGTCAGCGCCCGCGAACTCGCCCTCTGACTTTTCCGGAGCAATTGATCCCATGACAGTCCGTGTATCGATGACGGTTAACGGTAAGGCCGTGAGCCATGAAGTCGAAGAGCGCACATTGCTTGTGCAGTTCATTCGAGAGACGCTGAAGCTCACCGGCACCCATGTTGGTTGTGACACGGCGCAGTGCGGCGCCTGCACGGTGCATGTCAATGGCCGCGCGGTTAAAAGTTGCAACATGCTGGCCATGCAGGCAGAGGGTGCGCAGGTCACGACAATCGAGGGGGTGGCTGCACCCGACGGCACGCTGCACCCGATGCAGCAGGCGTTTCACCTCGAACACGGCCTGCAGTGCGGTTATTGCACGCCGGGCATGGTGATGAGCGCTATCGATCTTCTGAAGCGTATCCCCGACCCCACCGAAGAGCAGATTCGCGATCAGCTTGATGGCAATCTTTGCCGCTGCACCGGATATCACAATATTGTCCGCGCAGTGAAGAAGGCAGCCACGCTGATGCCTGGAGCCTGACCATGTACTCCTTCGATTATCACCGCGCCACCACCGTTGAGCAGGCCCGAGAGCGTCTGCGCAGCCAACCCTCTGCCAGGCTGCTGGCGGGTGGCCAAAGTCTGGTCGCCAGCATGAAGCTACGCCTGGCTGACCCGCCTGAACTCGTTGATCTGGCTGCGATTCCAGCGCTGACTGGCATCCAAGTTGGCGAGCGCACCGTTACCATCGGCGCCATGACTCGGCACGCTGAAGTGGCGGCCTCAGCCGATGTGCAGCGGGCGTTGCCCTCGCTTGCAGCCCTGGCCGGTGGAATTGCCGACCGGATGGTGCGCAACATGGGCACCATGGGTGGGTCGGTTGCCAACAACGACCCGGCCGCCGATTACCCGTCCGCTGTGCTGGCGCTTAACGCTACCGTCATCACCGACCGGCGTCGAATCGCAGCCGACGACTTTTTCCTGGGCATGTTTCAAACAGCGCTCGAAGCCGACGAACTGATCACAGCCATAGAGTTCAAAGTTCCGCGGCGGGGTGCTTACGTTAAGTATCGGCATCCCGCTTCCCGCTACGCGATCGTGGGCGTCTACGCAGCTGATTTCGGCGATTCGATCCGCGTTGCGGTCACGGGCGCCGGACCTGTGGTGTTCCGGGTGCCTGACATGGAGCGAGCGCTGTCCCAAAAGCTTTCGGCAGATTCAGTTGCGGGTATTCGGATCGCGTCAGAGGGGCTGAACGCCGACATTCACGCAGGTGCAGAGTATCGAGCTGAAATGGTCACGGTCATGGCAGGCCGGGCGGTTGAAAAGATGCTGAGCGAGCCGTTGACATGGTAATCAACGGTCTGTTTCACATCGCCATCAAAACAAGCGATCTCGCGGCGACGAGAGCGTTTTACTGCGATGTGGTCGGACTGCGAGACGTCTTTAGGCCCGACTTCGGTTACCCGGGGGCGTGGTTGGCCTGCCCAGTGCCGGGCGGGCAGCCGATCATGCACATTTATGCTGGAGGTCCGGCGTTGGGTGCTGATGGCCGAGCCCCGTCCGGTACCGCGGCAATTGATCACGTTTCGCTCTCATGCTCAGGTTTTCACCAGTTTCGCGAGCGCTTCCTTAAGTTCGGACTCGAGTGGCGCGAGTTTCTCGTGCCAGGCACATCGCTCTGGCAGCTGTTTGTCTACGATCCCAGTGGGGTTCAGCTGGAGCTGACGTTCGAGGGATCGGCCGAGGCGGGCCCACCGCCTGATATGTCGCCCGGACGCGTTTATGTCGCAGGGGCCAGTTTCTTCGACCCCGCAACCTACCCAAAGCTTGGGGCTGCGTCGGCTGCAGTGGCGCGCTAACGTACCGCAACTGACCACTCCCGGAGAGTCGCCATGCAGGCCAGAGAGCATTTCTTTTCGGGGCTCGACAGCGAGCGAGCCTGGGGCTATTGCAGGGCGGTCCGGGTCGGCGACCGCGTTTGGGTATCTGGGTCCACTGCGCTGGAAACCGGAGGGGGTGTAGCCGAGCATCGGGTCAACGACGCCTACGAACAGTCGGCCGAGGCGTTTCGTCGCATCTCCGCAGCGCTCACTCATTTCGGGCTTGGTCTCGGTCATACGGTCCGCATCCGAGCGTATGTCACGGCGCCCACTCATATCGCGGGATACCTTCGCGCCCATCGCGAGTTCCTCGGCGATACCTGTCCTGCGGCCACCCTGGTTGGAACCCCCTTCTTGGCTGATCCCCAGCTGGTTGTTGAGATCGAGGTTGAAGCGGTAGCCTGACGCTGCCGCCAACATGGGTTAGATTCCGGGGCGGTATTGTTTTGCACCGTCTATCGGAGCCCTGAATGGATTTCTCGATTCCCGCCGATCTGGTGTCGCTGCGCGACCGCACCCGCGATTTCGTGCGCAACCAGGTGATCCCGTTTGAGAACGACCCGCGCCGTACC
>CAZORB010000119.1:0-13116 GCA_964581825.1 uncultured Bordetella sp.
CGCGCAGCGCACAACGCTGTATCAGCCGCCACCCGAGGCGCAGCGGCTTCGCTCCTATCGCGCCGCACCCGCTGCACCGGTGGTTCTGACTCCGCTAAAACGGCGTACTGCATCGGCCGAAAAAAACGTCGTCTGACGGAGCCCCTGAAGCCCATGATCATTGCAATTTCCGGAGGCGTCGGCGGCGCGCGACTTTGCCAGGGACTGGTTCAGATACTAAGCCCCGCCGAGCTGGCGATCGTCGTCAACGTAGGGGACGACTTCGAGCATCTCGGCCTGTCGATCTGCCCCGATCTCGATACGGTGATGTACACACTGGCTGGCCTTCACAACCCGACACTCGGTTGGGGGCGCGCGGACGAAACCTGGAACTTCATGCAGGTGCTTGATCAGTTGGGCGGGGACACCTGGTTCCAGTTAGGCGATCGCGATCTGGCGGTACATATCGAACGAACACGACGGCTAGCCGCTGGGGAACCTCTCTCCTCGATCACTGCCGACTTCTGCCGACGGCTTGGAATCCTCCACCGGGTAATGCCGGTCACCGATCAGCGGCTGCGCACTCGGGTGATCACTCGAGAAGAAGGCGAGCTTGCTTTTCAGGATTACTTCGTTCGGCGTCGTGCACAACCCGCAATCGCCACGCTACGTTTTGACGGCGCCGAGCAGGCGCAGCTCGCGATACCGCTTGCCCGAATACTGTCTGAGAACGCCCGCGACGCTCAGCCCCAGGGCGTGCTTTTCTGTCCATCCAATCCGTGGCTCAGCGTCGCCCCGGTCATGGCGGTGCCCGACTTTCGTAAATGGATAACCGGTCAGGGCATCCCGGTCGTAGCAGTGTCCCCCATCATCGGAGGGCGCGCGGTCAAGGGCCCAGCCGCGAAGATCATGCAGGAACTGGGGGTAGGCCACGACACCTTAGGAATCGTCGACCACTACGGTTCTACCGTTCAAGGCTGGGTGATCGATCGGGAGGATGCGCACCTCGCCGATTCAATTCGGGCTCGCGGTCATCAGGTTGCTGTCACCGAGTCGCTGATGACAGACCGTTCGGTTGCTGCAGCGCTTGCGCAAACCGCAGTTCAGCTGCTGCGCGACATAGCGTGAGCCTCTGGCTGATCATCCCGATTCGCGGATTAGCCTCAGGTAAGTCACGCCTGGCGGGGAGCCTCAGCCCGCTTGAGCGGCGGCAATTTAATACGGACTGCCTCAATCGGACGCTAGACGCTTTTTTCCAGGCCGAAGGGTCCCCCGCTCGATCGATTGTGGTCAGTCCGGACGAGGACGCGCTAAGACACGCCAGTGCGCGCGGCGTGGTGGCGTTGCGAGAACACTCTGTTGGCAATCTGAATCTAGCGGTCCGCCAGGCAAGCGATCTTGCGCGCCAAAAAGGCGCAGCTCAGCTGCTTATCCTGGCCTCAGACCTTCCCCGTATGTCGGCCGAGGCGCTCAGGCTGGTACTCAGCGGCACAGACGCCGCAGGCGTTCGGATCATCGTCGACAAAACGGGAAAAGGTACCAACGGGTTGCTGCTTCCGGTCAGTGCTGCTCAACGGTTTTCTTTTGGCGAAAACAGTTTCTTCCGCCACCAGGCGCTTTTCAAAGATCTCGGATATCGCACCGAGGCCTGGCATGACCCGTCACTTGCGTTCGACGTGGACACGCCAGAAGACCTGCGGCAGTGGCTTGAGCGAAGGCTTCCCGGCCAAGAGGCCAAACGATACGATTCGGCTTCCCGCATCGAATAGATTCCGACCATCGTCGGACGCCCCTTTCATCTGTCGCCTCAGCTCCTGGCCAACCCTGTGCTTATTCGTCATCAATCCGCCCATGGTCTCATTCGACTGATCAGTGCGCTTTGCTGCGCATGGCTACTGCTCGCTGCCACGTCGGTGTGCCTGGCCACCACCCTGATCGAGTCCAAGGCCGTCTGGCGCGACGACACTGCCACAGCCGATTTTGAGTCCGCGCGACGCCAGACTTACACCGAGTACGCTGGGGTGTTTACAGGCGGCTACACGCGAGCAGCGCACTGGATCCGGCTTCGGATCAGCCCGGCGAACGAGCCCCTACTCGTGCGCGTTCGCCCGCACTATCTGGATGACATCCGCCTTTACGACCCAGCGCAGGCCACTATCGACGGTTGGGTTCGGCCACGCTATAGCGGTGACACCCACCCGCCGTCAGAACCGATACTGATGTCGGCGAACCATGTATTTCTGATTCCTGGAATGCCGACTGCTCGGGAAATTTGGCTGCGAGTCGAAACGACCAGTACCCATCTGATCGAAGCAGACGTGCGCCCCCTCGCCAGTGCGCTGACCGCGGAGCACCGCCAACTGCTGTTCCTGGCGTTCATCATCGCCATCTATGCGCTAACGGTGATCTGGGCGCTCGCCGACTCGGCAGGCCGACGTGACCCCATCATGCTGCTGTTTGCCGGTAAGCAGATGGTACTGACTGTACAGGTTGCGTTTGTAACTGGCTTTGCGAATCTACTCGCCAGCGGAGCGCTGCCGCCTGAGCAGATGAGCGGCATCACGAGCGTTATGAATGTGCTTGCAGTGCTAACCGGCTTTCTATTCGAACTGATGTTCCTTAGAGAATTCAGGCCTCCACGTTGGATGATGATGACGGGCTGGCTCTTGTGGCTACCTTGTTGGGTGAGCCTTGGGTTGCTGTTCGTCGGGCAGGACAGCATCGCCCTCCTTATCAACTCAACGCAGCTGCTTCTGCTTGGCCCCGTCGTAGCATCACTCGCTTATTCTGGTCGTATCTGGAAGCACCCAACTCCCGGTCTGGCCCCGCTTGTTCCCAGAATCTGGATCCGCAGCTTTTACACGCTGGTACTGATCAGTACGACAGCAACTGCGTTTGCATTTCTCGACCTTATCGACGCAGGTGGCTGGGCCTTGTTTAGCGCACTTGCATACGGGCTTATCTCCGGCGTGTTGATCATTGCCTTACTACAATTGCGCGCCAATAAGCTCGTGCGTTCGCAACGGGAACGAGAAGACCAGCTGCGACGCGTCGAGACGATTGCCGCAGTCGAGCGGGAACGTCGTGAAGAGCAGTCACGTTTCCTTTCGATGCTCGCTCATGAGCTCAAGACCCCGCTATCTATCATCAAGCTGACGCTTGGTTCAGAGTCCAGTGGACGCCTCCTGATGCTAAAAGACGCACGTCGCGCCGTTGACGAAATGCGGGCAGTTATTGATCGATGTCTGCAGGCTGATCAGCTCGAGGACGGTACGCGCAGGTTTACACCGGTGCCTGTTGACCTTGACGACATGCTCAAGGATGTCACCGCTGCGACCGGCCCAGAAATCACCCGAGTGCTGCAGGCTGCTCCCGCCGGGGTATTGCAAACTGACCCGACGATCCTGAGAATGATCCTGACGAACCTCATCGACAACGCGGTAAAGTACCGCGCACCCGAGTCGCAAGTCAGCGTCGAGGTCGTCGGCAATCCCCAAGGCGTATCCATCGCTGTCATGAACGCGCCGGGTGTTGCCGGCTGGCCCGATGCCAGTAAGGTCTTCGAGAAATACTATCGGAGCCCTGGCGCACATCGGGAAACCGGTTCGGGTCTGGGCCTGTACCTGGTGTCGATGCTTGCGCGTCTGGCCGGTGGCACGATTCGCTATGCTCCCACCGACTCCCTAGTGAAGTTTGAAATTTGGATACCTCGCTCGATATCGTCGTAGTGGAAGATCACACCACGTTGTGCCGTGTCATGGTTCAGCTTCTGGAAGCCAACGGCCACCGTGCGGTGGGACTGTCATGCGCCGAAGAGGTCGATGACGAAGCGGCGCTTTCTGTTCCAGATCTCTATCTGATCGATTTGAATCTTCCGGGCGAGGATGGGTTCAGCCTTTCCAGACGTCTCAGGGCGGCACAGCCCAATGTGGGAATCATCATGATTACCGCCCGCATCGAGATTCAGGATCGACTCAACGGATACGAAAGCGGCGCCGATCACTATCTTCCAAAGCCGGTCGAGCCCGACGAGCTGCTGGCAACGATCCATGCGCTCACCAGGCGGCTTCGGACAACGTCTCACGAGGCCTGTACGGTGAATGTCCGAGACCAACGCTTGCGCGGTCCAAACGGTGAAGAGGCGCTTCAGCATCACGAAGTTCTATTGCTGAGCGCACTTGCCAAAGCACCAGGTCAATCGCTCGAGTTCTGGCAGGTTGCCCAACACCTCGGCCAACCCGAAGAGCACTTCAGCAAAGCCAGTATGGAGGTGCGTATTGCGCGCCTGCGGCGAAAGTTGTCTGTCGTGTCGGGCGCTGATAATCCCATTCGGTCGGTGCGCAAAACAGGATACCGGCTATGCATTACGCTGCTGATCGACTCATAAATCCGCCCGCTCACTGAACAGGACACATCATGACTCCAATTACCCGACTAGTCGCCACGACTGCCGTTGCGAGTGGCCTGCTAGCCTGCACCGCTCAGGCTCAGGATGCATGGCCCAGCCGACCGGTGACTGCGGTGGTGCCATTTCCGGTTGGCCAGGGCATTGATGTCATGGCGAGAGTGCTGACAACCGAAATGAACCGCATCACAGGGCAACCCTTTACGGTCATGAATCGGGAGGGTGCAATTGGCTCAATCGGCACTACGGCGGTAGCGCGCGCCAAGCCTGATGGTTACACGCTACTGATCGGGCCCAACACACCTATCACGATCGCCCCGCACGTTCTGAAATCGATTCCCTACTCGTTTGATTCGATCGTGCCGGTCTGCCAGACCTTCGAAAACGTCATGGCGATCTTCGTCAAGCAGGGCTCACCCTGGCGCACACTGAAAGATCTATTCGACGCCGCGCAGGCGCAACCCGGAAAGCTCACCTGGGGGCATACGGGTCCAGGCGCAGTACCGCATCTTTCAATGGCTGGGCTCCTGCGCACCACAACCCTTTCGGTGCAGGACGTCCCATTTCGTGGGGAACTGCAAATGCTGCCGCTGATGCTGTCTGGCGAATTAAGCTTCGCAGCCGCCTCAATCTCGGGTCTGTACGGCAGGGGCCTTGAACCGCTCGCGGTGTTCGCCGATAAACGCCATGCCGCCTACCCCGACACGCCCACTGTGGCTGAACTCGGCTATCCGGCCGGTGTGCCCGGCCTGAATGGTGTGTTTGTTCCGCAGGGAACGCCGGCACCCGTTGTGGCCGCCATTGAAAAAGCCTGTAAGGCGGCTGTCGAGTCGGAAGGGTTTACCACCTTCGCGGCCAGGCTCCGACAAACCCCCGCCTACCTTGACAGCGCATCGTTTACCAGGCGCCTACGCGACGACTTCGAAGCGAAGGGGGTATTGGTTAAAGCGCTCGACATCAAGCAGGACGGCAACTAGCCGCTAATGCGCTCGACCCTGGGCGGACGTCCTGTCGGCCCGGCTCGCTCAACGCGTGTCGATGAAGCGCCGGGCCTTGGTCTGAGAGGCCGGATCGTAAATTTCTTTGGCGGCTGCAAACTCAACGACAGGTCTCACACGGGTCACTTCCTGCGCCTGCGCTACGACCTGCCCGGCAAGCGCAGCCTGATCGGACACACTGCTCGCGATCCGGATTCGCATTTCATCCATCGACAACGGGTCATTGGGATCACTGCGTCCTATGACCACCTGAAACTCATCGATATCCCGGATCGACTGAAGCACATCGAGCAGCGCGGCCGGGTTAATCAGCATTCCTTTCACCTTGACGAGATCTTTCGTTCGGACCACAGGCCCCAGGATTCGATCGCCAAACCGCCCGCAATGAGGACAGGCACCGCGCTCGATGGCAACGATGTCTCCCACCAGAAACCGCACCAGCACCGTGCCGCGACGATTCAGATGGGTGACCGCAAGCGCCCCGCGCTCGCCGTCGGGCAGGCGTCGACCGGTGTCGGGATCGACAATCTCGTGAAACTGGATTTCGGGTGACGGGTTATGCCAGGGCCCCTCTTCATGGCACTGCGCGAACGCGCCCAATTCAGTAGAACCGTATCGGTCAAACACCGTGGTTCCCTGTGCACCCAGCTCACGCATGCAGCGCCGCAAGTCCTCACGCAGCGCGGCGGACGACGCTTCGCCGGTGATGGCGCACATGCGGACGCTGCGAAAGTCGGCCTTGAGTTCAATGGCGCGCAGCAGAACGCGCCGAATGAAACTGGGGACCCCCCAAAGCAGGGTTGCACGGCGACCCGCAATGGCCTGTACCGCGTAATCAAGCGGACGATGAACGCCGAACGAGCCGTGTCCTGAACCGGGGAGCGCAGCAAAAATCGTTGCCCCCGCCGCATAGGCATTGGTTGCAGACCTTACAAAGGCGCCCATTGGGGCAACCGTGAGCGGAAACAGATTAGCGATGATGTCGTCGGGCCGAATACCGGAAATTTCAGCGACTCGCGAGGATTGAAACAGGTAGGCGTGATAGTCGTGTGTGGTGTTGTAGACAGGCGTGGGCTCAGCGCTGGTTCCGGTGGTGTAGATGACCTCCCAGAGCACGCGCTCATGCAGCGGCAGGTCGGGCGCCTGCAGCCGGAAGTGCTCTGGCTGCTCCATCATGGCCTGCTTGGGCGTGAGCGGAAGCTTCTGCAGATCATCCAGGGATTGGATGGATTGCAGATTGATGCCCGCGCGCCGCCAGTGGTCGCGGTAATAGGGATGTGCGCGGGCACAGAGCGCCAGCATGTCGCGAAGGCGCTCGGTCTGAAATGCTTCGATGACCGACTGGGACTGCTGCAGGCCCCCGGGAAGAATACCGGCCCCGGGGCTCATGGGGCGGGAGCCGTCGCGATCAGGGCAATCTTGTCGTTACGAAACGCTTCCTGACCATGTTGGTTGTAGACGTGGTCCCGGAATGTGACAAGACCGAGCCCTGGTCGCGAGCTGAGACGCTTGGCGATGATTTCGACCTCGGTTCGAATCGTGTCACCGGGCCGCACTGGCTGAAGAAAGCGTGCGCCTTCGAGTGCGACCAAACCTCGAATACTCTGTGAGAACAGCGCGCCTGTCATGGACGTCGAAAACGACATGATCAGATGACTGGGACAGATCATGCCGCCATAGTCGGTCTGTCTGCCCGCCTCCTCATCGAGGAACAGCGGCACCCGGTAGCCGACCAGCTGGCAAAACGCAAGGTGGTCCTCGAGCGTAATGAGACGCTCTCCTACGCGGTGGGTTACGCCGACCTCGAACTCTTCATACCAGTGGCTTCGAACGTTCATCAGACCTCTTTAAAAAGTATTTCGAGACGTTGACTCGCTTCAAAAAATCATACATCGTCAGTTGAATTCAACTCATCTGCCGATCCATTCGGCGCACCTCGAAGGCCGCTACATGACTGCACGACACGCTCTCCGTTTTCCGATCCGAACGGTATTGAAGGCCTGCCTGGCCGCTCTGCCCGTTCTCATGCTGGCCCCGCACGCGCTGGCGCAAAAATATCCCGAGCGGCCCATTCGAATCATCAACACATTCCCGGCGGGCGGCTCTGGCGACCAGGTGATCCGCACTGTTTTCAATCGCGTTTCACAAAGCGTTGGTCAGCCCTATGTGGTCGACACCCGCCCCGGCGCATCCGGCGCAATCGGCACCACGCACGTGGCTAAGTCAGCGCCTGATGGCTACACACTCGTGCTCGGAACAGCCAGCACGTTCGGCACCAATTCGGCCACCCAGCCGAATCTAGCCTATGACCCCATCACCGACTTCACGCCCGTCATTCAAATGGCGAGCACGCCCTATCTGCTGCTTGCACATCCCTCGGTGCCTGCAAACAACCTACGCGAGTTTCTTGCCTATGCGAACGCTCAAAAGGGCAAGCTCAATTTCGGTTCCTTTGGCCTTGGCAGTTCGAATCACCTTGCGTATGAACTTCTCATCAGCGTCACCAAGATCCCCATCGTGCATGTGCCGTACAAGGGCGGTGCCCCACTCATTACTGCGCTCCTGGCTGGCGAGGTGCAGTCGTCCATGGACGTGTTTGCCACGGCCAACCCTCATATTCAGGCTGGCAAGTTCCGGGTGCTGGGGGTTGCCGCATCCAAGCGGTTCAGCCTGATGCCCGATGTGCCCACGCTCACTGAGCAGGGCCATTCGGTGGTTGGGGGAACATTCTTCGCGCTACTTGGCCCCGCCAAAATGCCCCAGGCAATCGTCGATTTCCTCAACGACGAAGTCAACAAGGCACTCCGCGATCCCGAGGTGCGGACGCGACTTCAGTCGCTGGGCGTGGAGCCCGTGGGTGGGCCACCTGATGTTCTTGCGAAAGCGGTGGCCGATGAGGTGGCAGTCTGGACAAGACTCGTGAAGACTCAAGGCCTCAAGTTCGACTGAACCTGCGAAATCGAAACGCGACGGGTTGACCTGCGCGGGCTCCAAAACATACTGTGGATGGAACGCTGTTCCGTTTAACGGAACAGCAGGACACACCAAAGATGGTGATGCCGCACGCGGCATCCCTGGACTGTGCGGAGACACCGATCAATTCGTCGAGTATCGCAACGGGTTCGACGCAGGCCTCTGATCTCACCCTCAGACTGCTTGAGCATCTCGCCTTGGCGTCAGAGCCCTGCGGTGTCACCGAGTTGGCGCAGGCAATGGGTCTGGCCAAGACCACGGTGCATCGGCACCTCCGAACGCTGGTTGCGCGAGGTTTCGCCCGGCAGGAGCCCGGCACGCAGCGCTATGAGCCAGGCATCAAGTTACTGCAATTGGGCGAGCGCCTGCGCGAGCGGTTTACGCTCGGGCGGACTGCCCGCGAAATCATGCAGCGCCTGCGCGACGCAAGTGGTCAGGCTGTTACCTTGTCTGCGCTGATCGACGACCGTGTGGTTGTGACCGAGCTCGTGCAGGGGCACAGCCTCATCGAATTCGGGATTCGGCCAGGCACCGAAATGAACCTGTCAGGCACAGCACACGGGCGGGTAGCGCTTGCCTTCGGACCCACGTCATTGATCGCAGCCGTCAAACCATCCGATGCGGGCATCCTGTCCCGGCAACTGGCTGCAGTCCGCAAGCAAGGCTGGGCCACGGCAGCCAACGAAGTGGTGTTTGGCGTCAACGCGCTTGCAGCACCGGTGTTCGGCGCGGGCAGCCGCTATCTTGGGGCCATCGCCATTGTGGGCTCGGTGCAATACATCCCCGCCCGCCCGGCTTCCACGCAAATCGACCAGGTCACAGGCGCCGCCGTGGCCATTTCAACGAATCTAGGCTGGAGGCCGACTTGAAAGAGGTTTACTCGCTGGCTGTCGACATCGGCGGCACCTTCACTGACATCGTGCTGCGCGCGGCAGACGGCAGCCTCACCGTCGATAAGACGCTCACCACGCCGCGCAACCTGCTCGAAGGATTTTTTACTGGCGTCAATGCGGTCCTGCGCAAGCGGGGGATTCGCCCCGACCAGGTCAACGGCGTCATCGTGCACGCCACCACGGTGGTGACCAATTCGCTGATCGAGCGAAAGGGTGCGCCCACTGCGATGCTGGTGACCGAGGGCTTTCGCGATCTGCTCACGATCCGTAACGAGCATCGCTACGATATGTACGACCCCCAGATTGAGTTTGCACCGCCCCTGGTACCTCGCGAACTGACCTTTGGCATCATCGAGCGAACACTCGCCGATGGCAGCGTTGTCACGCAACCTCATACCGATTCAATTGATCGCGCCATTGGGGCGATGCGTGCGCAAGGCGTTCGGTCCGTGGCGATCTGCCTGCTGAACAGCTATGCGAACCCCGCCAACGAGCAGGTGGTTGCAGCGCATCTTCGAGAACAGTTCCCCGATCTTTTCGTATCGCTGTCGAGTGACATTGCCCCCCAGGTCCGCGAGTACCCGCGGGCATCGACCACAGCCATCAACGCCTACACGATGCCAGTCTCTCGGCCCTATCTACAGGCCCTGCGCCGCCGGCTGGCCGATGAGGGGTACTCCAACGAGCCGCTAATCATGCTGTCGTCAGGCGGCATCATCGGCGCCGAAATTGCTGGCCGTAACCCCGTGCGCATGATCGAAAGCGGCCCCGCCGCCGGTGCGCTCGCGGCCAGTTTCTTCGCGGAGCAGCTTTCACTCGAACGGCTGATGTCATTTGATATGGGCGGCACCACCGCCAAAGCCTGTCTGATCGAACACGGAAAACCACTGGTCACGGGGCTCTTTGAGGCTGATCGAAAGTATCGCTTCAAAGAAGGAAGCGGGATGCCGGTCACGATCCCATCCATTGACATGATTGAAATTGGTGCGGGCGGCGGAAGCATCGCGCACGTTGACTCGCTGGGTCTCCTGAAGGTCGGTCCTGAAAGTGCGGGGGCAGACCCGGGTCCGGCCTGTTATGGACGAGGGGGTACCGCGCCCTGCGTGACTGATGCCGACCTGGTGCTGGGACTGCTCGATGCCGACAATTTCCTGGGCGGTGACATGAAGCTAGACCGGGCTGCGGCGATTGACGCGGTGCGCCGCTTAGGCGAACGACTGGGTACCGGTGTCGAGGACACCGCGCGCGGCATCTATCGGATCGTGGCCGAGGCGATGGCGTCGGCTACCCGTGCACATGCGACCGACCGAGGTGTCGATTACCGTGGACTCCCGCTGCTTGCTTTCGGCGGTGCGGGCCCCGTCCACGCATGCGAGGTGGGGGCACTTCTCATGAGCCGTGCAGTGATCTTTCCGCCCCAGGCGAGCGTCTTGTCAGCGTTCGGAACGCTTGTGACTCCCGTTCGACTCGATCTGGTGCGAAGCGCGCTGGGCTTGCTGGATCAGGTCGACTGGGATCGCGCTGGCCGCCTGATTGACGATATGGAGCGCGAGGGGCGTGAGGCACTGGAAGCCGCCGGGGTTGCGGCCGCTGATGTGCGAATCAGCTTTGGCGCCGACCTGCGCTATTTTGGGCAGCAGAATGAGGTCAGTGTCGAGCTCGATGCAGATCCTCGTGTGAACCGTAACCCAGCGCCAATTCGCGCGCAGTTCGAGCGCGCCTATTTCGCCCAATACGGATTCAACCCCAATCACGTCGCCGTTGAGGTCGTCAACTGGCGGCTGACTGCGCACGGGCCCGATGTTGAGAAAACCGCAGCATCGAACGCTGCCGCCAAGCCAGCGGCGGCGCGCGGTACCCGTCAGGTCACCCTCTGGGAGCAGGCCCGGACCGTGCCGGTCTACGACCGCGCAGCGCTGGCCACCGGGCAGGTCCTGGACGGCCCCGCGCTGATCGAAGAGCGTGAAACCACCGTTGTGATTCCGCCCCGTTGGCGGGCGGTTATCGATCGCACCGCCTGCATCATTGCAACACCCCTGGAGGCCTGACATGACGCCCAAGCTTGACGGCATCGAACTCGAGATTCTCTGGTCAAACCTGATTGGAATCGTCAGCGAGCAGGCCAAGGCGCTGCAGCGGATTGCGTTTTCGCCCATCGTGCGCGAAGCGGGCGATCTGGCCAGCGCCCTATTCGATGCGCGCGGCAGAATGGTTGCTCAGGCCAATACCGGCACACCTGGCCATATCAACTCGCTTGCAGCGGCCGGGGGAACGCTGCACCGCATGTTCAACGGGCAACTCGCACCGGGCGACGTGCTGATCACCAACGACCCCTGGATATCGGCCGGGCATTTCTTCGACATCACGCTGCTCACCCCGGTGTTTCGCAGCGATCGCCTGATCGGCTACCTGGGTTCAACCATCCACCACACCGATATCAGTGGCTATGGCATTGGCGCCGGCGCGCGCGATGTTCACGAAGAGGGGCTGTGGATTCCACCGCTTAAGTTCTTCGATGCGGGCAAACCGAACGACACCCTGCACACCATGATCCGCCGAAACGTGCGAACACCCGACCATGTCTTCGGAGATCTGGCAGCGCAGGTGTCGTCCGGACGATCGGGCGGCGATCGGCTCATCGCAATGTGCGAGCGATATGGCCTGGACGATATTGAACAGTTATCGGATGAGATCATCCGGCGCTCGGAAACCGCAACACGCGATGCCATCCGCAAGCTGCGCCCAGGCACCTACCACGGTGAAAGCGCGTTCGATGTGCCCGGCGGCGAAATCGTCACGCTGAAGACCGCTGTCACGATTGACACCGAGTGCGGTGACATCGTAATTGACTTCGAAGGCAGCTCACCCGCCAGCCGCACGGGCATCAACGTGGTGATGAACTACACCCATGCCTATTCCACCTTCGCCATTCGCAGCTGCCTAAATCCCGATCTGCCCAACAATCACGGATCGCTGGCGCCCATCATCGTCAAGGCCCCAAAAGGCTCCATCGTCAACTGCGAGTATCCATCGCCCGTCAATGCGCGACACGTGGTGGGCATGTATACGCCCATGCCCATCCTGAAAGCGCTTTATCACGTGATGCCTGAACGCGTCGTCGCGGAAGGAGCCGGCGCGGTCTGGACCATCCAGATTCAGGGCAAGCGCGCTGATGGCACGCCGTTCACTTCGTCGATGTTCAACTACTCGGGTGGCATGGGAGCGCGACTTACCAAACCCGGTCCTGCTGCAACCTGCTACCCCACCGGTGTTGCCGCGGTACCCGTGGAAATTCTCGAAGCTGCCATGCCCATTGTGTTTGAGCGCAAGGAGCTCCGACCGGGCAGCGGTGGCGTCGGGCGCAGCCCAGGTGGCGATGGTCAATCGATTCAATTCCGCATGCACACCGATGCGCCGTGGGTGCTGAACGCAGTACCCAGTCGGTTAGGCGATGGACCCGAAGGTCTTGGTGGTGGTGGTTCCGGAGCCGGGGGACATTTCACGGTCAACGGCACACCGATCAGCACCGCAGGAAAAATCACCCTGCAACCTGACGACGTTGTTCTGCTCGAAACGCCGGGCGGCGCAGGGTACGGCGCACCGGCCACCACCACAAATTAATCAACCCGACCGGATCAAACCGGCCAGCAGGAGGAGACTTGAAATGAAAAGCCTAGCGAAGTTCAGTCTGATCGCCGCAGCCGCGGCTATCGTCACCACCGCCCATGCTCAGGGCGTCTACAAGATCGGTATCTCAGCAGGCCTCACCGGCTACGCTGCCACCGTTGACCGCGCCTGGACCGACGGGGTTCGGGTAGCGGTTGAGGTCGTCAATGCAGCCGGCGGCGTCAATGGTCGCAAGATCGAG
>CAZORB010000120.1:0-13038 GCA_964581825.1 uncultured Bordetella sp.
GGGTAGGTGACCAAAACCGGTTGGGCACCGGGGTAGGATGGCAGTCGCGAATCTCAGCGGATCTTCGCACGGAATCGGGATCTCCGAATTTCTGACTAATTCTTTCGAAATCACCTCGAGCGACAGATGAGCGGTTTCTGGCTATCGTTCGCGCCGTGTCATCGCCGCCTTTAACCCCTACCGATTCCCGTGCCCTCGAGCGTCTTCGCCAGACGTTCGGGCACCCGGCGTTTCGCGGTCATCAGGCAGACATTGTCAGGCATGTGGCCGACGGTGGCGATGCCCTGGTTCTGATGCCAACCGGAGGCGGAAAATCGCTTTGCTATCAGCTGCCTGCGCTGCTTCGGCCCGGGTTGGCCATCGTCGTGTCGCCGCTCATTGCGCTAATGCAGGATCAGGTGGCCGCCCTGCAGCAGCTTGGGGTTCGCGCCGGGGCGCTCCATTCTGGGCTCAGCGCCCGCGAGGCCTCCCAGACCCGACGCGACGCCTTGTCAGGTGCGCTTGAACTGCTTTATGTGGCGCCGGAGCGGCTGCTGGCCGAGGGTTTTATCGACATGATCGCCTCGGCGCGCCTGGCTTTGTTCGCCATCGACGAGGCGCACTGTGTTTCGCAGTGGGGGCATGACTTCCGGCCGGAATATCTGCAATTGTCGGCTTTGGCCGAGCGTTTCCCCGACGTGCCTCGGATCGCACTCACCGCAACAGCCGACCCGCAAACCCGCGCAGAAATCATTGAACGCCTCCAACTGCGCGAAGCGCGCGTCTTTGTATCGAGCTTTGACCGGCCGAATATCCGCTACACGATCGAAGACCGCGGCGACGGTCGTGCGCAGCTGCTTGACTTCATCCAAGGCACGCACAGCGGCGAAAGCGGCATCGTCTACTGCCTATCGCGCAGGAAAGTGGAAGAAACCGCGGAATGGCTGGCCGAGCGCGGTCTGACGGCGCTGCCCTATCACGCGGGGCTGGATGCTGCGACGCGCTCACGCCATCAGCGCATCTTTCAGGAGGAGGATGGCGTGATCATTGTGGCCACGATCGCGTTCGGCATGGGCATCGACAAGCCCGACGTTCGCTTCGTCGCGCATCTCGACCTGCCAAAGAGTGTCGAGGGCTACTATCAGGAAACGGGGCGCGCCGGCCGAGACGGCGAGCCGGCAGACGCCTGGATGGTGTACGGCATGGCCGACGTCGTCCAGCAGCGCCGACTGATCGACGAGTCCGAGGCCGATGAAGGCTGGAAGCGAATTGCAGCCGCCAAGCTCAACGCGCTGTTGGGTATCGCGGAAAGCGCCAGCTGCCGTCGCGTGCCGCTGCTCGCGTACTTCGGCGAAGCGTCGCTGCCCTGCGGACGCTGTGACAACTGTCTGACGCCACCCCTGACCTGGGACGCCACCGAGGCGGCCCGGATGGCGCTGTCGGCCGTGTATCGAACCGGGCAGCGTTTTGGCGTCGTCCACCTGATCGACGTGCTGCGCGGCCGAACCGGCGAGCGCATGACCCGCTGGCAGCACGACAAGCTGTCAGTTTTCGGGATTGGCGCCTCCCACGATGAACCCACTTGGCGGGCGGTTTTTCGGCAGCTGGTCGCGCTGGGCCTGGTCGAGGTAGACCACGCCGCCCACGGCGCCCTGAAGCTCACGGAGGCCGCCCGGCCGGTATTGCGCGGCGAGCAGACCCTGAGGTTGCGGCGGCCGCGCGAGCCCGCTCGGTCTGGCCCGCGCCGACGCGCTGCAAAGGGGGCCAGCGCATCGGGCGGCCAGTCCGGGCGGAGCCGCACGCCTGGGCAGATGGATGCCCGGCAATCCGCGCTTCTCGCCCGTCTCAAAACCTGGCGTCTGGAACAGTCGCGCGCCCAGCGTGTACCGCCCTACATCGTCTTAAACGACGCCACATTGGAAGCGCTCACCCTCGCTCAGCCCGATTCGCTTACCGCCCTGTCGCAGATCCATGGCATTGGCGAACGCCGACTTGAAACCTATGGCGAGGCTTTACTGGCCGTGCTGGCCGACTTTTCCGCGTCGGATCGTTAGACTTCGCGTTGTATGACTTCATCTCGCATCAACCCCCAACACCTGAGACAGCAGACCGCCTGCGAGCTGCTACTTGCCCGCGCTCTGGGAGAATCCGAGCGCATTGCCTGGCGCTCCAAGCATCAGGGCCTGTATCGCGAGCGTAGCTGGCGCGATGCCGCCCAACTGGTGGCGCAGGCGGCCTGGGGGCTCGAGCGCCTGGGGCTTGCCCGCGGCGAGCGCGTCGCGATCATGGGCGATGTGTGTGAAGAGTGGCTGATCGCCGACCAGGCCGCGCAAGCCCTGGGGGCCATTGTCTACGGCATCTACCCCACGGCGTCGACCCAGGAACTTGAGTACCAGATGCAGGACGGCGGCGCCTCGGTGTTTGTGGCCAAGGACCAGGAGTATCTGGACAAGGTGCTGCCGCTCGTTGACCGGCTGCCTGCGCTGCGGCATATCGTGATCATTGACGACAGCGCCCTGCTGGGGTTCGAGCATCCCAAGCTGGTTCGCTGGCGGACGCTGTTTGAGCCCGCACTGGACAACCCGCTGGGTTGGCTTCAGGAGCGCGCGAATCGTGTGGGGCCGGATGATCCTGCCTTCATTGTGTACACCTCGGGCACAACCGGTCATCCAAAAGGCGCGCTGGTAACGCATGGTCGTCATCTGGCAGGCGCTGCCAACCTGATCCTGCACTATCCCGAACTCGCAGAACCGCAACGTACCGTGATCTACCTGCCGCTCTGCCATGTGCTCGGGCGCGACGTGGCGTTCACGCTTCCGCTGCTGGGCGGGGTGGTCCCACACTTTGGCGAAGATCCGGAAGATCTCGCCACGACCCTGTTTGAAGTCGCCCCCACGGTACTGATCACGGTACCTCGCTACCTGCAGAAGTTCGCAGCAGGCGTCCTGGTGGGTATCCGGAACACTCGAGGGATCAAGGCCTGGGCCTATGAGCTTGCGATGCAAGCCGCGAGACGCCATGCGCGCGAACGCTGGGAAGGCACGCCTGGCGCCCTCGTGTCGGCTGGCGCAACCGCAGCGCGCACGCTTGTGCTCAGGCGTGTGCTGAACAAGCTGGGACTCGACCAGTTACGCCTGGTGCTGTGCGGTGGCGCGCCACTTCCCGCAGACACAGCGGCGCTCTGGCAGATGTGGGGCGTAGACGTACGCGAAATTTATGGGCAGACCGAAGAGGCGGGCGCGATCATCACGGGTCAGCGCGGCCCGTTTCCCAAACCGGGTGACGTGGGCGAACTGGCCGCGGGCTGGGAGATGAAGCTGGTTCCGGTTGATGAGGCCTCCGCGCCCGACTCGCAGCCGACACAGGTCGAGCGTGGCGAAATCTGGCTTCGCGGCGACTATCGCTTTGAAGGCTACTGGGGCCAGCCCGAGGCAAGCGCGGACGTGCTGCGCACCGACGGCTGGCTGCGCACTGGCGATGTGGGAGAACTCATTGACGGCCGCTTGAAACTGGTTGACCGCGCGCGCGACTTCATCGTAACAGCAGGCGGTAAAACGCTGTCGCCCTCCACCATTGAGAACCTGCTCCGAGCAAGTCCCTACGTGGCCGAAGCCATTGTGATTGGGCATGCCCGCAAATACCTCACCGCCCTGATCGAAATCGATTACGACACGGTGTCAGATTGGGCGCGAGCGCAGAACATCGCTTACACCGGTTTCGCGAGCCTCGTCGAGCATCCTCAGGTCATCACCCTGATCGATCGCGAAATTGCTCAGTCAAACAGCCAACTGGCACGCGTTGAAACCATCAAGGCATTCCGCATCCTGCCGAAAATGCTCGACCCCGAAACCGAAGGCGAACCGGTCACGCCCACCCGCAAGGTCAAGCGGAAGCAGATGGAAGCCCGGTTTCACGATCTGATTGAATCGATGTACGGTGATGGCGAGGCGCGTCTGCTGGCTGAAGCCGCAAGCGGCGTGCGCCACTGATTAAACCAACGAGGAGACATCCGACATGAAGCGCAGGACCCTATCGCTCTTATCGGCCGCAGCCTTCGCCGCGGCAATCGCACCGGGCGTCAACGCCCAAAATGCCTACGTCGTGGGCGTCACCGCCGCTATGACCGGCCCCGCTGCAGGCACCTATGCGCCCGTCATGGATGCGCTCAAGGCCTATATCGACCATGTCAACGGCAAGGGTGGCGTCAACGGCCGGCAGATTCAGCTGATCATCGCCGACGACCAGGGTGAGCCCTCGCGTGCAGCCGCCAACGCCAAGAAACTGCTGAATCAGGACAAGGTAGTGCTGCTCATCAACAGCAGTCTGTCGTCCACCTATGCGCCGGTGGTGGCCGACAGCAAGCGGGCTGGTGTGCCCCTGCTGTTTGCCGGTGCGGCCTGCCCGAAAGAAACCTTTCCGCCCGCCGATCCGCTGCAGTTCTGCTCCACCGCGTTCGGGGCCACCTTTGACTCGCGCGCGGCGCTCGATTTCATCAAAGGGCAGACAAAGGAACCCGTGCGGCTGGGTCTGGCGGCCATGGCCATTCCGCTGTCGCGCGGCGAAATCGATTTCGCAGAAGGGCTCGCCAGACAGGTCGGCATGACACCCGTTGATAAGCAGATCACCCCGCCTCCCACACCAGACTACACGCCGTTTGCCACCAAGCTCAAGGATGCGAACCCCAACTGGGTGTGGGCCTGGTCGCCCTGGATTTCACAGGTACGTACGTTCGAAGCAATGCGTCGCCTGGGCTGGAATGGGCAATACGTTGCCTGGGCGCATCTGAATGCCGAAGAAGAACTCGCACGAATCAAAGACCCGGGACTATTTGTGATCGGCAGTAACGCCTTCTTCAGCGACGATCTGCCGATTCATGCTGAGATTCGGGCGGTCACGCATCGGGCCAACCTTAAGCATCCGGTAAGCTTTCTTGCCGAAGGCTTTGTGGCGGGTCTGGTGATTGAAACCGCGATGAAGGGGGCAGCCCAGCCCACGGCACAAGCCGTTACCGCGTCAATGAACAACCTGAAGGTCGACCTGAAAGGACTGCGCGGCGGCCCGCTTGAATGGACCAAGGACAACCATTTCCGTACCCGGCAGTACTACCGCGTCTGGCGCTGGGATGCGTCGGCTGGCGCGGTGCGCCGTGTGCAGGATTGGGTGGCGGTCGACGTCAAGCAGTAAGCGCAGCCGAAGCCGATGCAAACCCTCGTCAACATCGCAGTGCTCACGTCGATCTATGCGCTGATCGCGTGCGGCTATGTGATCGTTTACCGAACCAGCCGAGTGTTGTCGCTTGCCCATGGTGAGCTGATGATGCTCGGCGCCTTCGGCCTGTGGGTCACGATCGCGCTGTTTGATGGCATGCCGCTTCTGGCAGCGCTCGCTGCGCTGCTACTCGCCGCCGTGGTGGGGGTCGTGGTCTATGCGGCACTGATGCGCAGAATGACGGGCGAGGCAGTGCTGGCTGCGGTACTTGCCACCATCGCACTGGGTATTCTGCTGCGCGGGCTTGCCGTACTGATCTGGGGTCCCACCGAGCGTCACCCGCTCGCGGCGCTCGGCTGGGACAACCCGGTGTTCGAACTGCCTGCGGGTGCGCGCATCTCGGCAATCGATGCGTCCCTGGTCGGAGCCGCGGTGATCTGTTACGCGGGGCTGTTTGCCTTTCTCAGGTTTTCACCCTGGGGCATTCGGATGCGCGCCGCGGGGCAAAGCCCGTTGCTCGCAGCGCAGCGCGGCATCTCGCTTCACGTCATTTACGCGCTTGCCTGGTGCCTTGCCACGCTCACCGGCGGTACGGCTGGCATGCTGCTGGCGCTCAACACGGCACTTGATCAGACGATGGTGGTAATTGGGCTCAAGGCGTTTCCAGCCGCACTGGTGGGGGGACTCGACAGCCTGGCTGGCGCTATCCTGGGTGCGCTCATCATTGCGACGGCCGAGGTGCTGGTTATCCAGTTTGTCAGTCCGCTGCTCGCCGATGTGGTGCCCTTTATTGTGCTGCTTGCCATGTTGATCGTCCGTCCCTGGGGCCTCTTCGGGACACGCGAAGAACTCGACCGCGTCTGATCACCCGCCATGCCTCAGCCTCACTCAAGCGGATACTTCCGCACCGATTACGCCGACGACTGGCGCCTGCTGCAAACCCGCGGCCAACGCGGCGCCGCGGTGGTGGGACTCGTGCTGGCCTGTGTGTTCCCACTGGTGGCATCCGCCTTCCTGCTAGACCTCGCCAATCAGGTGCTGATTGCCGTGGTGGGCGCCGTGGCGCTCATGCTGCTCACCGGCTACGCAGGACAGGTATCGCTCGGACATGCGGGCTTGATGGCCGCGGGCGCGTTTACCACCGGCATCCTGGCGCGCGAAACTGGCGCGCCGTTCTGGATTGCATTACCCGCATCGGGCATGGTCGGCGCGCTCATCGGCTTTCTGTTCGGACTACCGAGCCTGCGGCTACGCGGGCTATACCTGGCAGTCTCCACGCTTGCGCTGCACTTCATCGTGATTCACGCAGGCCAGGAATACGAAACCCGGCGTGGATTGTCCTCGGGCGTAGTCATCGATCCGCCGTCTCTTTTCGGCGCGGAACTGGTCGATCCGCGGCTCTGGTACGCAGCGCTTTTTGTCTGCGCGGGGGCCGCTGTGCTTTTCGCGCTCAATCTGCTTCGAAGCCGCACCGGCCGAGCCTGGCGCGCATTGCACGGCCGCGAACCGGTGGCCGAAGCGCTGGGCATCCCTGTGGCGGGCGCCAAGGTAAGCGCTTTTGTTATTGCTTCCACGCTCACAGCGATGTCGGGCAGTTTGTTTGCCTACTACCGAGGCTTTGTTTCAAGCGAGGCCTTCTCGCTGTTCCTCACGATTCAGTACGTGGCAATGATCATCATCGGGGGGATGGGCTCCATTCTCGGTGCGGTGCTGGGTGCAGCCTTCGTTACGCTGTTTCCGTATCTGATTGAAATGGCCCTTGCTCAGCTGCCGGGCGGTGAATCAATGTCGAGCCTCGTGTTCGCCGTGAACTATGCGGCCTTTGGCCTCGTCATGATCCTGTTCCTGCTATTTGAGCCACAGGGCCTGGTAGGCATCTGGCACCGGCTTCGAAACTGGTTTCTGTTGTGGCCGTTTCGGCAGCGCCCGCTCAAGTAAGGCAAAGGCTATGAGCGCGCCAGCACCGCTACTGCGAATCGACCAGATCGAAGTGGCCTATCACCGCGTCATCACTGCGCTGCAGGGCGTGAGCGTTGACGTGCACGCCGGAAATATCGTGGCGATCCTGGGCACGAACGGCGCAGGCAAAACTACCACGCTGCGCGCGGTGTCGGGTTTTATCGGGCTTGATGACGCACGGGTCACCTCAGGACGAATCGTCTATGAGGGCGAACCGATTGAAAACCAGCCGCCACATCGGATCACGTCCCGTGGCATCGTGCTCGTACCCGAGCGCGACAAAGTGTTCCCCAATCTCACGGTCGCCGAGAACCTGGAGGCTACTGTCACGCGGCCTGGCAGCGACCGACGCGGGCTCATCGAAGCGGTGTGGGAGCTTTTTCCAGCGCTCACGCGGCTTAAACGTCGTACCGCTGGCCTGTTATCGGGCGGCGAACGTCAAATGCTGGCAATCGGCTCGGCGCTGGTCTGCGGGCCGCGCCTGCTCCTGGTGGATGAATTATCGCAGGGGCTTGCACCGCGCATTGTTGACGACATCGCCGATCGACTTCGGCAGGTGCGTGACCGCATGGGGGTGTCGGTGCTGCTCGTCGAACAGAACGCCGAGCTTGCGCTATCGATGGCCGATCACGGCTACATCATGGAAAACGGGCGCATCGTGCTCGATGGCACACCCGCGCGTCTGCGCGAGCATGCCGACGTGCAGGAGTTTTATCTGGGCGGCACGGGGGAGCGACGCAGCTATCGCGAGGTCAAGCAGTATCGGCGCAGCCGCAGGTGGTTTGGATGACGCAGTCTCCTGTGCTTCAGGTGGAGCAGTTGTCGCTTGCCTTCGGCGGTCTCGAAGTGCTGTCAGGCGTTCATTTTTCGGTGGATGGCCCCGAGCTCGTCGCCCTGATCGGTCCCAATGGCGCAGGAAAGACGTCGGTGCTCAATTGCATCTGCGGCATCTATCCCCCCACCCGAGGCAGCATCCGTTTCAAGGGCCGATCGCTCTCTGGCCTGCGGCCGCATCGAATTGCCCAGCTGGGCATTGCCCGCACCTTTCAGCACGGCGAGCTGGTGCCGCACATGAGCGTCGTCGACAACCTCATGGTGGCCAGACACGCCAGAATGCGCGCGGGTCTGCTCGCTCAAGGTCTGTTTACGCGGCGCGTACGCGATGAGGAACGTGCCCATCGCCAGGCGGTCGAGCGTGTTATCGAATTCGTTGAACTGGAGCGCTGGCGACATGCCGATGTAGCGGGCCTGCCGTTCGGACTGCAGAAAGTGGTGGGTTTCGCCCGGGCGCTCGCAATGGAGCCTGAGCTTCTGCTGCTCGACGAACCCTCCTCAGGGCTCAACCGCGATGAGCGCGAGAATCTTGCGCGCTTCATTTTGCGGGTCAGGGTTGAGCTGGGGATTCCAATGATCTGGGTTGAGCACGACATGCAGATGGTGAGCGATCTTGCCGACCGGCTGGTGGTGTTGGCCCACGGCCGGCCGCTCGCCGAGGGCGCGCCCGAGCAGGTGCTGAGCCAACCCGAGGTGGTTGAGGCTTACTTAGGCCGGCGGCGGCCCACAACGGGCGCTGCAGGCTGACAACCTACCCGCACCCGCGGGGCGATGGATTACGCGAGAGCCGCTCAATCGCCCCACACGCGCTGCGCGACCTCGACGCAGCGGGCGAGCTTGGCCAGCTGATCGTCTTCCGTGACAGGATTACCCGCTACGGTTGAGGCAAACCCGCACTGCGGGCTGAGGCCCAGCTGGGACACGTTGATGAAGCGGCCCGCATCATCGATTCGCGCGCGCAGAAAATCGACAGACTCCAGATCCGCCACCTTCGATGAAACGATTCCCAGCACCACGCCCTTGTCGGCGGGTACGTGGCGAAGTGGCGAGAAGTCTCCGGCGCGAGGGGTGTCGTATTCGAGCAGGAAGTGATCGACCTTGGCGCCTTTGAAAAGCTTTTCGGCGACATCGCCGTAGCCGCCCTCCGACAGATACTTGCCCTTGAAATTGCCTCGGCACATATGCACGCCGATTTTCATATCTGCGGGCCGCTGGCCGACGGCCTGGTTGATGGCCTCTACATAAAGGTCGACCAGGCGATCGGGGTCGCTGCCCTGGGCGCGAACCTTGTCGCGAATGTCGGGATCGCAGAGCATCGCAAGAGGCACCTCGTCGAGCTGCGCGTAGCGGCCACCCGCTGCATACAGCTCGGCGAGCTCTTCCTGAAACACCTTGGCAAGATCAGCAAAGAAGCTTTCGTCGGTGTCGTAGGTGCCAGGCTCGGCAAACGAGGTGCCGCGCCAGAAATGAAGCGTGGACGGCGACGGCATCGTGACCTTTACCGTCGTGCGCGTGAGCGGCGCAACGAAGCGGAACTCGTCAACCGTAATCGGGCCACTTCGATGAATTTTCTTCTCGACATGCGGCGCGGTGAACTCGACGACGTTATCGGATTCGTCTCGGAACTTGAACACCGCGGGCCGGATGCCCATACCGGTGGTTTTTTGGACAAAGCGCAGCCAGTAGGAGCCACGACGGAACTCCCCGTCATTGACAACCTGAAGACCTGCGCGCTCCTGCAGGGTGACCACACCGCGAATCGATTCGTTGGTGATGCGCTCGAAATCGGTTTCGTTCAGCTGCCCTGCCGAGCGCGCTTTCCAGGCCTGGCGAAGCGCGGCCGGTCTGAGCAGGCTGCCAACATGATCGGCACGAAAAGGAGGGCGGCCAGACGAGGGGGTGGACATGAGTACGGGCTCCGAATCAGGCGAAAAAGAATACGAATTGTATGACGCGACAACAGCCGGCGCGACCTCTGCGAGCAGTCAACTTTCCGGTAATTCTTCCGACGGTCGGGCGTCTGCTCAACGCCGCGCATCGTTGCTCAGCCGGTTCGGTGAGCACCAGGCTCAAGCGGTAGCCAGAGTCGGAAACAGGCGCCAGCCGTCCGTCCCGCTTCGACGCGCACCCAACCGTCGTGCGCCTCGGCGATATGCCGACACAGGTAGAGGCCAAGGCCAAGACCAGGCTTAACCTCGCCGCCGACCGATTCTCCAGCGCGAAAGTACTTCTCGAATATTTTTTCTTCCATGCCCGGGGGAACGCCACGACCTTCGTCTTCAACCGTCCAAAGGATGCCTCGACGACCCGCCTCGGTTGACAGTGTTACGCGCACCTGCACTGGCAAGCCAGCTGGAGAGTACTTGCAGGCGTTGTCGATCAGGTTGAGCAGGGCGAACCGAATGGTTCGCAGATCACCCCGAAAACCAGGCAAGGAATCGGCAATCTGGGCCTGCACCCGCGACGATGAGGGCTTGCCTACCAGCAAGACGACATCGTGAGTGAGCGATACCGGATCAATCTCGGTGAAGTGATGCTTCAGCGTCCCAACCTGGAGGCCGGTTTGCGCGAGCGCGAGGTCGGTCAGGGCAACCAGTCGGTTCACTGAACGCCGGACTCGGTCGTAGCGCTCGGATCGATCGATCGTCGGCGCCGGATCTAGCATCGCAAGCGACCGCGTGGCTGCATCGATCACGGCAACCGGCGTTCGAATCTCATGGGTGATCATGGACAGAAGCTTTTCCTGATCTTCGCGGTGCTGGCGTTCCAGTTCAGCCTGCCGTTCGGCCAACGCCGAGCGCTCGACCGCGGCCGCACGCTCTCCTTCAACCGCACGCAGGCGCTGCAGCAGCGCAAAGTGAAGCAGCAACACATGGCAGAGGTTACTGGCCAGCCCCGCCCACAGCGTCCATTCGCTGTACGGGACCACCGACAGCGTTCCAAGAATGTTCAATGAGGCAAGAATGCCAAACAGCACGTAGGCTGCTGCCGTGAGACGCGCGGCGGGCTCGCCCGTCTGCCACTGGCGATAGGCGGGCCAGGGAATGCTCAATAGCGAGATCAGCCCCAGCGTGAGCAAAGGCCCGGCGAGCAACTGGAAATGACCCAATAGCGTGCCCAGTACCCCGATGACACAGGCGCCGATGCCGACCACGTTCAACCGGAAGGCAAAGGGATGATGCTGCTTAAGCTCGAGCGCCAACATGTAAAAGAGCAGCGCCAGGGCTCCCACCGTCGGCATACAGATCTTCAGCATCAGGTTGGCCAGCGCCGGCGACTCGGGAAACATAAACTCCGCCGACAAGCCCTGCACACTTAACCACTGCAGCGCGTTGAAAAGCAGAAAGGACACGTAAACCAGAATCTCAACGCGACGTATGAACAGCCAATTCACCAGGTTAAACAGCATCACGGTAAAAATCAGGCTGAAGTAGAGCCCCAGCCCCAGGTAACCGACCCGATGGTTCCGAGTGAACGCGTCTGGTTGCCAGAGCTTGATCAGCGCCGCCACCGTGCTGGTCGTTTCAACTCGAATGAAAAATTCATGAATTCCGGGCTGCAGCTCAAACTTAAAGACATGACCCCGGTAGCGCTCCTCCTTGGAAGACTGCGGCAAGGTATCGCCGCCTCGCCGGGTATCGATCCGCCCGTCGGGGCCAACGTGATGAACTTGAATGTCGTCGATGAATGCGGGCATCACTTCCAGCCAGCGTGCGGCCGGCACAGCGCTCGGATTGGTAACGCTAAAACGCAGCCAGAAGGCATCCGGAACATAGCCCGCGCTCAGGTTCCCGACGAGAGGCCGATACAGATCACGCTGGGCGTCGCTCCGTGCCTGCTCCAATGTGAGCGCACGGGTAGGGTCGCGCAGCACGTCCAGGCCGCTGCCAAGAATCGGATGCACGGCCGCTTTGTCAACGAACCAAGGACCGCCATGTGGTTCGGGCTCGGCGGTTCGGCTCGCTAGCCACACCAATACGATGCCTATCACCAGAAAGACTGGCACCAGCGGGGGACGGATCAGGCGCATGGAGAAATCCGCCATCCAAACCACTGCGCAAGCCAGCGATAGAGTGACCCCACGCTTAACAGCAACGTCACCACCCGCGCCACCTGAAACGCGGTTACCACCGGCACACCGAGCTGCAGCACCTTGGCCGTCAACGCCATTTCGGCGACACCGCCCGGTGCGACCGCCAGAAGAAGCGTTGCCACACGCAAGCCCGATAGCGAGGAGAGCCCCCAGGCAAGCAGCAGCGCCAACACAACCCCTGTCACAGAACTGATCGCAACCACCGCCAGATAGCGCGGCGCTACGCGAAAGAAATCGGGCGCAAAGCGCGAGCCAATTGCAACGCCCAACAACAGCTGTCCGATATTGATGAGCGGGCGCGGTAGTGCCGTGAGCAGAATTTCGGAATAGGCCATGAACGCCGCGCAGAACAACGGCCCAAGCACCCAGGCGTTTGGCACGCGAAGCCGCTGCGCGAGCAGCGCGGCGAGTCCGGTGCATGCCGCCAGTACCAGCAATGCGGGCACCGAAATTTCAAGGGGGGGCGGCAGCCATGCATCATCGCCCCGCACCCCGAGCATCGCCATACTGAAAGGAATGAGTGTGATGACGATGATCAGGCGAAGCGTGTGGCCCGCAGAGATCAGTTGCCCTGACCCGCCATGTCGCTCACCTTGTACCAACATCTCGGAGGCGCCGCCGATCGCGCCACCGAAAAAAGCGGTTGCAGGGTCAGCCCTTGCGAAGCGGATCAGCGCCCAGCAAAAACCCAGTCCGAGAAGGATGATGGCGACCGTGGCAAGGATCAGCGCCGGCCCGAGCGCCGCCATGCGCCCGACCGCGTCTGGCGTGAAATAAAGCCCCAGCACGGCCCCCACTACCCACTGCCCGCTGCGGCGTACTGCGATGGGTGGGGCGAAGCCCGCACCCGCGAGATTGCACGCGGCGATCGTAAAGATCGGGCCCAGCATCCAGGGAAGCGGCGCGTTCAGCCACGCGAACGTCGCCCCGCCTAACGCGCCCAGGAAGAGCGCAGTCGCGGTTCG
>CAZORB010000121.1:0-6574 GCA_964581825.1 uncultured Bordetella sp.
TCGGGTGCGGCTTTGGCAAGAGCACGCGCCCGTTCTACCAGGAGGTTCCCGAACTTACGCTCACGGCGGTCGATTTGTCGGCGCCCTGTTTACGCGTGGCGGCGCTCAATGCACGCGAGGATCAGGCCTCGGGTGTGCGCTTTCTGCAGCGTGATGCAGCCAATACTGGGCTGGCAAGCCAAAGCTTCGATTCGGTCACCAGCACCATGCTGCTTCACGAACTGCCGCCGCCGTATATCGAACGCCTGATTACAGAGAGCTACCGCCTGCTTGAACCCGGCGGCCTGGTAGCTCATCTTGATTTTCTGGTGCCAGGTCATGACCCGTTCAAGCGCTTCATTCATTACTCGCATGGACGTCGCAATAATGAGCCGTTCATGGAGCCGCTGAATGAGCTTGACCTGGTTGAACTTCACAAGAAAGCGGGCTTCCGCGACGTGGAGATTATTCCGTTCGAAGAGGCCGATGGAACGCTTGCGCCCGACTACCGGGCCTGGCGCTTCCCCTGGGCCATGGTGATCGCGCGCAAGTAGCACCCGTTGCTGAAGCAACCGGTTTAGCGGGCTTGCTTGGGCGCTGTTGCAAGCACGACCGCCGCGACGGCCTGCATGGCGGCGGTTAAGCCCAGGGCCCAGCTGTAGCCCGCGGGGTCCCATCCGCCATCGACGGTGCGCGGCCAGAGATCGAGTATCCAGCCGATTGCCGCCTGAACCAGGAACGCGCCCCCGAGCGACAGCATATTCACAGCCGTGGAGACGCGACCGGTCTGCTCCGGGGGAAACAGCTGCCCCATGGCGACATACGCTACCGGCCCCGCGGCACCGAACACGGCAGCTGCACCCCATAGCAGAATGACCACCGCCACATGCGAGGGCTGGAACATCATGCCGATCTGCAGCACCACCATGGCGCCCAGGCACACCACCGGAACGATAAAGGGCGGCAAACCCGCAATGCTCGCTCGACTCGACGCGCTACCGGTGATCATGCTGCCTGCCACCATCGCGAGCGTGTAAAGAAACAGGACGCCCGCGCGAGCCGGGCCGTCCATGCCAGCGACGTCACGCAGCCACGGCCCTGCCCAGAGTCCCAGATAGGCGAAGTTGAACATCGACAGGGTTCCCATCGCGGGCCCGTATCGCCAGAAGTTTCTTGAGGCGAGAATGCGACCGCTCACCGCGATGTCACCCATCAGGGTTCGGGCCGGGCCAGGCACTCTGGGTTTGTCGGGCACCGCGAAGAAAATCCAGACCGCGACAGCGAACGTCATGGCGCCCAGCACCGCAAAGACGCCCCGCCAGCCAAGCGCTGGCAGTAGCGCCTGGACTGGCGTAGTGGTAAGGGCACTTCCCAGCGAACCAATGGCCATCGCAATGCCGGTGAGGTGCGCACGGCGATTAACCTCGAACCACTCGGAATGCGCCTTGATGACCGCCATCAGACCGGCTGAAATGCCAATGCCTATCATCACGCGCCCGATAGCGAGCCCGATGAAATCAGGCGAGAGCGCGAACACGGCAAAGCCGAGCGCAGCCAGCGTCATGAGAGCGGCCTGAACGCGTCTTGCCCCAAAGGCATCCAGCGCCACCCCGAGCGGCAACTGCGCCGCCGCATAGGCGGCAAACAGAAAGGCAGCCAGCATGCCGAGCTCGCTCGCCGACAGCCCGAGCTCAATCGCCAGAACGGGCCCGACAATGGCCATCACCGTACGCGCCGCCTGATTCATGAAATTGGCGGCCGCCAGCGGAACGGTGACCCGAGCAAGCATCGTTGATGAACTCCCTGAACCCGCCCAGGGCTGCCCGAGGCGCGACGGCGCTACACTACCCCCAAACCGCAGACCGACTCAGGCTGCGAATCGAAAATCAAACAAAGACGCCGAGGAGACTCCATGCTATTACCCACCTCACTTGTTGGCAGCCTGCCGCAGCCCGACTGGCTCGTCGACCGTGACAATCTTCGCGGACGGTTTCCGCCGCGTGTCCGGGCTCGTGAAATCTGGAAAGTGCCCGAGGCAGTGCTCGCTGAAGCACAAAACGACGCCACGCTCGCTGCGATCAAGCTTCAGGAAGACGCAGGCCTGGACATCATTACCGACGGGGAGATTCGTCGAGAAAGCTACTCGAACCGGTTTGCTACCGCGCTCGAGGGTATCGACATCGATAACCCGGGCACTGCGCTCGATCGCTCGGGTCATCCGAACCCGGTACCACGCATCGTTGGAAAGATTCGCCGTAAACATTCGGTTCAGGTCGACGACTTGAAGTTCCTGCGCCGACACACCACGCGCCCCATCAAGATCACCGTGCCAGGTCCGTTCACCATGGCCCAGCAGGCGCAAAACGATTTTTACCGCCACCTTGCCGACGCAGCACTCGACTACGCTGCAGCGGTTAACGAGGAAATTCGCGATCTGTTCGCTGCGGGTGCAGACATTGTTCAGGTCGACGAGCCCTACATGCAGGCGCGTCCTGAACCCGCTGAACAATACGGCCTGCAGGCGCTGAATGCCGCACTCGAAGGCATCACCGGTACCACCGCAGTTCATATCTGCTTCGGCTACGCACATGTGATCCACGCGCGGCCCAGCGGTTACTCGTTTCTGTCGCAGCTTAAAAACTGCAGCTGCCATCAGATCAGCCTTGAAACCGCACAGTCCAATCTTGATGTTGCTGTACTGAAAGATCTAACCGGCAAGAAGATTATTTTAGGCGTGGTCGATCTGAGCGATATGACGGTGGAGTCACCAGAAACCATTGCCGCGCGGATCCGACGCGCGCTTCCCTACGCGCCGGCTGAGAACATCATCGTTGCACCGGATTGCGGCATGAAGTACCTGCCACGCGATGTTGCATTCGGAAAAATGCAGGCGATGGCGGCAGGCGCGGCAATCGTTCGGCAGGAGCTGAAGGCTGCAGGGCGCGCATGAGCAGTTCTAGCCCTGCAACAGTTGCTGCGGCGGTTGAAAACCACCCTATCGTGGGTGGCTGGCGGCTGGCTGACTGGCGAACCGAGTACTCGGATGGCCGGGCACCCACCCTGCCCTTCGGCGACCACCCAGAGGGACTGCTGGTGTACAGCCCGGATGGGTGGATGAACGCAAGCATCTGTCGAGCCAATCGGCCAGTCATGTCGAGCGCCAGCCTGAAGCACGCGCCCGTCAATGAACGGCTCGATGCCATCGACACGTTCATGAATTACGGCGGGCCTTTCTCATTTCCCGATGCGGATCACGTACGACACGAAGTGGTGATCGCGCTGTATCCCAACCTGATCGGTACCGACCAGATTCGCCTGATGCGCTTTGCCGACCACAACACGCTGGTGCTCTCTGCGCAGGACACCCTGCCCGGCACTGCCGTGCAGCGTACTCACTCGCTTACCTGGAAACGGATGCGCTGATGTCTGTTGCGACGCGCCCGCTTATCCGTCTGCTACGTGCCGAACTCGCCGACATTGTCGATGTCGGATTGACGCCGATGGGACACCGGCGCGTGGTGAACATTCTGGGCGGACACTTTGAAGGCGATCGTCTATCGGGCAGCGTGCTTCCTGGCGGTGCTGACTGGCAGTGGGTACGAAGCGATGGCACCATCGATCTTGATGCGCGCTATACGCTGAAAACCGATCAGGGTGAGCTGATTCAGGTCACCAGTCAGGGGCTGCGCACCGCCTCGCCAGAAGTGCTCGCGCAACTTGCGCGCGGGGAAGACGTCGACCCCGAGCGCTATTACTTTCGAACCGTAATGCGCTTTGAAACCAGCGCCCCGTCACTGCTTTATCTCACGCGCCTGCTGGCGGTGGCCTATGGTCGGCGTACCGCGAATGCGGTTGAGTTAAGGATTGATGAAATTCTTTAGCCGGACTTTTCCAGGAGCTTTCACATGATGCGTTCCATGCTGCGGGCCGCCTTCGCGGCCACCTGCCTGGTGTCAGCTGCGCTGCCAGCGGCTGCCCAGCAACAGCAAACCTTCCCCAACCGGCCGGTACGGATCGTAGTGCCCTACGCGCCCGGCGGCGGCACAGACATCATCAGTCGTCAGCTGGCGGCAAAGCTCGGCGAAGCCTGGGGCCAGAACGTGGTGGTAGAGAACCGGCCCGGCGCCAACGGCATTGTGGGCACCGACCTCGTTTTGAAGTCGCCCCCTGATGGCCATAATCTGGTGGTCGTGGTGGGCGCACATGTGATTAACGGCAGCCTGCAGAAGAGCATGCCGTTTGATCCAGTGGCCGATGCCGCGCCTGTCACTCTAATTGCCACCTCACCGTGGGTGGTGGTGGTCACGCCATCGGTGCCCGCCAACACCCTGCGTGAATTTATCGCGCATGCCAAAGCCAATCCCGGAAAGCTACGCTTTGGTAGTTCAGAGCCGTCTTCCCGGCTGGCGGGCGAGCAGTTCAAGCAACAGGCGGGTGTCGATCTGACCCATGTTCCCTACAAAGGCGGCTCGATGATCATGACCGACATGCTGGGCGGTCACATCGAGGCGGGCTTCACCAGCACGCTTACCGTGCTGCAGCACTACAAGTCGGGAAAGCTCCGCGTGTTGGCTGTGGCCGGTCGTGCGCGGCATCCGTCGATGCCTGACGTTCCCACCGCCATTGAAGCGGGCTTGCCGGACTATGAAACCTACGCCTGGTACGGCATGTACACCGCACGCAATGTGCCGACCGAGATCACCCAGCGGATTCAGCGCGAGATCGCGCGGATTGTGCAACTGCCGGAAATGCGCGAGAAGCTTAATCAGTTCGGTGCTGAGCCGGTCGCCAACACTCCTGAGCAGTTCGCGGCCTTCACCCGCGCCGAGTTCGAAAAGTACGCGAAGCTCATTAAGCAGGCGGGTATACAGGCCGAGTAACGAAGCCGCCTGATTACGCAGCCGTTGAGGGGGTGCTGGGAAGCTGTAACAAGCGCCTGGCGTTCCCCTCAAGAATTGCAAGCTGGTCAGCCTCGGATAGTCCCGGATGCGCGGTCACAATTTCAACCGGCTGTTCGTAGGCAATGGGAAAGCAATAGTCGCTGCCCATCATGATGCGGTCGGCCCCGACATGGCGCAGAAGGTAGTCGAGCACATCGGCTGAGTAGCCAATCGTGTCGTAATGAAAACGCCGCAGATAGCTGACTGGATCGGCCGAAAGCGGTTTCAGATCTGCACGTTTTTCCCAGCCTCGGCGTAACCGGCCCACCAACCAGGGAAACGCACCGCCCGCATGCGGTAGCACTACCTCAAGCCTGGGGAATCGATCCAAGACCCCGCCGAAAATGAGGTGCGCAGCCGCGACGGCCGTTTCGAATGGATTGCCCAGCAGATTGGTCAGATAAAAGCGATCAAGTCGATCTGGGGCAAGCACAAAAGTGGGGTGCAGAAACACGGGCAGACCGAGGGCCTCAAGCCGCTCCCAGACCGGTGTGAACACTGGGTCTGACAGGTCGCGGTCGAGCACGCAGGTTGCGAGGCAGACGCCACGGATTCCTGGGAGCGAAGGTAGACGTTCAATTTCGCGCAGCGTCAGATCAACCGACTGCATCGGGAGCGTGGCCAAGCCCACAAATTGCTCCGGATGCGCCTGGCAGGCTTCCGCCAGACAGTCGTTGTAGAGCGACGCAAGCGCGTTGCCATCTTCATGGCCCGCCCAATACACCATAGGCTGCGATAGCGATAAAGCCTGCGCCGAAACGCCCTGCCCCACCATCGCTTCACGCCTGGCCTCCAGATCGATGAACCTGGGGCCTGCAGGGCCGGTTGACAGGTGGCCATGGCGAAATCGCGGGCCTGCACCTTCAAGGTTTTCCCAGTGCAGACCATGCGCTGGCCCCCGACGCTCGAGTTCCTTCAGCCAACGACGCGGAAACCAGTGTGCATGAATATCGATTGGGCAACAGGCGCACCGCCAGGCGGCCGAACGCCCCGAATCGACCCCTGATGCGTCAGACGACATGGTTACGAAAGCCTCGGCAGTAGCGAGCCCATCACAGCAGCTTCAGCGTGACAAGCGACAGTTGGGGAATATAGGTGACCAGCATTAGCGCAACGAGGCTGGCAACGATGAAGGGAACAACACCGGGATACATCACCGACATGGGCAGGCGAAATACCGCCTGACCGACGAACAGATTGATGCCGAACGGCGGCGTGAAGGTGCCGATGCTGAGGTTCATGACCACGATAACGCCAAAGTGTACGGGATCGACGCCAATCGCCTTGGCAACAGGCGCAAGCAGCGGCGTGAGTACCAGGATGGATGAAGCGGTATCGAGGAACATTCCAACGATCAGCAGCAGAACATTGATGGCCATGAGCACCATCCAGGGCTCGAGCTTGAGCGCGAGCACCCACGCCACCAGACTCTGCGGCACGTTGTTGACCGTTAGTAGCCAGGAAAAAACGCCACCCGCCGCAACGATGATGAACACCTGAGCGGTGAGCACCATGGATCGGCCTGCCGACAACAGAATCTCAAAGGCGCCGATCTCGCGATACACAAGGCCCACGACCAGCATTGCGTAGACGCACGCGATTCCTGCAGCCTCAGTGGGTGAAAACACACCTGCGTAGATGCCGCCAAGCACAGC